>JAPKYK010000003.1:0-300000 GCA_026394395.1 Methanomassiliicoccales archaeon
GCCCTTTCCTACGGCTACAATGCCCACGTGGCGAACATGCTGGCCGCGGTCTTCATCGCCACCGGTCAGGACCCCGCGCAGGTGGTGGAGGGCAGCATGGCCATGACCACGGCCGAGCTGGTCGATGACGCCCTGTACTTCTCGCTCCGGTTGCCGTCGTTGGAGGTCGGCACCGTGGGAGGTGGGACCAGGCTGCCCTGCCAGGCCGAGGCGCTCTCCATGATGGACTGCCTGGGCCCGGGCAAGGCCAAGAAGCTGGCGGAGATCGCCGCCGCGCTGGTCCTGGCCGGGGAGCTTTCCACCCTGGCGGCGCAATCGGCCGGGGAGCTGGGCAAGGCGCACAAGGCCCTGGGCCGCTGATATCAGTATGCCACAACGACCAACGGTTGACGTTCAAAAACCCTCATATACCATCAATCTCATGGTCCGCACGCAATGCCAGTCATCAATTTCAACCTTGAGGACCTGAAGTCCCTTATCGGGACGCGTATGGAGGACCGGGAAATCCTGGACCGCATACCCATGATCGGCGCCGACTTCCACGACTTCGACCCGGTCAGCAAGGAAACCTCCATCGAGTTCTTCCCTAACCGCCCCGATCTCTATTCCGTAGAGGGAATAGCCAGGGCGTTGCGGGCCTTCTTCGACATCCAGCTGGGACTGCGCACCTACGACATCGCCGCCTCGGACCTTGTGATGAAGGTGGAGAGCTCGGTCAAGAACGTCCGTCCCTACGTTGTTGGGGCGGTCATCCGGGGCGTGAAGATGGACGACGCCACCATACGCTCGCTCATGGAGCTGCAGGAGAAGCTGCACATGACCGTGGGGCGCAAGCGGGCCAAGGTGGCCATCGGCGTCCACGACCTGGACAAGGTAGAACCGCCATTCACCTACAAGGCCGTACCGCCCAATTCCATATCCTTCGTTCCCCTGGCCAAGCAGGAAGAGATGACCCTATCCGAGGTGCTGGAAAAGCACGAGAAGGGACGGGACTACAAGCACCTCCTGAACGGCAAGGAGCTCTATCCCGTCATATTGGACCGCAACAACCAGTTGCTGTCCTTCCCCCCGATAATAAACGGTCGTCTGACCACGGTCACCCCGGAGACGAAGAACCTGTTCATCGACGTCACCGGCACGGACTATAACACCATCAGCGGGGTGCTGAACATCGTCTGCACCTCCATAGCGGAGAGGAGCGGGGTCATCGAGACCATCACCCTGCGCGGCGAGGAGAAGGGCATGAGCCCCAACCTTCGGCCGAAGCAATGGTTGCTGGACGTGGAGCGCACCAACGCCGCCTTGGGATTGGACCTGGAACCGCTGGCCATGTGCCAGTGCCTCACCCGCATGGGATACTCTGCTGAACCGAAGGGGCGCAAGGTGAAGGTGTCCTCCTCCCCGGTGAGGATGGACCTGATGCACCCCGCGGACGTGGTGGAGGACGTCGCGATCGGCTACGGCTACGAGAACTTCGGGAACTCCCGCCCGGTCTTCAGCACCATCGGCGGGGAGAGAAAGATGGAGAGGGTGGCCGACCTGGTCCGTCAGATGATGGTCGGATTCGGGTACTGGGAGGTGACCACCTTGACGCTCTCCTCCCTGAACGAGCAGTTCGACATGGTGCGCCTCCCTCCGGCGGAGGCGGTGGAGGTGCTGAACCCGGTCAGCGAGGACCACAACTGCCTGCGCGTCCATCTCATACCTTCGCTGATGGCCATCCTACGCAAGAGCCAGCACCGCGACCTTCCCCAGCGCATCTTCGAGGTCGGCGATGTTGTCATCTCCACCAAGCGCCGCAAGCATCTGGCCGTCCTGGCCATACACTCCAAGGCCAGCTTCACCGAGATGAAGTCCCTGGCCGAGGGCGTGCTCAAGGAACTGGGGGTGCAATGTTCGTTGCAGTCGGGGAATATGGGCATGTTCATTCCCGGCAGGTGCGCGGTGATCAAGGTCAACGGGCGCCAAGTGGGACATTTCGGTGAACTGCACCCGCAGGTCATCACCGCCTACGAGCTAGGATACCCCATCATCTCATTCGAACTGGACCTGCAGGACCTGATGTCAGGCCGCGGAGAGAAGCTCATCTGAAACACAAGCCGAGGTAGCTAAGCCTGGATCACGGCGCCGGCCTTGAAAGCCGGTGGTACCTAGTACCCCGGGAGTTCGAATCTCCCCCTCGGCGCTCCTTCTCATCAAAACGACAGGCTGGAAGCAAATTATTTAACATCTTTAAATCAATATACGCCCCATCGCAAGGCGGTATGGGGTTCGATGCAGTTTCTTCGTGACAGGGACCACTGTTATGTCCACCGCATGGTGGTCTCACCTCCTCGCCATGATTCAGCGTCGGGGGTGACCGGCAGATGAGCGACTGCCCCCAGATGGGTCCGGACGGCAAGTGCAAAGGGCTGTATTACGGCTTCACCTGCATCAAGGACAAGTGCCGCATGCAGAACCGCGAGGCCATGTGCAAACACCTCATCGGCGGGGACTACTGCCTGAAGTACAACCGCTTCGGCTGCGTGGGTCTGGAGAACTGCGCCACCAAGGAGGATTACATGTCGTCCATCAGGCGCAAGGACAAGGCCGAGATCTACCAGTAGAGCTCTTTCCTTATCCGAGGCACCATGGCCGCCAGCACCGCTTGTTCCGTCAACGTTTTCCGGTCGAGGACATCGTTGGTCAGAATTCCGATGGCTCCCTTTCCGGATCCCTGGTCCCCTTCCTCGAAAAGCTGAGCGCAGGCGTCTCCGACCGATGAACCGTTCCGCACCAGCTCAGCCACTGCCGGCGGGTAACGGAAGCCCATACCGTGGCCGACGGTCGTCCGCCCCATAGCGTCGACGATGACACAGAACTGCACGTCGTACAGCCCGTCCTCCCCATCCCAAACTCCAGCCTCGATCCCTACTCCCAGGTCACCGTTCCCCAGGCAGGCCCTGGCCCTTTCCATCGCACCCCGTTCGGCCTCCTGGCCCCAAGGCTGTTCACCCACTCCGCCGCTCACGTCCATTGCCACGATCTCCAACTGGGGGTAGAAGCGTTCGATGACGCCCCGGACGGCCGCGACCTTGACCGGGTTGAGGGAACCGATCATGACCTTGAGCGGACGTTTCAGCTTGCCCTCGACGTCGATCTCCCCGGCCAGTATCCGGGTGGAGCTGATCGGCCGGTAGTCGTCGGCCAGAACGTACGGCACGACGACCACTTTTACCATGCGCAATCCGTTCCGCAGGCGCATGTCGTTTATCTTCGGTCCTAACAGCTGGGTCTCCTCGGACACCACCAGCACGCTCAGCTCGGGGTCCTCTGGGGCGGTGCCCTCCTTAACGCTCAGGGGAGTTATACTGTACCTTATCTTTCTATCGTCCAGGTACTCCCGCAGCGCGCCCTCCCTTTGGTGATATGGTATGATGGAGGACTTGTTCTCTTGGCAATATGCGTCGCTCATCAGGCCGACCGCAAGCTCATCGCCCTCGGATATGGCCGTGTCCAAAAGCCTCCGATGCCCCTTATGCAGGACGTTGAACGTTCCTCCCACGCCGACCCTCATCATCTCACCGTTAGAACCAACGCGAAGATCAGGATGATAACGCTAATGACGTAGAGGATGAGCAGCTGGCGCTTCTTGCCCTTGAGCTTTTTCTCGTTGCCCTCCCCGCATTCCGTGGAACAGTAACGGCCATCGCCCACGAAGGCCTTGCCGCAGGACCGGCAATGCTTGTGCTGGGCGATTTTTTGGTTCATAATCCTCTCACCATTCAGTATGGATATAAATCTTGGCTCAGGGGGAACGGCGGTCCAACTCGTTGTGCACGATGGTGACGCAGTGGTCGGCGTGGTAGGAAATCGGTCCCAGCCTTAGCACCTGCGGACTGTACCGCAGGAGCAGCTCCTCCTCGTCCGGGGTCAGGTCCATGTGGTCGCTCAGCACGAAGGTGACGTCCCCTGGCATCTCCGCCGAACGAATGTCCTCGCCGTCCTCCTTCAGGTACACCAGCTTGGTCTCCGAGCCCAGCAGCCCCAACACGTCCTGGAAGGTGCGCGTGCTGACGTAGATGCCGGGGGTGCTGCGCTCCTCGGACGTGGTTTCCCTCATCAGAGCGTTGCGTATGAGCGCCCCGGTGCTCCTCTCGTCCGGGTTCAAGTAGCGCAGCTCGCTGCCGACCAGGCGGATGGTGCGCGCCGGGCCGGGCGGACCCTGAAGAATGAGAAGGACCTCCACGTCCCTACGCAGGTCGTGGCTGAGGAAGAAGGCGGAGTTGATGCACCGCAACAGCACGTCAAGCCTCCCGGCTCCGCCGGCCAGGTCGTCCAGTTTGAAGTCGGCGGCCGTGGCGGCCTTATGCCCGATGACGATGAAGCGCCTCATTGTAGACCCTCGAACCCGCTGCCCTGCATCTGCTTCATCAGCTGCTTGCGCAGCTTGCGGTTGCCCATGAATCCTTTTACCGCTTTCTTGGAGGTGTTGTACTGCTGCAGCAGCTCCCGCACGTGCTTGGGGTCCATGCCCGAGCCCCGGGCTATCCGCATCACGCGCGAGGATTTGATGAGCTTGGGATTCTCCATCTCCTCCTCGGTCATGGAGTCCATGATGATGCGGTAGCGCTGGAGGCGCTCCTGGGACTCCTCCACGTTGATCTTGTCCTGCAGCCCCATGCCCATGCCCGGCAGCATGGCCATCAGTTTCTTGAGCGGGCCCATGCTGGTGAGCATCTCCATCTGCTCGTACATCTCCTTGAGGGAGAACTTGCCGGACATGATCTTCTTGGTCGTCTCCATGGCCTGCTCTTCGGTGATGCTCTCCTTGGCCGTCTCCATGAGCGACTCGAGGTCGCCCATGCCCAACAGCCGGGAGATGAAGCGGGACGGGACGAAGAGATCCAGGTCCTCGAGGTGCTCGCCGACGCCGATGAACACGATGGGCGCCTTGGTGCGGGAGACTGCGCTAAGCGCACCGCCGCCCTTGGCCGTGCCGTCCATCTTGGTGAGTATGACAGAAGTGACGCCCACGGCGTCGTGAAAGGCCTGCGCCTGCGGGCCGGCCTGCTGCCCCACGCTAGCGTCGAGCACCAATATCCGCTCGTTGGGCTTGGCCACGTTGGTCACATCCTTTATCTCCTCGATGAGGTCGCCCTCCAAAGCGTGGCGCCCGGAGGTGTCGATGATGATGACGTCCAACGAATGGAACTCCTTCATGCCGGCCTCGACGATCTTTACCGCCGACCTTTCTCCGGGAACGCCGTAGACCTGCACGCCGACCTTGTCGCCGATCTGTTTCAACTGGTCGTAGGCGGCTGGGCGGTGCACGTCGGCAGCGATGAGCCCGACCTTCAGCCCCTTCTTATGGAAATAGCGGCTGAGCTTGCCAGCGCTGGTGGTCTTTCCCTGGCCGTACAGGCCGACCATCATTATGACCTGCTTGCCCGGCAGCAGCGCCTTCTGCTCGCCCAGGATCTTGACCAGCTCGTCGTAGATGATCTTGATTACATGCTCCCTCGAGCTCTTTCCGGCGGGAGGCTTCTCGGTGAGCGCCCGGCGCTCCACCTCCTTGGTGATCTCGAGGACCATCTTCACGTTGACATCGGCCTGCAGGAGCGCCCGCTGGATGTCCTTGGACACCTCCTTGATCAGCTTCTCGTCTATGTTGTTAGAGTTGGCGACCTTCTTGAGGACGTCCTTGAGTGACTGGCCCAATCCTTCCAATACCATTTGACGACCTCCATCAACAACCCGGTGGACTTAGATAACCTTTGCCCTAAGCAGAAGAGTAAGAAAAAGGGGTTTGGGAAGGACCTGTCCTGTCAGAAGGGATGGGATGCACTCTGAAAACCAGCCCAGACCTTCCCGAACTCTACTATCTTTTCGACGATATTTATAGTTTGGCATTATTGTAATAAAGGGGAGAAAGGCGGCGGGATTTCGCAGCCAGTAAAATTTAAATTTAAGGAAAAAAGGGGTTTTGGTCAGAGGTAGCCGCTCTTCTGCAGGACCATTAGGTCCTCGGTGCTGAGCTTCTCTCCCTTCTTGAACTTGTCGAAGATATCCTCAGCTTCCTTCATCGCTACGCTATCGTCCTTCTTCTTGCGGGCCTTGCGGGCCTTCTGCCTCAGGCCGGTGATGATCTTGTCATAGTCGTGCACCTGCCGGATGTGGTCTATGTGGCGACGGTGCTCCTCATCGGCTTTGCCCTTGGTCTCGATGAACTTCTCCTGGGCCTCGTCGGCTTCCTTCCTGAGCTTGTCCGCCTCCTCGTAGATCTTTATCATGGCGTCGTGCTCGTTCTGGGCGCCCTCGGCCAGCTCGCTTACCAGGCGGTGCTGCTCCTCGGCCTTGTCCTTGGCCTCGCGCAGTTCCGTGATGGCGCCCTTGACCTCGTCGTTGGCTTCCAGGGTCTTCTCCCTCTCGCGGATCTGCATCTGGAGGGCCTTCATCTGTTCTACCAAGGCTTTCTCCTTGTCCCGCTTGAGGTCGCCAGAGGTCATGTGGATGAACTCTAGGTTCTTCAGCTCCTTCTTCATCTTGGCTACGGAGGGACCTTCCTGCTGAACGGTGTCCTTCTTCAGGGCCATGACCTTCTTGTTGAGCTCGCTGACCTGCTCGTTGAACTTGTCCCGGGCGTCCTTGGCCGCGCGGACCTGTTCGTTCATCTTGTCGCGGGTCTCACGGTGCTTGGCAGCGCTGTCGACCAGCTCGCGGACTTTCGCGTTAAGTTCGTCTCTCTTCTGCACCCATTCTTTGGTCTTATCATTCAATTCGTCCCTAAGCCGGCGGCGCCTCTCCGCCTCGTTATTGTTGAATTGACGCTTCTGGTCGAGGTCCTCCAAGAGTTCTGTCATAAACGTTCACGCTCAATCTTGAAATTAAATAAGACTCAAGCCTGGAAGTAGGCATACTGAATTTTGTTTATATTCTTTTCTATGGAGCCGAACATACATCCAGCAGGGTAAGAAGTCCCTTCATCGGCCGTCCCCGTCCTCATCCCGCAGGTTCACGTCCTGCCAATCTTGGTCTGGACACTCGTCCTTCATGGTGAAGCGGACCTTCAGCTTGCCGTTGTCGAACTGGACGGTGGCGGTCTTGATGCGCGATAGGTAATAGCAGACCCGTTTCCCCTGCTGGGAGAGCCTCCTCTCGGTGCAGACGATCAGGCCGGCCAGCTCCAGGTCCCGTATGCGACGGTAGCAGGCGGCTATCGGTATGCCGTACTGCTCAGAGATCTGCTGGGCGTTGCGGGGGGAGCGTACCGTGGCCACCAATATCTTGACCGCGTACTCGTCCGTCAACAATCGGGACTTGTCCAGAAGGTCGTTCTTCCCCATCCGGATAAGATACGTGTTCAAAGAATAAAAATGCTTGGAGAGCGGACCTATCTGGAGACCATGGCCGGTATGTGCCGCTCGCTCCGGCTGTCCTTCCACTCCACCTCCACCTCGAAGCGCCCTTTGCGGAAGGTCAGGCGGACCAGGTCGACCTGGCACCGGTAATATTTGCTCTTCTTGCCCCCTTGCGACACCTCGGTCCTATGACATTTGATCAGGCCGGCGTTCTCCAGGGCGGCCACGCGGCGGTAAGCGACAGCTATAGGAATGCCGGTCATGGCGCATATCTCCTGCACGCAGCGCGGTTGGGAGAAGGTCAGGCTGAGGATCCTTCCGGCGTACTCGTCGGACACCAGGTCCGAGATGGAACGGGGTCCACTGTCCATGCTATTTGCTACGTCCCCCGGGCTTATAATCTCCCTTCCCCAGATATCATGGATGATAACGTCAGAGCATGGGCACCCATCTCGGAACGCCCTCCTCGACCTCCAGGCAATGGAAGATGGAGCTGGGCTTGATGCCGTGCAGCACCACCGAGCCGTTGATGTTCTCCAGCCGCAGGTGCATGCGAGCCTGGTGGCTCAGTGATTCCAGGTTGGAAGATCGGTCCGTGGCCTCCACTACTACCATGTGACCGCCGCGACGCATGGCATCCACGTGCTGCAGGAGCTTGGGAACGACGTTCACGCCGTAGACCGATTCCAAGGCGTCCATGCCCAATATCGAGGCGTAGGGCGTGGCCGAACCCTTCAGCAGGAAGTTCAGTGAGTCCCAGCGCAGGTCGCTGGCCAGGTCCTCCCCCTCCAGCTTCTTCACGAAGGAGTGGGCGCCGTTGACCACCTCGCTGACGTCCAGGACGTTCAGGTGCTCCAGGCCCGGGGGCGCCCCGGCCTTCTCCAGCGATCCCGGCAAGGCGGCGTGGTCCAGAGTGCGTTGCGGGTACCACAGAACGCCGCGTCCATTCCGCAGCTGCTCGGCCACCAGGGCCACCTCGATCCTCTCCAGCAGGTCCATAGGCACTCTCGGCCCTACCTCTATCAGGGTGAGCGAGCCCAACGGCAAACCGGCGAACAGACGGTCCATCTCTGACCAGCCAAAAGCCCCTCGTCCGGAGAGCATGGCCTTGGTCGATCTTGACAGTTTGAGGTCGGACAGGTCTATGTCCCGGTCGATGACCCGGACCCTTCCCTCTTCCAAGGTGAACAGGTATCTCCAGTTGCGTATCTCGGAGCCGCGCAATTTGTCGATATCGATGGTGCGTACGCGATGATCGCCCATGACCGAGTTCTTGAGGCTGACGACCCCATCACCAAGATAGTCCAGATGGCTGCGCTCCGGGGTCTCCATGACGAATATGACGTTGGTGCCGGCCTTCTCCACCAGGTCCTTCTGCAGGGCGTTAACGATGCGGTTCGCGGGAATGCCATAGTTCTCCGCCAGCGCTTCTACGGAATCGAGCACCACCAGCGTCTTTTTGGGCAGATTGTTCTCCACGATGTCGTAGGCCATCTCCAATTCCGGGAGCAGCGCCCCGACCTCCACCACGATGGAGCCGTCCGGATGCATCACCGAACCTTCCTCCTCCTCCATTCCCATCTCCCCGGCCTCTATCTGCCCCTCCAGCCGGTTCAGCTCCCGGCGGTCCACCAACAGATCCGGTCCGGCCACGTCCGCCTCCCCGCCCTTCCCCGGTTCCTTGTTGTACGAGCGCCGCAGGAAGGCCATGCCCGCCCGCAGAAGGCGGTTCTGTTTGACCCGTTCCTTCAGCCAGGGGAACTGGTTGTACAAGGATACGTCAGAGACCCTGGCCGAGAGGTAGTACTCCGGCTGCTGGTCCGAGAGGGATTCGATGATCTGCAGGGCTATGGTCGTCTTGCCTGTGCCGGCCTCCCCCTTCACCAGGAGGGAATGCCCACCGGGCGACAGAAGGAAATCGATTATCTCCTGGGGCAATGCCCCATTGCTCTTTCGGCTCACGTTCCACCTGGCGGACATATCCAGCAGAGGCATAATAAGGATATCCGCCCGGTTATCAGCCGAGTAAGCTCTCAAGAACGATAGTAAGCTTATATGGAGGAAATATCATAGCAGAATCCTATTCATAAATTGGTGCGAAAATGATGCTCTGTCCATTGGACTTCCGCTACGGGCGCAAAGAGATGAAGGAGATATTCTCCGAGGACCACAGGATCGACCTACAGCTGAAGGTCGAGGCTTCCCTGGCCCGGGCCCACGCCAAGGCTGGCAACATCCCCGCCTCCGCCGCCAAGACCATATCCTCCAAGGCCTCGATCTCCATCGTCACCAGGGAGAGGGTCTACGAGATCGAGAGCGAGACCAGGCACGACGTCATGGCCGTGGTGAAGGCTCTTTCGGAGAAGTGCGGCGAGGCTGGCAACTACGTTCATTTGGGCGCTACGTCCAACGACATAATCGACACCACAACCGCCCTGCAGCTCCAGGCCGCTCTGGACATTGTGGAAAAGGACCTGCTGGCGTTGCTATTGACCTTGGCCGACCTGGCCAAGAAGCACCGCGACACCATGTGCATGGGCCGCACCCACGGGCAGAACGCCATACCGACTACGTACGGCTTCAAGATCGCCGGCTACGCCTCGGAGGTCATGAGGCACATCGAGAGGGTGAGGGAGTGCCGCAAGCGGGTGTGCGTGGGCAAGCTGTCCGGAGCGATAGGCACCGCCGCCGCCCTGGGACCGAAGGCCCGTGATGTGCAGTCGTTGATGATGAAGGACCTGGGCCTCGGTTACGAGGAGGCCGCGACGCAGGTGGTCTGTCGGGACCGCTACACCGAGCTGGTCTGCCTGATGGCGAATATCTGCACGTCCTGTGAGAGGTATGCCACGGAGATACGCAACCTGCAGAGGTCTGAGATTTCTGAGGTGGCCGAGTCCTTCGACGCCAAGAAGCAGGTGGGCAGCTCCACTATGGCGCAAAAGAGGAACCCGATAATCTCGGAGAACGTCTGCGGCCTCAGTCGCATCGTCCGCGGTTTCGTCACGCCGACGTTCGAGAATATGGTGTTGTGGCACGAGAGGGACCTGAGCAACTCCTCCGCCGAGCGTTTCACCCTGCCTCACGTGATGGTCCTCACTGATGAGATATTGATAAAGATGGTGGGCGTGTTCAGCGGACTGACGGTCAACAAGGACAACATGCTGAGGAACATAAACGCCGCCAAGGGTCTGATCATGGCCGAGCCAGTGATGATGGCGCTGACGTCCAAAGGCATCGGCCGACAGGACGCGCATGAGATCGTCCGTTCGTGCAGCATGATGGCCGAAGAGAAGGGCTGGGATTTACAGAAAGCGCTCTTAATGGACCCAACGGTCAAAAAACATTTCACAAAGGTGGAACTGGCCAAGGTCATGGACCCCAAGAACTACCTGGGGTTCGCGCCGCAGATGACCGACGAAGTCATCGTAAAAGCCAAGAAGATACTGGGTTGAGTCCAGCAAAGGATTATAAACATAGGTTCATTTCCTGACTCTCGCACGGGCACTTAGATCAGCGGATGCGTCAATACGACGTCGCTAAAGATCGCCGCCTTCGCAAGGCGGAGGCCGGGGGTTCAAATCCCCCAGTGTCCATTTTTCATCTGGCTTTCTGCATTTTTTTCCTTTTTTGGGAAAATGGATTCTGTCATAATTATCGGCGTTAAATTCAGTTTGTTACTAAAAATTAGTATCGCTTACTTTCGACAATATGAAAATGATAGGGAAAGGGGTTTAGAGTAGGTTTTTCAGCTCCCCTTATCCATTCAGTATGATCTCCGGTAGAACATCCGGTATGATGGAGGGTAGAATTCGGGATTAATTGAAATCCCTTCCGTTCTTCTCACAATCCTAATAAAAAAAGAAAAGGGGAATGAGAAATTTATTGTGGCTTAATGGCTATATGGACTATTCCATGTTTCACTGCTTGTAGTAATTCCGGAGTTATACCTACTCCATTGTTGCCAAAGTCCCCCCACTCGGATTCCCTTATAATGCAATACACAAATGGAAGCATGTTCTCCTTTGGATTTGGTCGGGCTTCAATTTCTGCGACCACTTCAGAAACACGCTTCATCATTTCCACTTTCTGTTCTTTGCTCATAGCTCCTTTAATAATATCAATTGTCACTACTGGCATCTCGTTTTCACCTCCCCCCCATTAAGAGGCATAAACTTTTCGAGATAGGGTTCACAATCAAGTAAACCCTCATGATTTATAGAGGATGCTAATTCTAATAATTTGTTATAAAAGAAAAAGGTAAAGGGTTTACTTATTTTTCAAATCCTCTGCCAAGACATTCGACTGCACTTTTTCACTTTAGGAAATTTTGATACTCCATCCAGTCGTCCGAGTGGGCCATTATCCCCCAGTGCATATTTTTTCATATGGCTTATAGGTTTTTGCCATTGTTTGGGGCAACCCGTTTTGTCGCTGTTGGTGCTCGGCATAGAACCGCATCGCACTGCATAGATCGTCGAATTCTCTACCGATATATTGTAGGATGCGACAAATTCAGGGAAGGCTCACTTAGTTATATCAGATTTTTAATTGCATCAGTTGGTTGAATGAACGAAAGAAGAAAGAAACAAAGAGATGATCAAAAATCAAAGAAAGTTGCGAAAGAATATCATCGCGAACTTACAAAGTTGGCCAAAGAGACAGAAGAAATACAAGAAGCTGCAAAAAACGCCACCTGTTCTGAATGCCATACAAAATGCGTTCTCAAAGATAATCCAATGATGCCTTACTGTCCTAAGTGCGATAGATACGTTACGAAGTTTCACACGAAATAGGAGGCAAAATGAAAAAAGGAAGGGGTTTGAGGTTAGAGCTTCGACCCTTCTTTGGTCGCAGTCACCCTCTCCTCCTGGGTCATGGCCGCCAACTCCTTGACCTTCTTCAGGTCCAGCTTCAGTCCCTTGGCCGCGTTCTTCCCGTAGTCCGCGTCGGCCAGGTAGAATATGGCCGTCTGACGGTACTGGATGCGCTTCTGCGCCCCGCCGAGATGCCCGACGATGTTGCTGATCAGACGCTTCTTCTCCGCGTCGTTCATCACCTTGGAGTATAACGACCCAGCTTGCACGAAGTCAGAGTTGGGGTGGTCGTGACGCTGCCTGGTCACCTTCCCTTTTAGATCGAACGGCGGCTCGGCGAAGGCCATGTTCGGTGTTGGTCCCTGGAAGCTGTTGGGATAGTAGTTCGGTCCGTTGCCTTGGTTGTCGCCGGTCATCATAGGCCCGTCCCGCTGGTAATTGCCCGTGGTCGTGCCTTTGGCCTGGTTCACCGGTATCAGGTGGTAGTTCGTCCCTAGCCGGTGGCGGTGCGTGTCGTGGTACGAGAACAACCGTCCCTGCAGCAGCTTATCCGGCGACGCTCCGATGCCCGGTACGAAGTTCGCGGGAGAGAACGCTGACTGCTCCACCTCGGCGAAGTAGTTGGTCGGGTTCCGGTTCAGTACCATCCTCCCGAAGGTCATGGGTGGCACGTCGCCATGCGGCCAGACCTTGGTGATGTCGAACGGATCGAACCGATACTTCTCCGCCTGCTCCGGGGTCATTATCTGCACTTCTACCCTCCAGGACGGGAACTCACCGCGTTCGATGGCGTCGTGCAGATCACGCGTGGCATGGTCCGGGTCCTTGCCCTTCATCACCTCGGCCTCCTCGGCCGTAAGGTTCTTGATTCCCTGTTCGGTCTTGAAGTGCAGTTTAATCCAGTAGTACTCCCCTTTATCGTTGTACCACTTGTAGGTGTGGCTGGTGAATCCGTTCATATTCCTGAACGTAGCGGGTATCCCCCGGTCCGAGAACAATATGGTGACCTGGTGCACGGACTCCGGCGTCAGGGAAAGGAAGTCCCAGAACATGTCCGGGTCCTTCAGGTTGTTGCTGGGGTTCCTCTTCTGGGTGTGGATGAAGTCCGGGAACTTGAGCGGATCTCTGATGAAGAACACCGGGGTGTTGTTTCCCACCATGTCGTAGTTGCCCTCCTCGGTATAGAACTTCACGGCGAAGCCGCGGGGGTCCCGTTCGGCGTCTGCGGAACCCTTTTCCCCGCCCACGGTGGAGAAACGCACGAAGACCTCCGTCTTCTTCCCAACCTTGCTCAAGAACTTCGCTCTGGTGTACTTCGAGACGTCCTTGGTGACCTCGAAATACCCGAAGGCGCCAGCTCCCTTGGCGTGCACCACACGCTCCGGGATCCGTTCCCGGTCAAAATGGGCCAATTTCTCTATGAGGTGGATGTCCTGGACCAGCACCGGGCCGTTCCTTCCCGCGGTCAGGGTGTTCTGGTCATCTTCTACAGGCTTGCCGAAGTTATCGGTCAAAGACTGTTTCTTGGGGGCTGCCTTTCTCATGTTTTTAAAAGCAAGCAGGGAATAGATATCATTTTCCCGGAGAAAAGGTCAATGAATGTCATTGATGGTAGATCCGGCACCCGGCCCCTCATTCGTTTATATTTATTCTGTCTTCAAGTGTTTAATATAAATACTAGTAATTGCTTCGTATAATTTGTTGCAAGGGTCAGCTGATCTTTGCTAACACAAATAGGTAGATTAGTAATGTACGGAAGACAGAGGACGGGCGGATACAACCGCCCCAGAAACGACGGGCCCCGCGAGATGAGTGATGTAATTTGTTCCGATTGCGGAGCAAAGACACAAGTTCCTTTCAAGCCGACCGAGGGCAGGCCTGTCTATTGCAGGGACTGCTTCCAGAAGCACAAGCCGAAGGACAGGTTCTAAACCATCAAAGCAATTTGCAAACCACTTCCCTTTTACTTATCTCATTTTTCTATATCACCCATCTCTAATTTCCATTCGAACGGATCAACCTTTATCGCTTGGATGCTCAGATAGAAATGATTTTATAATCCACTAAAAAATAATTTTCACAAGCAGGTTGGTGGAAAACCTGTTCTTTAGGAGGATATAACATGATTTTGCGAACTCGATTAGTTTGTCTCATGCTCGCAGCGCTTTTTCTGCTGTCAGCAGGCGCTGTCACTGTGAACAACGCTTCTGCGGCGGTACCCGAACCGGAATGGCAGGAAGCCACACCATTACCTTATCCAATATATCTTGCGGCTTCGGTCCAGGATGGCAATTATAATCTCTATATCATAGGTGGGCGCAGCGGCCTTTCCGCAAACCCGACGGACAATGTAACCTTATATGACCTGAGCAACGAACAGATCACGAGCCTGGCCAATATGCCTGTGGGCGTGGCTGGTGGTTGTGCGGCCATAGGGCTTGATGGTAAAGTGTATGTCTTTGGGGGCAAGAACGCAAGCATCGCTAACATCTACATGCCTCAAGTGCAGATATACGATCCATCTACCAACACCTGGTCCTTGGGTGCATCAATGCCGGAGGCCGTGACCATCGCTGATGCGGTTGCCATGCCTAACGGACTCATCTATGTGATGGGGGGTAACAATGGAAGTGATCCAATACTCATCAAAGATATTATGCAGGTCTACGACCCGGTCGCCAATTCGTGGACCTTCGGTCCTTCCATGCCGACCGAGATATACTCCGGGTCTGCCGTGGCTATCAATGATAACACGATCATGTACCTGGGCGGGGGGAATTCCGACTCTTCCGTATCCTACAATACCATCATGTTCTATAACATAAGGGACGGTTACTGGTATACCTCATCATGGACCCTACCGGAGAAGATGGCCGCTACGGACGCGGTCATCGGGCCCGACGGACAGATATACCTGATCGGCGGGGGGCGTGGTAATAGTGCGTGGAGCACCAATAGCTATACCAGCTACAACGGGTATTGCTTCAACCCGTTCAAAGGTGAAACAATCAGCGTGCCCGACATGACCCAGGACCGCAAATATCACTCGGTCGGGTTCGACGAGGAAGGCAATATCTTTGTGATAGGCGGATACTCGTTCGATGCACCGGTCGGGGAGACCACGGCCAACGCCTCGAAGCTGAAGGTCATGGACCTGCAGTTACAGGTGTTCCCGCAAGGCCAGGACATCATCACTGGGGAACAGATGCTGGTGATTGCCGACTTCAACTTCGCCTTCGCTGATTATGAATCCGTGACTGCCCAGGTCAACATCCGCAATTCGGATGGCGATGTCGTAGCCATGTCGGAGCTTTCCGCCTACGTCGCCGAAGGGAATCCCGGATACTATTGGGTGGACGTCCCACAGGGTTTACCAAGCGGGGATTATTCGGTAGAGTTCTCCAAGCTCAGGCCATCTTACTACCCGTATGACGACCTGAGCTTCGATGGGTTCGACATAGGGATAGGATTCGTTCACTCTCAGACCATGAACGAGCAGCTGGAGGCTCAGAATCAGACCATAAACGACCTGCAAGACCAGGTGGGCGAACTACAGAACAACCTATCTGACGCCAACGACAAACTGGATGCTGCGGCGACCTACCTATTGATCGTCATGGTCATAGCTATAATCGCCGTGATAGTGGCCGTCGTCGTACTGGTGCTATCTCTTAGGAAAAAAGCCTAGGTTCGACCTGAAACCCTTTCTCTTTTCCATTTTTTCCGTTCTCCACTATGTTCAGGCACTTACGGTAAGCATCCTCGCTGACCTTGGTGGAGATGAAGTTCGGCTCCAGGTCGACCTCTTTGAAATTGAATTCCTGGCTGAACTCCCTCACATGGGCATGGAAGTTATCAGTTTCCCCGAGACCTGTGTTAATGCGCAGCACCCGGTTGTACCCGGCCATCTCGAACAGCATCTTCAGCATGTCCAGGTTGGTCATGTCCGTTCCTCGGGTGATCTCCATCTTCTTGATGAGGTCCGGCCAGTTCTCGGCCCAGGCCGGGGTCATGTAGAAGACGCCGGCGTACCGTTTCAGAAGGCGCAAGTAACCGTCCGTACCTCCCAGGGGCACGGCGATGCAGTCGTCGACGATCTGCCCCTGCGCGTCGGTCAAGATGACCACCGGCGTCCGCACGTCCTCGAATAATATGTTCATGTTCTGGAAGGCGTTCCCGCAGAGCCCGTAAAATAACAGTATGACCGAGCAGCTGCCGTCCAGCAGTTTGACGGTCCGGACCACCTCCGCTCCCAGCTCTTTCGGCTCCTCATGCAGCCCCATAGACTTCATCCACACCAGGACGCTTCGGCCCTCGCTCGAAGGCAGGTCGTTCACCTGGGCCTCCTTCACCCTGTGGATATCAGGTCTAGCTTGGCTCAATTTCCTGAGCAGGTTCCGGGAGTGGTCGTCCTCCACCACGAAAATGTCGTTCAGCTCATGATCGTTGGACAGGAGATAAATTATCTCGTCCTCCAGTATCGGGCAACCGACGATGGCCAATCTTCCTTCTCCGTTCATTTGTTCACCTTGGTTGCGTCCGTTATACGGCCGACCGCCTTCTCCAGCTCTTCGAGCCGTTTCCGCATGTCGAACAGATACTGGCTCTGGACCTTCAATTCGTCCAGGATCTGCTTCAGAAGGATGGTCTCATCAACGCTCATTCGGCCGTAAAGGGATGATTCTCCTCTAATAACTTACGTGTAAAAGTGCCGAATGGTTATTATGGCACGTAGCGTCATAGCTTACACGGTGGTCAATTGGACGTAGTTTTCATGGGCACCAACGGCTGGTACGACACCGACACGGGGAACACACTTAGCGTCCTGGTGCGGGCCAAGGAAATGAACGTGGTCCTGGACGCCGGGGGCGGGCTGCACAAGCTGGACCGCTACGCCGACCTGTCGAAGCCGACGGTCATCATGCTCTCGCACCATCACCTGGACCATCTCATCGGACTGCACCAGCTGGCCCGCTTCCGTTTCAAGAACAAGGTGACCATCGTCGGCCTAATCGGCACGTTCAACATCCTGCAAGAGCTGTTGCGGGAACCGTACTCCGTGCCTCTGGGGCTCATCCCCTACAACATTGAGTTTATGGAAGTAAGGGAGGGCGTGCACGATCGCCCCTTCACCTTCCATTCCCGTCTGCTCTTCCATTCCTCGCCCTGCCTCGGGTACCGTCTGGAGCTGGATGGGAGGTCCATCGCCTTCTGTACCGACACCGGTCCGTGCAAGAACACCGTGGAGCTGGCTAGGAACGCCGACCTGCTCATAACCGAGAGCGCCTTCCGCACCGGGGAGAGCAGCGACCTGTGGCCCCACCTCACCCCGGAGGACGCCATCGCTATAAAGGACGAGTCCAAGGCCAAGCGCCTGGTCCTCACCCACTTCGACGCCTTCAAGTACCCGACGATGCGGGATAGGGAGGAGATTGAGGAGAGGCATCCGGGCAAACTGACCGTCTCCAAGGACGGCATGATCGTCACCATATGAGAAAGACATAAAGTCCCAACAGTGATTGCCTTGCCATGCTCCTAAAAGCGGAAGGGGTGGGCAAGGCCTTCGGTCCCAAGCAGGTCCTCAAGGAGGTGGACCTCCAGATCGAGATGGGGGACCGTATCGGGCTGGTAGGCCGCAACGGCGCCGGCAAGACCACCCTCATCAAGCTGTTCATGGGACACATCAAGCCCGACGTGGGCATGCTAACGCTAAAGACCAGCAAGGTCAGCTATCTGTCCCAGTTCGTGGAGGTGGACCATTCCGCCTCGGTGGATTCCACCGTCGGCGTCCTGAGCGAGGAGGCGGCACCGTTGAAGCGGCGGGCCATGGAGATCGAGGAGGTAATGGCCTCCGGCGGTGATTCCGACACGGACTGGAACGCCCTGTCGCAGGAGTACGCCTCGGTCCAGGATGAACTGTTGCGCATTTCTCCCTCACAGACCAAAGGGAAGGCCTTGGGCATCCTGGGGGAGTTCGGCCTGGAGCACAAGGCCCAGGGGAGCATGGGGGAGCTGAGCGGGGGCGAGCGTACCAAGGTCATGCTCTCCCGCGTGCTGGCGCAGGCCGAGCAATCGGACCTCATATTCCTTGACGAACCGACGAGCCATCTGGACATCGAGACCGTGGAATGGCTGGAGGACCAGTTGCTGAAGCTCAAGGGGGCGGTGATCATCATCTCCCACGACCGTTACTTCCTGGACAACGTGGCCACTCGCATCATCGAGCTGGAGGACGGCAAGCTCACGCATTATTCGGGCAACTACACCGTCTTCATGGAGAAGAAGGCCTTGGACCGGGAACGGTTGATGCAGGCGCACGACAAGGCGCTGCGCGAGAAGGAACGGCAGGAACGCATCGCCGAGGAACTTCATGTCAAGTACAAGTTCAAGTCGATCCACAAGACCCGGGAGAAGATGGCCGAGAGGATCGAGGTCCCGGACCCCCCGATAGAAGAGAAGGACCTACAGGTCCGCATCTACGCCCTGGGAAAATCGGGCAAGAACGTCATCACCGGCAAGGATCTGGTCGTAGCTCGAGGGAACCGCAAGGTACTGGACAAACTGGACATAGAGATCGAGAAGGGTGACAAGCTGGGCATATTCGGTCCGAACGGAAGTGGTAAGACCACCCTGCTCAAGGCCTTACAATCGAAACTGCCGTACCTGGGGGAGCTGCACGTCTCCCCGGGGGTGAAGATCGGTTATTACGCCCAGGAGCACGATCTGCTAGAGCAGGACCTCACGGCGGAGCAACAGATGAAGAAGACCCTAGGACAGCAGGCCACGGAGTCGCGGGCCATACTGGCCAGATTGCTGCTCATCGGCAAGGACGTGGAAAGGCCGATAAGCATCCTCTCCGGCGGGGAAAGAGCCAGGGTAGCCCTGGCCATGCTGCTAGCGCAGCACAAGAACCTGCTCATCCTCGACGAACCGTCCAACTACCTGGATATACCTAGCAAGGAGGCGGTGGAGGCGGCCCTGCGCGAATACACTGGTACCATGATCATCGTCACCCATGACCGTTATCTTCTGGACGCGGTGTGCACCAAGGTCGGGGAGCTGCGAGGCGGGAAGCTGACGGTGTTCAACGGAACATATTCGGAGATGAAGGGGAGACAGAAGTCCTCCCAGGGAGTAGAGGTCGCCGATGTCTACAAGGCCGTTTCCAGCTTCAAGGACTGGACTAACGGCGCAACGTACAAGGCCGGGGACAAGGTGATCATCGCCAAGACCGAGCTGGAGAACTTCAAGTGGGCCCTGGAAACGGGGAAGCTGAAGAAGGTCGGAGGCACCGAACTGAAAAAGGTGCGCAAGCCCCCTGCCCCGGCTGAGGATGATTGAAATACCGCCTGGTAGATGGCAAAGCGCATGAACAAAGAGCCTTCGCAATTCCCGGCCTCAGAGAAGCACCGCCTGGTGGACGAAGACCGTCGCCGGAGGCAGCCGGTGGAAGCGGTACTGGAACGCATGCGATTGTCTCCCGGTGAGACCGTGGCCGACCTGGGAGCCGGCGTGGGCTACCTGTCCATACCGCTGGCCGATGCCGGAGCCAAGGTCATCGCCCTGGACTTCCAGCAGGAGATGTTGGACGGAATCCGGGAAAGGGATAATGGCTCAGAGAGGATTGCGCTGGTCAAGGCCGAGCTGCCGAACATACCGTTGCCGGATGCCTCGCTGGACCGGGCAGTCATGCTGAACGTCTTTCATGAGGTTAAAGACAAGAAAAGGCTGGCAGCGGAGATCGGGCGCGTCCTGCGAAAGGACGGACGCATCACCATCGTGGACTGGCAGGCCAGGCAGACGGAGAGGGGTCCGCCGCGGCACGAACGAGTTCCCATCGACGTCGCCCCGTCCTACTTTCCCGATTTCGTTCTGGAAAGGAAATACGACGACGAGAACTATTATCATCTGGAGCTTCGCCGGGAATGAGCCAAAAGGAGAGCTGGGACCGCCTGTACAAAAGGGACGACCGTCCCTGGAAGGGGGACCCGGACGCCACGCTGCCCTTCGAGGGAACGGTCCTGGAGCTGGGCGTGGGGAACGGAAAGGGGTTGGCGGCGCTGTCGACGAACACGCAGCCCATAGGATTGGACTTCTCCCGTCAGGCGCTGTGGTCCTGCCGTCGATGGCGCTCATTGCCTCTGTTGCAGGGGGACGTCACCGCCCTGCCCATTCGGGACGCATGCATGCCGTCGATCGCCACCTCCCACGTCCTCGGTCACCTTCTGCTTCCGGACAGGATAGACGCAGCTATGGAGATAACGAGAGTACTGGCGAACGACGGGCGTCTCTTTATCAGCGTCTTCGGGGACGGCGATATGCGCTGCGGGAAAGGAACGGAGGTTGAGCAGCGGACCTACGAAAGGGGCAACGGCATAATCTGCCATTACTTCGCGGAGGGGGAGGTCATTGAACTATTCCCGGACCTGCAACTGGAAGAGGAATGGACCAGATGTGTGTCCAAGCGCTACCACGGCCGGGACGAAGTACGGCAGGAACGCCGCGCGCTGCTCCGCAAGTGAGTTCGCTCCCTTTATCTATCACTGCGTAAGTTGAGGTCCGGATGCATAGATTCGGAATGCCAGTGCTGATAGAGTACCAGGAACTGCGGCCCAACCTTGAGCTGTGCCATGAGCTTGGATTGGACTTCATCGAGCTCAATATGAACCTGCCATACTCCTTTCCCGAGAACATTAATTCCCGGGAGGTGAAGTGGGCGCTGAAAGAGGGGATGCGCTTTAGCATCCACCTGCACGACGAGCTCGATCTGGGCTCGCTACACCGATCCGTCCGCAAGGGGCATATCGCCCGATGCGAGGACGCCCTGCGCTGGGGGGCGAAGAACGGTGTGTTCCTGCTGAACCTGCACCTGAACCCCGGGGTGTACTTCACCCTGCCCGACGGCAAGATCTGGGTGTACGAGCGGTATCAGAACGAGTACATCGAATCCCTGAACGATTCGTTGTCCCAGCTTTCCTCCCTGGCCTCTGGGCTGGGAGTTAGGATATGCCTGGAAAACACCGGGCACCTCGCCCTGCCGTTCATGCGCCGGGCGGTGGAATCGGTATTGGACCTGGATTCCATCGGCCTTTGCTGGGACATAGGCCACGATGCCCGCGTCGGCCATCAGGAGGAAGATTTCATGTTGGCCCATGCGGATCGTCTATGGCACATGCACTTTCACGACTACGACGGGAAGAGCGACCACCAGCTGCCCTTCACCGGCAACATCGATTGCCCTCACTTCCTGGATATGGCGAGGGAGAAGGACATGTCCGTGCTCATCGAAGTGAAGACCGAAGCGGCCGTCCGGCAGGCCGTGCTGACCATGCGCCAAAGGGGTTGCCTGCCCGATGCAAAGTCATTAAAATGACCCAAATGGTCATACATGTGCCATTCGTCTGCTGGCCCATTTCTAATGGCCAGATGTGGGGGTCATGGTTCTGTTGCAATGATTTATAACGCCGTAAACTCATTACTTGAGTGGTGAATTAACATGGTAGCGATACCGGATGAAGTAATGAAGGTCCTCAACGACCCAACCTCGGTGAGGGTCATAGCGACAAAATCAGAGAAGGGCGATGTTCATATTATCCAGGCAGGAAGCATAAAGGCCCCCGCCCCGGACACCGTCATCATCGGTGCCATCCTCATGAAGCGCACCGGAAAGAACTTGGAGGGCATGAAGGCCAAGGGCGAGCTGGTCTCTATACTAGCTGGAAGTAAGACCACCTCTTTCGAGATCAGAGCCAAGGTCAAGGAACTGGTCACCTCCGGTCCGATGTTCGACGGCATGAACGCCGAATTGTCGAAGATGGGGATGAAGGCCAGCGGCGTCTGGGTTTTTGAGGTCAAAGAGGTCTGGAACCAAAGCGCCAACTTCAACGCCGGCAAGAAGATGGTCTAGGCCATCTTCCTTTTATTTTTTAACCTTACGCGCACCGAATCGGCGTGCGCGTGCAAACCTTCCGTCTCCGCCAGCTTTATGGTGGCGGGGGCCAGCTTTTCCAACAACTCCTGGTCCAGGAACTGCACCGAGGAGCGCTTCATGAAGTGCAGCACATCCAGTCCAGAGTGTAGCGCGGCGTTGCCCGCCGTCGGTAGCACGTGGTCCGTGCCAGTGGTGTAGTCACCGCAGGCTACAGGGGAATCGTGCCCCAGGAAGATGGCCCCGGCGTTCTTGATCGATGACAGCAACGAAAGGGGGTCCCGGACCTGCAGAGAAAGGTGTTCTGGGGCCAACTGATTGCTCACCGCCGCACTTTCCTCCACACCCCCGGTGATGATGTAGCCGCTGTTCTTCAGCGAACTGAGCATGATATCCCGCCGGGGGCTTTGGGCCACATGATCATCGATGATCCTCCACACCTTGTTTGGTAGAGTTCTATCGTCAGTGATCAGGGCGCACGCCGAGTGCGGGTCGTGCTCCGCCTGCGCCAGTATGTCCGCTGCCACGTTCTCCGGGCGAGCGCTGCTGTCCGCGATAATGGCTATCTCGCTCGGCCCGGCGGGGAAGTCCATCTCCACCTCCTGCCTCAGTCTGACCTTGGCGGCGGTGACGTAGATGTTACCGGGTCCCACGATCTTCTGCACCTTGGGCACCGTCTTCGTCCCCAGGGCCATGGCCGCTATGGCCTGGGCTCCTCCGCACTTGTAGATGCGGTCGACCCCGGCCAGGTCCAAGGCCACCAGCGTCAGGGGGTGAACTGGCGGAGGGGTGCAGGCTACGACGCTCGTCACGCCGGCCACCTTGGCCGGCACGGCGCACATAAGAGCGGTGCTGGGATAGGATGCCCTCCCGCCGGGGATGTATATGCCTACGGATTCAAGGGGTGAATACTTCCAGCCCAGGGCGCTGTCCCCCTCCTTGATAAGATCGATGTCGTCCGGCCTCTGTCTCCGGTGGTAGGCTTCGATCCGATCCTTGGCGAACCTCAAAGCGACCAACAGTTCGGCGTCGATCTTTGTGTACGCCTCTTCGATCTCCTCTGCCGACACCTGCAGCGAGGTCAGCTCCACCTTGTCGAAGCGGGCGGTGAGCTTCTTCACCGCCGCATCGCCGTTCTCCGCCACCTGCTTGATGATGTCGTCGACCGCCGGAAGGACCGCGCTCAGATCGGATCGTCCGCGCGCCTTCCAAGACCCGACGGACAGAGGTTCCCACATGATGTGGTGATTAACCCCGTCATAAATAAATGCTCAGCCGTAGCCGTCCATCTCATACGATGGCCGCTTCCCCGCCGGGCAGTTGGCCGAATGGCGTATGAGGTCCTTCACTGTGTTGCGGAGGACGGTGGCGTTGACGTAACCTACGGCGCCGCCTATCTTCTGGCCCTTGCAGAAATAGACGAAGGTGGGGGTACCGGTAACCTGGTATCTGGCAGCCAGGACGTTGTTGTGGTCGGTGTTGATTTTCATGAAGGTGGCGTCCGCACCCACTTCCTTCTGGGCCTGCAGCACTTCCGGTTCCACCTGCTTGCAGACGGAGCATCCCGGGGACCAGAACTCCAGGACTATGAACCCCCTCTCCCTCCTCAGCAGGTCCAGGAAGAGCTCGTCGCTGACCTCTCTGATGTCACCCATGGGCATCCTCGGAACTATAGGGGGGTGGAGACCCAATAACCTTTTTCCTTGCGCTTGTCGCAGCCATCCTTGCAGTAGCGGGTCTCCAATCTGAAGTTCAGCTCCAGTTCGTTGGCGGCGGCCCACTGGTAAGCGAACTCCGCCGCGCCGCGCACGTTCAGTTCCACGGCCATGAATAGCATGTCCAGCTGTTCTTCGTCGGGGATATCCGATTCATCGTTCCCCTTCTTCCAATCGTAGCGCAGGACCTTCTCCACCATGGGGTATAGGTTGCCGCCAGAGCGACGGAACAGGTCCTTGAACACGGCGAAGTCTATGGCCGAGGGCTCGCGGCCCAGGTTCTTCTTCACCTTGATGAACAGCAGTTCAGATTTTCCGATCTCGTCCAGCACCCTTTCCACGCCTTCCTGACGGCGTTCCAGGGAATGGAAGCCTTCGATGTGCACGTGCTCCATATGTTCGGTAATGCCGCGCTGGCACTCGTTCATCAGCTCCATGAGCGAGGCCAGCTCGTCCAGCATCACCAGTAGGAGGGAGTAGCGCATCCTCTTTCTTCCGAGGTAGTCCGGCAGCTCGGATATGGCCCGGTAGGCGTTCAGGTACCCCAGCAGATGCACGGACATGTCCAGCATCTTCAGGTGCGCGTCGTTGATCTCCAGGTCCAGGTCGTTGGATGAGTTCCCGTTCGAAGCTTCCATTTGCATTCCTTCCATTGATCGTGATATTATGTTCAGATGTATCAGCCGAAACGGCGCCCGTATTCCTGCACCTGGGCGAGGAGGTACTCCTTCTCTATGGACGGCGGTACGTGGTCCCGGCGGTTGACCTCTTCTAGCAGCTCATGGTCCAGCTGCGGTTCTTGCAGTCTGAGGGCGTAGACCTGCTTCATGATGTCATCAAGGTCATTTATGCCTACCTCTAGGCCTTTGACCGTGAGCTTTGGCGTTTCGTCAACCTGGATCGCATCAAGGCTGTTGTCGCACTTCTTGCAGTTGGCCACATTTTCACCTCGGTTGTCGTTTGTGCACGATAAATAAAAAACTTTGCATAATCGCATCAGACCAGGGGAAGCAGGAGAGCCATGTTCAGGCTGGCGAGGACGTAGTCCACCGCCCCCCGCATGATGAACTCCACGGCTATGGCCGCCAGCAGCAGCCCGATGATCTTGGAGAAGACCTCCAGAGCGTTGTTGCCAACTTTCTGTGAGATGAGCAGGGAGTTCCTCATGATGCCCCAGGTGACCGCCAGGCTGATGATCCCGGCAATGAGCACGGTGAAATAGCCGTACAGGGTGACCAGCAGGATGGCCGTGGTGATGACTCCCGGTCCGGTCAGCAGCGGGGTGGCGATTATGACCCAGGCCACGCTAGTGTCCTCCTTTTTACTGAGCGTCAAAGAGAATATGATCTCCATGGCCATGAGCAGCAAAACGATGCCGCCGGCGATACGGAAGGCGCTGGTGGTTATGCTGAAAAAGGCCAACACCTGCGGGCCTATCAGGGCGAAGATTACGAACAGCAGGCCGGCAACTAACACGGCCTTGTTCGCGCTGGCCACTTGCTCCTTCTCGCCCTGCCCCTTGGTCAAGGAAATGAACATAGGTACGGTGGCGAACGGATCGAAGATGAAGAACAGCAACGTGGTTGCGTAGATCAGATCCTCGAATCCGGGCATGGATGAGAGTAAAGGAAAGGTCAATATCCATTTTTCGCACCATCTCGATAGTTATATGACCGAGGGGCTCTCTTTTGAAAACGATGAGAAAGGACCCCATTCTCAATCGTCGGAGCATCCGGCGCTACACCGCGCAGGATGTGGAGGAGAAGGATGTCATGAAGGTCCTGGAGGCGGCCATGGCCGCGCCCTCGGCCGGAAACGAACGCCCCTGGCATTTCGTGGTCATCCGGGACAAGGAGGTCATGCAGGGGATAATGGGAGTGCATCCGTATGCCCAAATGCTCAAGCGATGCCCGGTGACGGTGCTTGTGTGCGGAGACCCCTCGTTGGAGAAGTATCCCGGTTTCTGGGTGCAGGACTGTTCCGCGGCCACGGAGAACATGCTGATCATGGCCGTGGAACTGGACCTGGGCGCGGTGTGGCTGGGCATATATCCAATCGAGGACCGGGTACACGGCCTGAGGCGATTGCTGGGATTGCCGGAGGACATCATCCCCTTCGCCCTGGTCCCTTTGGGGCATCCGGACGAGGAGAAGAAGAAGCTGGACCGCTTCGACGGGGAGAGGGTGCACCGGGACGGCTGGTGACCATTAATCTACCACTTATATCATACACGATGGGAGTGCTGATAGGATGAAGCAACTTTGGAGATGTCACGTCTGTAACGATGTTCATCTGGGGAACAAGCCCCCGGATGTGTGCCCCACCTGCGGGGCCAAGAACGCCTTCGTGCGCTCGGATCTGAACGAAACGTTGGAGATCATAGGCAAGGAGCATCCGGCCATCGAGGCCCGCACGGACGTCGTCGCGGCCTGGAAGCAGTTCTCCGACCAGAGCCCCACGGTCAAGCTAACGGATAAAACGGACGAGATCGAGATACTGTCCCAGGGTGTCCTGGAGAACCTGCGGAACCGCGGGCAGCGCTATTGCCCTTGCCGCATAACCACTGGCGACCGGAAGAAGGACCTGAACCTGATATGCCCCTGCAACTTCCTCAAGCAGCAGACCTACAAGGAAACGGGGGAATGCTGGTGCGGGCTTTTCGTGAAGAGGGATGAGCAATGAGCGATAAGAGATTGATCTGGTTCCACGGAAGGGAATGCCCCCATTGCCGCAAGATGGCCCCGATGGTGGACCAGTTCGAGGCCGAGAACGGAATCAAGCTAACACGCCTGGAGGTCTGGCACAGCGAAGAGAACGCCAAGCTGATGCGTTCGCTGGCCGAAGTGATCGCCCCAGCCTGCGGAGGTGACCTGGGCGTCCCGACCTTCTATAACGAAGTGACGGGCAAGGCCATCTGCGGCGGCCGCATCGACATGGACAAGCTCAAGGCCTGGGCCAAGGGGTGAGTCCTTTGGAAAGAAGGGTCAGGGTCACCGGGGGCAAGACCCTGATCTTGAAGGTGGAATGTCAGGACGGTGCGGTGAAGGGATTGCGCCTGCAGGGCGATTTCTTCTTCTTCCCCGAGGAAGGCGTGGCCCAGCTGGAATCGTTCCTGCTTACCTCTTCGATCTGGCAGATGGAGGACGTGGAATCGTTGATCTCCAAGTTCCTGGACGAGCACGGATACCGGGCGGTAGGGTTCGCCCCGGCCGACCTGGCCTATTTGCTGAGAGGATTGAGATGCTGAGGAACAGGTGGAGGGTGCTGCGCTACGAGCCGAAAGCTGCGGCTTACAACATGGCCCTGGATGAGGCCATCGCCGAGGCGGTGAAGTTTCGCGTCGCCGGTCCGACCATCAGGTTCTACGGCTGGGAACCGGCGGCGGTGAGCATCGGGCGCTTCCAGGACCTGGAGGAGGTCGTGGACCTCGAGCAATGCCGCAAGCTCGGCGTCCAAGTGGTTCGCCGCAGCACCGGAGGCGGCGCCGTCTTCCACGACCGCGGAAAGGAGATCACCTACAGCGTCGTATGCCTCGAGGAGATGATGCCCCGGGACATCAACGAGGCCTACCGGGAGATAGGCGGTTGGCTGGTCAACGCCCTGAAGCTCATCGGCATCGAGGGGACCTTCGAGCCGATAAACGACGTGCTGGTGAACGGGAAGAAGATAAGCGGGAGCGCGCAATCCCGGCGGCAGGGCATCTTCCTGCAGCACGGCACTCTCATGTACGACCTGGACCGCGTGCGGATGTTCTCGGTATTGAAGGTCCCCCCGGACAAGCTGAGGCCCCAGGGGATAGAGGGACCGGCCGAGCGGGTCACCAGCGTGAGGGAGCAGAAGAAGGTGCCTTGGGAGTTCGCCGTGGCTGCCATGGTCAACGCCTTCATCCTGAACAAGCAGTGGTACATCGGAGATCTGACCCAGGACGAACTGGCCCGGGCCGAACAGATATCCCGGGAAAGATATTCCAACGAGGACTGGACCAGCGGTGCCTAATCCTCCAACAGCAGATGCTCCGGGTTCTCTAGCAGGTTGACCAGGTCCTTCAGGAACTTGGCGGCCACTGCGCCGTCGTAGGCTCGGTGATCGAACGTAAACGACAACGGCAGCACCTTGCGCACCTGCACTTTGCCGTCAACAACTAGCGGCGCGTCCATTATACGTCCCAGGCCCAGTATGGCCGTCTCCGGGTAGTTAACGATGGGCGTTCCGTACGTACCGCCGAAGACGCCGTAGTTGGTTATGGTGAAAGTACCTCCTTTCAGGTCGGCCAGGTCCACCTTCCGCTCCTGGGCGTTCTTGGCCAAAAAAGCAATCTCCTCGGCCAGCTCCCACAGGCTCTTCTGGTCCGCAGCCTTGATCACCGGGACCATGAGGCCGTCGTCGATGGCCACGGCCACGCCGATGTTGTAATACTTCTTGACCACCAGCTCTTCCCGCTCGTCGTCGATCACGGAGTTCAGCAGCGGATGGGCCTTGAGCGCCCGGACCAGGGCGGTGATGATGAACGGTATGTAGGTGAGGCTCACCCCCCTCCGCTCCTTCATGGGGCCTTTGAGGCGCTCCCTCATCTCCACCAATCGAGTGACGTCCGCCTGCTCCATGCTGGTTACCGCGGCCACCTTCTGCTGCGATTCGAGCATGCGCTTGGCCGTGGTGCGCCTGATCCCCCGCATGGGGATGCGGTCCACGTAGCCGTAGATGTCGAACTTCGGCACAGTTCTAGGCGCGGCCTTGCGTCCCAGGTCAGCTTCCAACACCTGACCCTGCGGACCGGAGGGCGTCACCTGAGCTATATCCACGCCCTTCTCCTTGGCCATATACCGCACGGCCGGCGTGGCCAGGATCTCACGGCTGGAACGTTTGACCGTGGAGGACGACACCACCACCTCCTCGGTGGGCAGCTCGCCGACCACGGACACGGACGGCGGTCTCTCCTCCGGCTCGGTTTTCGGTAAGGTCGAATGTGCTTCGCCCTCCTCCCCAATTACCGCCAAGACCTCCCCCACCTTGACCAGCTCTCCCTCCTTGTGGTGGAGCTTCAGCACCTTTCCGGCCACCGGCGAGGGTATCTCCACCACCGCCTTGTCCGTCTCCACCTCGGCCAGGGACTGGTCCTTGTTCACCACGTCCCCTTCCTTGACCAACCATTTCTTGACCTCGCCCTCGGCGATCCCCTCTCCCAGGTCCGGGAACTTGAACTGTATGGCCATCATGATCACCTAGAACCTCAACGTGCGCTCTATCCCTTCGACAATCATCTTCTCGTTCACGTAATAATGGTCCTCGCCCTTGGGCAGGGGGACCGTGATGTCCGGGGCGGTCACCCGTTCCACCGGCGCCTCCAGCTTCAGTATCGCTCCCTCATAGATGCGGGCGGCGATCTCCGCCCCCGGGCCGAAGGAGCGCGGGGCCTCGTGCACCACCACCGCCCTGCCGGTCCTGCGCACCGATTCCAGCACCGTCTCCGAATCCATGGGCGAGATGGTCCTCAGATCGATGACCTCCACCGAGGCCTGCACCTGCGATAGGGCCTTCTGGACCAGGGGGATCATGGCTCCCCAGCCGACCACGGTCACGTCGTCCCCCTCCTGGACCACCCGGGACCTTCCCAGCGGCACGACGTGCTCACCGTCCAGCACCTCTTCCTTCAGCATGCGGTACGATCGCGTCGGTTCAAGGAACACCACCGGGTCCGGGTCCCGAATGGCCGAGGTCAGAAGTCCTTTGGCCTCCAGGGGCGTGGATGGCACCACAACTTTCAGTCCTGGTATCTGGGTGTACAGGGCCTCCGTGCTCTCCGAATGATGCTCTAGAGCTCGGACGCCAGCGCCGTAGGGCATGCGCAGGACCATGGGCACGGTGATCCGGCCTCGGGTCCGGTTCCGCATACGGGCGGCGTGGTTGATCATCTGGTTGAGGGAAATGTAGGAGAAGCCCATGAACTGCATCTCCGCCACCGGCCGCAATCCGTTCATGGCCATGCCGATGGCCACCCCCACGATGCCCGCCTCCGCCAAGGGAGTGTCGATGACCCGTTCCCCGCCGAACCTGTCCAAGAGGCCGTCGGTGACGCGGAACACCCCGCCGTCCAGGCCCACGTCCTCGCCTAGCACCACCACCGATGGATCGCGTTCCATCTCCTGCATTAGGGCGGCGTTGATGGCCTGCACCATGTTCATCATCATCTACCATCACCCCTCAGCTGCCTTTCGAGGTACGGGGGCATCTCGGCATAGGTGTGCTCGAAGACCTCGGAACGCGAGGGGACGGGCACGGCCTCCGCCTCGGCGGCGGCCATCTCCACCAATTCGCTCAGCTCTTTCTCGAGGGAACCGTCATCCTTGATCAGATTTTGGGAGAGCAGGTAGGCCTTGAACCGCTTCAGCGGGTCCTTCATCTCCCAGGACAGCACCTCCTCCTTGGAGCGATACTTCCTCCAGTCGTCGGAGGTGGTGTGGTCGCTGAGACGGTAAGTGTACGATTCGATGAGCGTCGGCCCCTGGCCCCGGCGGGCCCGCTCCACCGCCTCCGTCGCCGCGGCGTACATGGCCAGGACGTCGTTCCCGTCCACCAGGATGCCTGGGAATCCGTAGGCCACGGCCTTCTGGGCCAGGGTGGGCGAGGCGCTCTGCTTGGCACGCCTGGTCGATATGGCGAACTGGTTGTTCTGACAGACGAAGACGTTGGGCGTCCGGAAGACCCCGGCGAAGTTGAGCCCCTCGTGGAACTCCCCTTCCGAGGTGGCCCCGTCGCCGAAGAAGGCCATGGTCACGCTGTCCTCTCGCCTCAGCTTGCTGGCGTAGGCGATGCCCACGGCGTGCGGGATCTGTGATGCCACTGGGACCACCGATGGCGTCGCCCTCGCTCCCTCTGGGTAAACGTTGCCCTGCTCGTTGCCCATCCAGTATAGGTAGGCCGTCCTCAGGGGCACGCCCTTCCACAACAGCCCGCCCATCTCCCGGAAGGCCCAGACCAGCCAATCCTTTTCCTTCAGGGCCATGGCCGGCCCGATCTGGCTGGCCTCCTGGCCTTTGCTCGGGGGATACGCGCCCAGGCGCCCCTGCCTCTGCAGCTTGACCGCCTTGTCGTCCGCCAAGCGGGTGAGCACCATGGTGCGGTAGGCTTGGAGCATGATCTCCCTGCTCATCTTCGGCTTGAGGGCGGCATCCACGTTCCCCTCCTCGTCCATTATCCGCAGCATCTCCCCCTTTAAAGGATCGAAATCGTCCGTCAGCATCTTCTCGCACCTGCCTCATGAATCAGATTGTAAGCGTCATAGGATGACCGCACCAGCGGTCCGGCCCGGACCCCCCTGAAGTCCATCGACAGGGCCGTGCTCCGCAGCTCGTCGAACTCTGCCGGCAGAACGTACCTTCTCAAGGGCAGGGTCGATCCGGCCGGAGGGAGATATTGACCGAGGGTGAGCAGTTCCACGCCCGCGGTCCGAAGATCCTTCATCGAAGTGACGACCTCCTCCTTTTCTTCCCCCAGACCCAACATCAGCGAGCTCTTGGTCATGATGCCAGGCTGCATCTCCTTGACCAAGGACAGCACGCCCAACGAGCGCTCATAGGACGCCCTGGCGTCCCTTATCCACTGCAATGAGCGCACCGTTTCCAGATTGTGCCCTAGCACCTCGGGCGATGACATCGCCACCGCTTCCAGGCTGGAACGCCGCCCTTGCAGGTCCGGCACAAGGACCTCGATCGAGGTCCCAGGGTTCATCCAGCGCACTTGGCGTACCGTTTCCGCGAACATCTCCGCCCCTCCATCCTCCAGGTCGTCACGGGTGACGGAAGTAATGACCACGTGTCGTAAACCCATACATTTGACGGCCTCGGCCACCCGAGACGGTTCCCCCTCGTCCACGGGACCCGGGTCACCGCAGGGCACGGCGCAGAACCGGCAGTCCCTGGTGCACACGTCGCCCAGCAACATGAACGTGGCATGACCTTGCCCCCAGCAATCGCCTAGGTTAGGGCAGCGCGAGGAATCGCACACCGTGCGCAATCCTGAGGCGCTAAGGGAACTTCTCATGCCCTGGGAGCGGGCGGGCGACGCCACCCTGGTCCTCAGCCAGGGCGGTTTCTCCACTACGTCCGGAGGGGCCATGTACTGAGCATATGTCTGCCCATGGTTCATATGCCTTTCTTACCGAACCTACGAACGCAGCGCATGAGCGCGTCCACATGGTCCAAAGGCATTCCCCGGTGCAATGAGCAGGAGCACATGAAGACGTATCCGTCCCAAGGTTCGAACGTCCTAAGAAAACCTTCCGTCTCGTTAACGATCCTCTGTTCCGGACCCAGCAATAGAGTGGAGAAGGCGTCTATGCCCCCCATGAGGCACACCTTCCCGGAGAAGGCCTTCTTGAGCAGCTCCGCATCGTTGCCTTCGGCAAATTGGAACCCTTCGATGTCGGTGGCCAGGATGCCGTCCATCAGGGGCAGGTTGGGGCGCGAGCTCATATCCCCGTGCGGATGGAAGACGGTCGGTAGCCCGAGCTCATGGGCGGCCGATCTCAACCGGGCCAGGTTGGGCAGCGTGAGCTCACGGAAAGCCTCTTGGCCGAATATGTCCGGGTTGTCCGAGGCGGCGGCGATGAAGGCGCAGTCCAGATCGGCCCTTCCTGCCACAGCCCTCAGGTACTCCTCCCCCAGTTCCGTGGCGTACCGGACATAGGAGGCGGCAAGATCTGGCTGGAAATGCATGTCCAGGGCCAGGTTCTCCATGCCCCGTAGCAGCGCCGCCTTGGTGATCGGCCCTTCAAGGTTGCAGATGATGGCGGTATCCGATCTCATTTCCCGGGAAACTTGTTGATAGCAATCCAGTATATGGGGGAAGGGTGCGGTCCGTTGGAAATCCAATGGTTCGAAGATGGGGTCAACAGCATCTTGAAATGGGTGCCTGACCACGCTGGGGATTCCCCATTCTGGATACTTGACCAGTCCACCTAGGGCTTCGACCTCCAAGCCCACGAAATGTATGCAACCCACCACCGCATCCTGACCCAGGCGACGATGTAGGGCTATTATGGAACGGTATGCCTTGGTAGCATCATAAGCTCCGGCGCACACTTCCGGAGTGCTATAGTCCGATTCATCCAGGCCAAGGGTAAGGTCCCTAAGAAAGACCGGAGGGGCGTCTGGTACGCCCATCTCCAGTGCGCGAAGGAACCTCTCCCTGCCTTTCATGTTCAGTCCTCGGGCAGATAGCTCAGGTCCACGTTGTCCATGATCACCGGCATCTCGTTTATCTTTCCAAAGCTCAGTAATGCCATGGCGGTCATGGTGATACTCTGCACGTCGGTGGCGTTGAAGCCGACCTCGTAGAACTGCACTATACTGCAGTTAGACTGGTCCTCGACGCTAAGACCGGTATGGTTGGCGCAGTCTAGCATGGCCTCATCCCAGTTCTCCACGATGAACTGGTTGGCCTGGTCCAGTGCTTTAAGGACCTTCTTAATGGCCTCGGCCTTCTCCTGCAAGGCTTTTTCCGAAGCGACCAGTACTATGGGGAATGTACTTCCAAGTTCCGAGGAGTTGCCCAGCTCGTGGACGTTATCACCACACAGGTTCTCGGTGTTCACTGCCCAGGGTTCGCTGCCGGCCATAGCGTCGATCTGCCTAGTGCTCATGGCCAAGGGGATATCAATGGGGTTCATGAAAACGAAGGTTATGTTGTCCGCGTTCACGTCATTGGCCTGGCACCATTGCAGGAATGCCCCATGCGTACTGGAGCCTTGCTGTAGTCCGACCTTCATGCCTTCCAGGTCCGTCGGTTGCACGATATCGTTCCAAGCGATGAAGCGGTGCATGCCGGCGCCACCGATGAAGCGGGCTACGATCCTGGCCCCGGTGTCCTTGGTCATTAGCTGCACCGCCGGGGCGTCGCCCATGGCCGCCAGGTCGGTAGACGCTGTAATAAGAGCCTCGGCCGCCTGAATGCCACCGGTCACGATCTTAGCGGTGATATTCAGTCCTTGATCTTCGAACATGCCCTCGTCGTTCGCTACCATTATCGTCTCGTAGTTCACCTTCTGTGAATAGGCTATGGTGATGTCCGATTCCCCCTCCGACGAAGGTTGGAGCATGATTATTGCCCCAACGGCCGAGACGATCACGATGATCACCACGATTGCTGCCAATATCTTACGGTTCATTCTTTCAATTCTCCTTCTCTACGCTAATGAAGGACACCCGGGGAGCGCTACTTGCGCAGGAGCAAACCTGCAATCCCCGGATCATATCCTCCTTCAACTTCACCATCTGCGGCGAGGAAGGGTCCCTGGGCCAGGGTAGACCGATCCTCCATTCCTTGTTCATGCGTCCAGGTGACGCAGACATGAGCACAACCCTCGTCCCCAGGATCAATGCCTCGTCGATGCTATGGGTGACGAAGACCACGGTCTTCCCCTCCTTCTTCCACAGGTCTAACACTTCATTATCCAATTTCCTGCGGGTCTGTTCGTCCAGGGAGCCGAACGGCTCGTCCATCAACAACAGGTCGGGATTCATAGCCAGAGTACGCGCAATGGCCACGCGCTGCTTCATCCCTCCGGATAGCTCGTTGGGGCGGGCCTGAGCGAAGTCGGTCAGGCCGACTAGCTCTAGATATTTCAGGGCTATTCTTTCCCTCCCTTTTTTCTCCTCCGCACCGCGCAGAGAGAAGGTGACGTTCTGCAGAACGGTCATCCAGGGAAACAGGCTGGGTTCCTGGAACACCACCCCTCGCTCCGGGGAAGGTCTTTTGATAGGAATGTCCTTGAAGGACACCTTACCGGTGGTGGGGAATTCGAATCCAGCCAGCAAGTTCAATGTAGTGCTCTTGCCGCAGCCGCTCGGTCCAATAATGCAGAGGAACTCGCCCTCCTCTATATCCAGGGTCACATCGTTCAGCGCGACCAGACCCTTTCCCGTCCGGGGATTGGTGAAGACCTTAGACACATTCTTCAACGAAGCCAGCATGTTCAGTCCTCCCTGTCCAGACCGAGACGGTTGCGCAACATGTTCTCTATCCAAACGAAGAACAGCTTCTCTATGATCAGACCGATGGCACAAATGACGATGATGCAGACGAAGGCGTCAATGAAATTCAGGCTGTACCTGGAATTGAAGATAGATGCTCCCAAACCTACGGATACCCCGACCACCATCTCCGCAGCGATGAGCACCCTCCATCCATTGGCCAATCCAACCCGCATTCCGTTGATAATGGACAAGGCCGCTCCAGGTAAAAGCACCTTGAAGAAGAGTGCCCAACTGTCCCTTCCTGACATCTGGGCCACGCGTGTATAGATGGGAGGCACCTGCCGCATGCCTCCGGCGGTGTTGATGACTATGGGCGGTAAGGCCGTTACCAGGATGATGAAGACGGTCGATGTCTCCCCTAGGCCGAAGATCAGCATGGCAATGGGGACCCAAGCCAGACCAGGTATCATCTGCATGATATAGACCGGTATCATACCGGTCTCATGAAGTCTGGGTATGGTGCCGAAAAGGAAACCAATTACAATCCCAAGTACCAAAGCGATGATGTAACCCAGACCCCATCGATACAGAGAAGCATTGGTGTGCGTGAAGATGTTCTCTCCATTGATCTTAGATCCATTAAGGGCGTTCCATAAGGCCTCAAAGGTCTCAAATGGTCTGGGAAAATCAGCACCTTTAACATATATGATGACCTCGGCAATTACCCACCAGGTGGCTATGACAATAAGAATGCCAAGGATAACATTCAATAGATTACGAAGAAACAGCCTTCGCTTCTCTGGTGAAAATGTGAAATGGGAGCTCCCATCCTTCAACGCCTTTGAAACCGCTTCGCTGCGTTCTAACCGCTCACATCTTGTCAGGAATTCAAACCCCTTGATATTGATTTATATTATTTGATAATGAAATCAAATATTGTTTGTAAATTGCAAATAAACTATTTAATAATTTATTGCTCCGATTGGCCTCGACAACTATTTCGTTTTCCGTTGGAGAATTTTTAAATAGGCTGTATGAATAAGACCACCTGCTAGGCTTGACCGGGACGTTCGGCGTGTCCTTGTACACCGTAATCGTCGACATGCGGGGGTGACAGTGGGGGACGTCGTATCCGGAGCGTTAGAGGCCCAGTCATTGGCGCTGAGGCCCTGTCCTACGGGGTCGGTGGCAGCATTGCGGTGCAGCTGGAGGGCGGCACTCCTTGCTCTGATCGTGGGGAACGGGTCAGGCCCTGACGGGAACAGCCTTACCACGGACTACCTACGCTCGAAGGGGAGCGGGGCTGAGTCAGTGATTGGTCCACCTCTAGCGGTCCGGGCGGCAACCTCCATGGCCTAGCACTTTTTACTTTCCCAGTTCCATGGATTCCCAGCCCACGGTGGAGGTCGGCTTGCAGCCGGTTATGATATCCTTGTCAAAATCGAACATGACCGCGGATTCGTCGCCATGCTCTACGACCAACTGTTTCTCCTCGGTGATCTTGCCGATTACGTTAGCGGTGATCCCGACCGAGGCGTACATTTCGATGGTGCGCTGTGAGTTGATCGGATCACAGGTGACCACGTAACCGAATCCCTGATACGATTTAAGCCATTGCAGAAGATCCACCTTGGCTGGACGAGGTATCAAGTCCAGCTCGACCGTGGCCCCCTTCCCGCTGGTCTCCAGCAGCATTCCCAATGTCCCAAGGGTGCCCGGATTGCTGATGTCCTTTCCAGATCGCACTAGGCCCTGTTTGGCGATCTTGTTCATGATGAGCATCTGTCGTCTCAGTGCAGGGGCCTCCTTCCGGGAGGTCGTATCCCAGGCCAGTTGAAGCTCTTCGGGGTAATAGCCATCGAGGTCCATTCCCACGATGACATCGTCCCCGACCCGGGCGGTGTGGCTGTAAATGGCTTCACCGATCTCGGCCGTTCCGATGATGGCAACGTCGATGGCGTCATAATCACAATCAGGGTGCGTATGCCCTCCGACGATGGGCACTCCGAACTTTTTGACCGCCGACTCCATGCCCTTCATGACTTGTGAGCACATCCGATTGTTCTTGACAGATAATATGTCGAGCATGGCGATAGGCACTCCACCCATGGCCGCTATATCATGGATGTTGACCAGGACAGCATAATATCCTGCAAAAAAAGGGCTAGCCCTCATGAGTGATGGCATGATCCCATCCGCCGCAAGGAGCAGGAGCTTTCCATTTTCCTCCACCACTGCGGCATCCTCGCCATATGAAGCTAGGATCTTAGTGTGCGCCTGTTTAGGAAAGAAGTTGATAACATCTGAGATGCTTTTCTTTCTGGTCACTCCGGGAAAGTTACGCAGAGCATCGACCAGGCCGTTCAGGTCCATGCCTCCCGAAAAGCCTTCAGGGGATTTATACGTTATTCGCAAATGCCTCAGAGCTCCAGTTTGGTCTGCTTCGTCTCCCGAATAAGATAGGTAGCCTCAGCGTCGCTAAGGATTATCTGTGTGAGGAGGCTCTGGTATGCTCCTTCTAGCTCGTCATTAATGGGTACGTATGCCTTGCTGCTCGTAGGGATCTTGAATCCTATCTTCATCATGAACTTGCGAGCTTCGATTATTTCCTCATCTCGTGCCTGGACACCGGGCGAAGCGTCCATGACCCTCGCCCTCTCCAGCTCTTCCTTGAATATTGGGCGGTGGAACAATTTGAAAAGAGTGTATAATGTCAGCTCTGCGGGCCTATCTCCGACGATTGATCGGGCGTTCTCTGCGATTTTCAAGTAGATATCACGTTCTTTTCCCTTGACTGGGGTGTAAATTTTTGCGGGAGGAACATCCTTCTCTTTCAGGATGTTGAGGTCTGACATAGCCCGAAGGTAGCCGGTCAAAGTAAGCCGGTGCATGTCGAAACCCTGTTTACTCAATTCTCTTGATAGATAGCTGATTGATCTGCCCTCTTCGGCGAGCATTGAGATGATTATTTGTTTTAAATCCTTGTCTGGATGGAACATATGTTAACATATATGGTAACAAATATGGTAATAATATAGGTTTGCAGACCAGTTTTAATAATGTTAATTGTTAACAGATTGAGTTCAAAAATTCATTTAAACCCTTACAGAGTATGTCATCTTCCCGAGTTGGGATGGATGCAAAAGGACCCTCTAAATAGGTCCTCCTTTCTAATTCATTAATGTACAAGGGATCATCTGATAGAGAACGTGAGAAAATGAAAAGTGTAGAAGCCCCCCGAGATTCGAGAGCCTCAGAGTCAGGCTCTGGTCTGAACAATGATAGAGAGTCAACCGAGATATCCTTATTCGTACGCACTTCTGATGAGGAGATCAAGAAGTGGGACAAGAGCAGGATATTCGACGCCTTGATGAGAGAGACAGATATCAGCGAAGATGCCGCGGCTATAGTAGCAAGGGAAGTGGAGAAGCTGATTGGGGAGCTACAGCTAGACGTTATCACTGCCCCGTTGATACGCGAATTGACCAACGCTAAGCTGGTCGAATACGGATTGGCCAAGATCCGTCGGCAGCACACCCGTCTGGGAGTGCCCCTCTACGATGCCCGGCAGATAATCATGAGCCCTAACAAGGAGAACGCCAACGTTCCCCACGGGCCCGAGGCCACCAACCTGACCTTGGCCGAACAGATAAAGAAGGAGTTCGCCCTGCTCGAGGTGTTCTCGCAGGACCTGGCCGACGCCCATATGCGCGGAGACATTCACCTTCACGATCTCGGTATGATCGACCGTCCCTACTGCAGCGGGCAGTCCATAGAGTACGTCAAGAAGTTCGGGTTGAACCTGCCTAATTCAATATCGATCGCCAAGCCGGCCAAGCACCCTGAGGTGCTGATCGAGCAGGTGGTCAAGTTCTCCGCCGCCCTCCAGGGCAACTTCGCCGGAGCCATTGGCTGGGACGCCTTCAACCTCTTCCTGGCCCCTTACCTGGTGGGAGTCGACGACGCCCGCATGAAGCAGCTGGCCCAGATACTGATATTCGAGTTCGCCCAGCAGGCCGTGGCCCGCGGCGGCCAGTCTATATTCAGCGACCTGAACCTGTACTGGGAAGTACCCGACCACTTCCAGAATGTGGACGCCATCGGCCCCAACGGTCAGTTCACTGGCAAGGTCTACGGTGACTATGCTGAGGAGAGCCAGAGGTTCGTGAACGCCCTGTTCGACGTGTACCTGGAAGGGGACGCCATGGGAAGGCCGTTCTTCTTCCCTAAGCCGAACGTGCACATGACCGAGAAGTTCTTCAAGAGCGAGGGCCACGAAGAGTTCCTGAACAAGATCTGCCAAACCGCCACGGAGAAGGGGAACACCTACTTCGTGTTTGACCGCGGTGGAACCGCCAAGATATCCGAGTGCTGCCGTCTGACCTTCAAATTGGACGACAACGACCTCAACGATGCCAAGACCCCCTGGAAGATGAGGTACTCGGCCATGCAGAACGTCACCATCAACCTGCCGCGCATCGCCTACGAGGCGCATCAGGACGACGCCAAGCTGTTCAGCTTGCTGGAGGAGAGAATCGAGATGGTGGCCCAGGCGCACCTGCAGAAGCGCGAGTTCATCGGTAAGCTGCTGGGCATGGGCAAGTTCGGTCCCCTGGCCCTGTTGACCATGAACCTGGATGGCGAGCCGTACTACCGATTCAACAAGGCCTCGTTCCTCATAGGCATGGTCGGCCTGAACGAGCTGGTGCAGTACCATACCGGGCAGCAGATGCACGAGAGCAAGGAGGCCACCATGTTCGGCCTCAAGGTCATCTCGGTCATGAAGAAGAAAGCTGAGGAGGTCGGCAAGAAGTACGGCATCAAGATGCCTCTCGAGCAGACCCCGGCCGAAAGCACTGCCTACCGCTTCGCCAAACTGGACATGAAGTACTATCCCCTGCAAGCCCCCACGGTCATACGTGGGAACAAGAGCTCCGGGGAGATCTATTACACCAACTCCACCTACCTGAACGTGGGAGCGCAGATAAGCGCTATCGAGAGGGTGAAGACCGAAGGCTTGTTCCATCCCCTGATAGAAGCTGGAGCGCTATCGCACGTATGGCTCGGGGAGCACAAGCCCCCGGCAGAGAATTTGGCGGCGTTCGTGGTGAAGACCTTCCAGAACACCCAGAACTCGCAGATCGCCTTCAGCCCGGAGTTCACCTCCTGCCTGAGCTGCGGGAAGACCTCCCGCGGCCTGAGCGACACCTGCCCTTATTGTCACTCCCCGAACGTGGAGGGAATAACCAGGGTCACCGGGTTCTTCTCCAAGACCTCCGGATGGAACAAGGGGAAGCTGGGAGAGCTCAAGGAGAGAACGCGCAACACCATCTCCTGAACGGCGTCATAACGGGGGACACCCCCCATTTTTAATATTTTCTCATTTCTCATCTATAAGAAAAGGTGGTGATCATCTGTCAATGAGATCAGTAGGTCATTGTCCTTTTTTGTCAAATCTGGAAGGTATCTGAAAAAGTATTTGTATTCACTGAACAGAAGATGGTTGGCAGAGGTCTATCCTTTGGTGCATCTGCAGGTCTCCGAGCATCGTCTTGTCAACATACGCAGGCGCAGCCTTTGCGACAATTGCTCGGAACGGGGATGCACATCCTTCGACGGCAGCAGAGTGACCGAATGCCAGGGCTTCAAGCCACTCTTGTTCGTCTTCATGAAATGCCGGCAATGTGGAGTAATCTACGACCCATATCAGAACATATGCGTCCTTGATTACGAGCTGTGCCCGGAGTGTAACCACGCGGCCAAGGGAAAGGTGGTCATCAGCGTGGTCTGCCGGGAATAGGACGTTCTAAATCCTTGGTCCGATTATCTGCCAGATGATCAGGAACAGCACGAACAGTGCCAAGGCGTAGGTTATGGTCCCCACATACCTCATGCGTTCTTCCTCGGTCGCTCCCTTCTTGAAGCGTTTGACCAGTGAGTCCAGTCCATCACGGAACAGGTACCCACCGTCCAGGGGCACCGCCGGGAGGACGTTGGTCATGCCTACCATCAAGTTGATCCAGAATATCCAGTAGAAGCAGTTGGCCGCGACCCAGAACACCCCGTCGGGCAGACTGCCCCAGAGCCCGGTGGGCTCGAAGAGGCCGGTAACGGGGCTCTGAATAGGTGCCAGACCGGAGAAGGGCAGGGCGATGTAGGTCAATGAGGCGGATATGACGGAGCTTACATCGTCCGCTCCGTCATAGGGCGTGGACAAGAGATCAAGAATGACCTCCGGCGTGTTGACCCCCGCTCCCAGGTAGGCGGAGTTGATGCCCATGAAACCATAGTCGACGAAGTCTTCGTCGATGGACCCGGGGCTGACGTCCTGGTAATAGTCCAGACGGCTCATCAGGGTGACGCTCGTTACCGACGGGTCGAGCACGTACTTGTCCAAATCCTTGTCGTAGGCGAGCGCGGTCACGTTGACCACCTGTCCGCCCACGGTCTGTTTGAGGGTGCCGGTGAGATCTTCGTTGCTGCGGATGACGGTGTCGTTGAGGGAGAAGATGATCATGCCCACCTCTAGACCGGCATCGTCTGCAGGATAACCGCTCGATACGGACGTGAGCATGACGCCCGAGGTCACCTGCGTCGTCCGAAGCTCGTCCTTAGAGTAATATGTAACATTCACCACATTACCAGGGTCCGGCGCATTGAAGGAGGAGTAATCCTCATAGGTGGATATCGCCTGGCCGTCTATCTCCATTATCTGTGCACCGAAGCTCAGTCCGGCCAGGTCCGCCGGCCCGCCGTCGGCCACGCTAACCACGATGGGGTTGTCCCGCACCGGTTCCACCGAGGCCATCATGGCCGAGGAGAATATCAGGGCACACATCAGCCCGACGATGATGTTCGTGGCCGGACCAACGGCGTAGACGTTCATGCGCTTGCGCTTCTCGGTCTTGACCAATGCTTCCTCATCCGGCTCAACGAAGGCGCCCATGGGCACGATGAGCAATAACACCCCCATAGAACGGATGGCCATCCCTCCCACTCTGGTCAGGATGCCGTGGGCGAACTCGTGGATGAAGATGGCCACGACCAGCCCTATTATCCCGTACCACAGGGGAATGATGGGGTTTATGCCCGGAATCCCCAGCAACATGTCCAGGCCCGGGGCGGACTCCGCCGGTATGCTGGAGACGATGGTTGCCTCCCACAATAGCAAGGCCATCATCAGGAACATGACTATTACGCAGACCCATTTGGCCACCATGCCGTAGATTTGCCAGAAACGCTTGGGGCGTGCCAGAACGTCAATGAAGTTCTTGCCCCTCTGGGTGCTCCACATGAGGAAAGGGCCGTAGGCTTTCATGCCGTACTTCTTGATCCATCCCTTCTTGTCGGCCAATCGCACGATGAATATGAATGCGAATATGGCCAGCAGGACCAAGAGCAGGTCTTCGTACATCAAGGGCCAGGAACGAGGGCTGGGTATAAAATACCTAACGCTCCCGGTCTTTCCACACGTCATCGTCCATGGTGGCGTAGACGGCCGAGGGGTCCTCTGGCCCACAGGTCTCATCTTCGCACTTGTGGGCCATCCTCAAGATCTGGTCCTTCTTCAGGATCCAGTAGTGAATGCGCCAAAGCTTGCCCTTCTTGAGGTGGACCTCCTCCTGAGTGGTGGTGAGGAAACCTTCCTCCTCCAACATGTAGAAGACGTCCCGGTCCTCGGAAGTGAGACGATTGTCGATGACCTCGTCGGTGTAGCCGAAGAAGGAAAGAATGTATTCCGCCAGTTTTTCCAGGTCTTCATGGGACATGCCTTTCTTGCCCATGGTATTGGACAACGCTTTTACCACGTCCTCCATGCTCACGACCGTCATGCCCTAACCCCACCCTCCGTGAGTCAACGCGGTTAACGAATATAATGATTCTTTAACGGGAATTGCTTTTAAAACTCAATCCTCGCCCCAAATACCGTCCTTTCCCCAAATCTTAAGGTACAATATGACGAAAAGGATCACCACGCCGGCAATAAATATAAAAGCGGCCGACCAGCGCAGTCCTCCCCACTCCTCGTGCCTGGTCACGATCTCCAGGGGGACCATGGTGGCCAAGGCCAGGGCCAGCAGCCAGAACCAGTATTTGGCGTAGACGCGCTTAAGCCATGGCTGGGAGGGGGGCTCCTCCCCTTCCTCCTCGACCGTCTCCGTATTGTGGATGACTAGCTTCCTCTTCGTTGCCATGTCTTCAGATTAACGGAAATGGCAGGCCACCATATGACCGTTGCCCTTGTCCACCAGCTGCGGCTCCATCTGTTCGCATATCTCCTCCCGATAGCGGCACCGGGTATGGAAGCGGCAACCAGACGGAGGGTTGGCCGGGGATGGTATGTCACCGCTCAGGGGGACCCTCTTCCTCTTAAGCTTTGGATCGGGAACTGGGATGGAATTGAGCAATGCCTCGGTGTAAGGATGTATGGGCTTGGCGAATATCTCGTCCTTGGGGCCCGATTCCACGATCTTGCCCAGGTACATGATGTTGACGAAGTCGCACATGTACTTGATGGTCGACAGGTCGTGGGAGATGAACATGTAGGTCAGGTCCAGCTCCGCCTGCAGGTCGTTCAGTAGGTTTAGTATCTGGGATTGCACGGAGACGTCCAGGGCCGAGGTCGGTTCGTCCAGGACGATAAAGTCCGGGTTGAGGGCCAACGCCTTGGCCACGCCTATCCTCTGTCTCTGGCCTCCACTGAACTCGTGCGGGTAGCGGTAGATGTGCTCCGGTGCCAACCCCACGCGTTCCATCAGCTCCTTCACCCTGCCGGTGACATTGGTACTGCTAGACATCCCGTGGATCTTGATCGGCTCGGCGATGATGTCCTTGATGAGCATGCGCGGGTTCAAGGAAGAGTAAGGGTCCTGGAACACGATTTGCATGTCCTTGCGCAAGCGCCGCAGGTCCTCCGGCTTGCGCCGGTTCAGGGTATAGGTGTTGCGTATGTCCTCCAATTCAGGTATGGTCACCGGCTTGACGTGCCTTGCCTTCTTGACCATGCCGCCCTTAGGCATATTGAGCTGGACCTCTTCGGCCTCAAGCTGAAGCATCCGGTCATGGACATCGTTGGGCATCTTGTAGTAGATGTTCCCTCCAGTGGGCGGGGTGAGCATGAGGACGCAGCGCCCCGTGGTGGTCTTGCCGCAGCCGCTTTCGCCTACTAGGCCCAGGGTCTTTCCGCGTGGTATGCTGAAATCGATGCCGTCTATGGCCCTGACGTTCCCCACGTTCTTCTTAATAAGGCCGCTCCGAATGGGAAAATACTTCTGAAGCCCGCGGACCTCGAACAGGTTCTCGTCACTCATTCCGCTTCACCTTCCCGTATAGATGGCAGGCCACCCTATGGTCCTTAACGATGTCCTGGAGCACAGGCTTGACCTCACTGCATATCTGCATGGCGAACGGGCAGCGCGGGTGGAAACGGCACCCCGGCGGAGGATGCAGCAGGTTAGGCACGCTTCCCTTGATCACTTCCAGGTGGGTGGTGCTCTCCGTCAGCTTGGGTATGGAGTTTATCAGCCCCTGGGTATAGGGATGGAGGGGTTGGGCGAATATCTCCTCGGCCGAACCGACCTCGACGATGTTCCCGGCGTACATGACGCCGATGCGCTCGCATACCTCAGCAACGACACCAAGGTTGTGCGTGATCATGAGTACCGATGTGCCGGTCTCTTCCTGCAGCTCCCTCATCAATTTCAGGATCTGGGCCTGTATTGTAACGTCCAACGCGGTGGTCGGCTCATCGGCGATGAGCAGCTTGGGCTTGCAAGCCAGGGCCATGGCGATCATGACCCTCTGCTGCATCCCTCCGGATAGTTCGTGTGGGTAATTCTTGACTATGCTGCCCGGGTCGGGTATTCGGACCAGTCGGAGCATCCTTATGGCCCTTCCAGTGGCCTCCGCCTGCAGCGGTTTCCGATAACGGTTGAGGATAGGTATCTTGTTCATGAACCACAGCGTGACATCGTCCGGGTCCTTCAGCATCATCTTGTATAATTTCTTGTAGTACTTTATCTGCCAAAGGTGGAATCCCTTGAACCCTTTCTTGTTGAAACTTCCACCGCAATAGGGACATTTATTGGACTTCCCGCTTACTGTTGAGCCGCAGTCCGAGCACTTGATCTCACCGTTCTCCTCGATCCTCTTGATGGTGGTGTGTCCGGTCGTTGACAGGGAGGTGTAGTTCTCATCCAGTTTCTGGAGCGTTCCCTTTACCAGGTCCGGAAGTTCGTGAAGGATCAGGATCTCGGTTATCTGATTGCCGACGGTGAACACCGGGTTAAGGGCCGACATCGGCTCTTGGAAGATCATGGAGATGATCTTTCCGCGTATCTTCCTCAGCCTGTTCGCCGACATCTTCAGTATGTCGTACTTGTTGAGCTCGGGAGCGATCTCGTCCATCATTTTCTTGATGTCCTCCGGGCTCCTTCCGTTCGCCTGCTCGGCCTCGATGGCCGACAGCTTCTGCTGAAGATCAGCAGGAGGGTCTACAAGGATGCGTCCGCCCTCGATCTTGCCTGGTGGTGAGGGAATGATCCTCATCACGCTGTTGGCGGTGACGCTCTTGCCACAGCCGCTCTCTCCGACCAGGCCGAAGGTTTCGCCGCGCTTTATTTCCACATCTACGCCGTCAAGGGCCTTCACCACACCCGACTTAGTGTAGAAGTTGACGTAGAGGTCCTTTATCTTCAGGAAGTACAGTTCATCGCCCATCTTGGTCACCTCTTCGCCCGGGGGTCCATTATGTCCCTCAATCCGTCACCAAGTAAGCTGAATCCCATCGTGAACAGCAATATTGCCATCCCTGGGAACACAATAGTCCACCAGTACCCCTGAACGAACCATTTCTCCCCATCTGAGACCATGCGTCCCCACTCGGCGTAACCAGTGCTGACCCCGAAACCAATATAGCTCAGACCGGCGGTGGTCAGGCAAACAGAGCCCACATCCATGGTGACCGCGACGATCAAGGGGGTAAGCGAGTTCGGTATGACATGCCTGAACAGGATGCGCGGTTTCTTGGCCCCAATGGCCCTGGCCGCCTCTACATAGGTGTTCTCCTTAATGGCCAGTACCTGACCGCGCACTAGCCTAGCATAGGAAGGCCACCAGACGATGATGAGGGCTAAGATGATGCTGTTCAGGTCCCTGGTCAGAACACTGGTCACGGCCATGGCCATGATCAGAGCGGGCAGAGAAAGGAACACGTCCGTGATCCTCATGAGGAGGTTGTCCAACTTACCCCCGTAGAAACCGGCAACGGACCCTAGAACGAGCCCGAGGAAGGTGGCGATCCCGACCACTATGAGCGATGTATATATCGATGTCCGGGCTCCCCAGACCACACCATAGAACACATCCAGTCCCATATCCCCAGTACCGAATATCTTGCCGTTGACCCCGGGCGCTCTAGGGGGTTCGATGTAATCCTTCGGTATGCGGTAAGGATCGTTATCATTGATAGGTGGGGCCAATACTGGGGCAAAAATCGCCACACACACGATTAAAATAATGAAGAAGATGCCCAGCATCACGCTGGGGTTGTGAACGATAAGGTCCATGATATTTTTGTACTCCCGGAACCTCGGTTTCAGACCGGAAACGAAATCATCCATCTTGGATGCTTTACGATTTTTCTTCCTCTTCGCCCGTTTGGCCGCTTTCTTGTTCATTTTTTTCTCGGCCATGTAATCACTCCAGTTTTACCCTAGGGTCCAGATATGCGTAAAGCACATCGACAACTAGATTTACTATTACATATACGAGTGCGATGAAAAGGCAGAAGCCCAGAACCGAAATATTATCATTTCGAGTAATGGAATATGCTGACCACCTCCCTAATCCGGGAAGGGCGAAGATGGATTCGGTCAAAACTGCTCCGCCCAATGATCCACCGAAGGATAGACCAATGACCGTTGTAGTGGGGATCAGCGCGTTTCGCCTAGCGTGCTTGTTGATAACTATCTTTTCAGGCAATCCCTTTGCCCTGGCTGTTTTGACATAATCTAAGTTAAGGACCTCCAACATGCTGTTCCTCTGAATGCGTATAAGGACCGCGGTTGTTCCAAATGATAGAACGATCGCTGGCATCAGCAAGTGTTCGAGATGATCAAAGAATAATGGAATGTTACCGACGAGCAGGGCATCAATTGATATCAGCCCTGTAATGCGGTGGACATTCCCTATGAATTCAATACCGTAAAGACCAGATGAAGGTAATATATGCAGCTTAGCATAGAACACATATTGAAAGATCAATGCCAGCCAGAAAACGGGCAATGATACACCTATTAATGAAATGACCCTAGTGATGTGGTCGAACGGTTTGTCCTTGCGAAGGGCGGTCATCGTTCCGATGGTCACACCCATGGACACACCGATGAGCATGCTGAACACAGTCAATTCGAACGTTACCGGCAACTTAGTCAGAATGGCCTCGGTCACCGGCATGAGCGCCGTCTTAGACCAACCCCAGTCACCTTGGAGTATACCCTCGAGCCAATACCAATATTGGTTGATTATTGGCTCATCGAAATGATATTTTTCATAGACATGCTGGATCTGGATTTCCGTCATTTTTTCATTGATGTAGGCTGACGCGGGATCTCCACCAGTCGATCTCGAAAGAGTGAATATGATTATCGAGACACCGAGCAAGACGGGAATTATCAACAACAATCTTTTAAAAATATAGCTGAACAAACGCATTCCATCGCCTCGTCGTTATCTGGTCAATCTTTTTCCTTGTCAATTATAAAAAATTTAAAGGGAAAGGGTTTGAACCGTCGTTCCTGCTTCTGGCTTATGCCTTATCCATCGGATAATAGTACAGACCGGAGTACATCGGGTTGAACACGTATCCAGTGACCGTGGTTCGCTCACAGTGGAAGTTGGTCGCCTGTACGGTCCAAACGAACACGCACTCTTTGTACATTTCATAGCTTATGTTGGAGTACATGTTAGCCCGGGCAGTCGGGTTCTGTTCGGCCGCAGCCGCGGCTATCTCCGCGTTCACGGTGACGTTGTGGTATCCAACCGTGTCAGCGTAGGTACCGACGAAGAACGGTTGCATATAGTCGTTCGGGTCAGCGTAGTCCGGAGCCCATCCCAGGAACAAGACCGGCAGCATTCCATGGCGCCTTGCGTTCAGGAAGACAGACCATTCCAGCTCAGTGGCGTATATATGAATGTTGTCGCTGGCAGCCTCCAGTCCATCCTTGAACAGCTCACATGCAGTTTGCCTTACAGTGTTACCGGAGTTGTAGAAGATGTCCAGGCTGAAACCGTGGTCTAACCAGTTCCATGTCTCGTTGGTGTCCGGATCGGTGTAGGTGGCGTTCTCCAAGTAGGATTTGACTAGGGCCAGATCAAAGTCGTAGGTTGGTGTGCTTGCATCATAGCCGAACATGCCCATCGGGATTGCCCCGTTTTCCTGGATTCCAGCACCGTTATACGCAGTCGCGATCAGCTTGGAAACGTTCATGGCGTGAGCGAAGGCTAGGCGTACGTTCTTATTAGCGAAGAAATCCAGAGGAACATTGGTGTGGGACATCAGGGTCGAATTGGGGTTGATGTCCATGTTCAGCCCGATGAAGTCGACAGAGAACGTACCAAGACCCTTGACGATGCGGATGTCGGTGCGGTTGTTAACCGAGGTTTCCATCGTGCGGGGGATCGCAGCTACATCAGCGTCGCCGCTCTGCAGTTCCAATAGCCTGGTGCTCGCTTCAGGTACCTGCCTGATTAGAACCTGGTCCAGCTTGGCCGGGGTCATATAATAGTCATTGTTCTTCAGCAGCAAGAAGTGATCATCGGCAATGAACTCGCCCAAGGAGAACGGTCCAGTACCGCACATATGTGTGGCCATGTAATCGTATCCGTCCTTGGTGAGACCGCCGTTGGCCTCAACGAAGTCCTTGGAAATGACATCGCCGATGGTATAGGTGATCACGTAGTTCCAGCCGGGGAAGGGGACGGTCAGGTTGAATTGAACAGTGTAATCGTCCTTCGCCCAAATGTGCTCAGCGATCGTATCCAGCGAAATGGTCCCAGGTGTGATTACTGTCCCATTCGCTAGATTAAGGACGGCGGTGTTGTTAATATTCCCGTCGTTACCGAACGTTGCCTCAGTATAGTTGTAGTACCAAGGGATTGCCAGCTCGCCAACCATCCAGGTGGCACCGCTTTGGTAGTTATACCTCAAAGCGCGAACGAAGCTGTAGACCACATCATCAGCGGTCATATCAGTTCCGTCATGGAATGTGACATTCGTGCGCAGGTTGTAGGTGTAGGTGTAGCCATCGTCGGTTATACCGCCGTTAGCAACAGTTGGCACCGAGGTACAGAGCTGCGGAACCAATACGCTTGCACTCGCTCCCTCGTAGAACATCATGGTCTCGTAGACGTTTTGCATTATTTCCCCGCCTACGGTTTCATAGCCTACAACCGGGTCTAAACTCTCAGGGTTTCCAGAGATAGTGTCAACGACGAAGATCTTCTTCTCGCTTTCACCACCTGACATTAACAGTGCAGCACCAAGAGCAGCAATAATCAAGACAGCGACAACCACAATAGCGATTATCTTTATCTTGGACTTGCCTTTCCCAGCATCTGCAGAGGTATCAGCACTTCCTTCCATTCTCAATCCTCCTTCCTCCCATTTCATAAATGACTGGGAGATTAACTTTTGTAAACAATTTGATGCTATATATACCTTTTCCGTTTTACAGTATAAGGGACTACTATCCAGCAATGTGAACGCATGGGCTACAAATGTGATTTTTTTATTCAAGGTGTGTCCAACAATATTCCAAATTATTTGTCATTATGATGGATAATCGAGGTGAATTATTGACATAATGATCGTTCGAAAATCAAATGCAATTGTTGAAAACAGTCCCTGTTCGGTCGGTCGAGTTCAATATTCTTTAATTATCCTTTCAGCCCATATCAATTTTTTCCGCTTCAATCCCCGGTCCTTGCTTTCGTCAAAGAACGGGTTAGCGAGGTCCCAACCGAAAAATCGAATATCGTCGATTCCGAAGTGCTTTGCCATGACATAGCATCGGTCGCCGTCGGTGAATCCTCCGAAATTGTAGAGGTCATCAAAGGGCTGGCATTGCACCGTAGGGACGATCGGTCCGAGCAATTTCGGAACGACCCGTCGCAGCATGGGAATATTGTCCCCGTGGGCGTGGACGAACATGAGAACGCCTTTCGCGCTAGCCTCGATCTCGAACTCAACTTCCCCGTCCAAATCACTTACGATCACATCTGGCATGATACCCTTGTGCATCAATCGACCAGTGGCGGACCCGGCCGATATGATCGTTCTATCGGCGGACAAATTGCCAAGTTCATTCTCCAATGATGCTGCGGCCCCGCATATCGACACGCTCTTACCCAGTTTATCGACAATCGTACAAAAATTCGGAATTCGTTGGGAATCGATCAATTTCGAAAGGACCAAAGCGGATTCGATGTCCGCTTGCGGATCGAAATTGAAATCCTTCAAAATCTCGAGGTATAGAGGTCTCCAAAGGGCCCATTCCATCCTCAAGCCTCTGGGAAGTGCTGAGGTTCGCTCTCCTTCTCGGCATCCACCTTGGCCGGACGGGAGTAGCTCTTCATGTTGGCGTTGATCAAACTGCTGAACCCGGCCAGGAGGAATCCAACTAGGAACTGCAGGAAGATGATCGCTTCTTCATAATTGGCATAGCCTAAGACCACGGCCGCCAGGTCGAAGGAGCCTTGCAGGATGAAGGCGATGGCGAACATGCTGGTGCTGACCACCAGACTAGTGCTGTAGATCTTCCCGAAGGAGAAGTAGTGATTGACGAACTTTCCCATCTGGTAACAGAATATGGAGAACACCCACATCCACAACAACACGCTGGAAAGCTTCAGCAGCTGCGAGGTCGCGCTGGCCTCGGTGTCCTGTGACAGGACGTCCTGGGCAAAGAATATTCCAGCCAGGAAGAGGATTACCGACAATATGGCGTAAGGGATCATCTGGCTGCCGTTCTTTATGGCCTTGCCAGTGTTCCGCAGGGAGTTCTCCACCCGCTCTGCCACCTTATAGGCGAAGAACAGCAGGTAAATTCCCATCACCAAAGCTATCATCCCCCAGCCCATGCTGGCGATCAACTCGATGCTAGCATCCTGCTGCATCAATTTGAGTATCGGGGGCAGGATGTTGAACAGGCCCAGGACGGCCAGCACTAGTCCGATGGGGGTGAAGATGCGCTTCCTCATCTTATCATCGGCCAGCATCTTCATGATGATGTAGTACGTCCCTTCAACCGTAGGCGCCTGTTTCACCCAGACACGACGGACCGAATCGACCTTCACTCGGGAGAAGACCATAGGGTAGATGAACTCGTCCTCGGCCCCATCGCTGACCAGGATGACCCGGTCCGGCTTTATCAGCTCGAGCACGTTTTCCAGCTGTGTGGTCAGGACCAGATCGGATTCGTAGCCCACCTTCACGTCGCCGCAGATGGTGGCGACCTCCACGTCCTCGCCTTTTTTCAGCATCTCATCGTACATGCTCAGTGCGGCCAGGCAGGTGTTGACGTCGCTGTCCTCAGGGTCCTTGAGCCCCAGCGCCATGATGGCGTTGGCGTTCTCCTCGCGACCAATGAAAGGGCTGTTCAGCCCGGCCTTCTTGCCAAAATCATCGTCGCGATCGACGTTGAGGACTAGGACCTTCATCTCTATATCAATCCAGTAATCCTCTATATTAAAATTATGCTACGACAGATGAAATGGGGAACTGGGGCACCGTACAGGTCTTGGTAATATTTCGATACCAGACAGAAAAAAGATATAACTGGGAATGGAGGTATACGGTCCCGCAATGGAACGCAAGGCCGGTTTTAAAGAGTGCCCAAAATGCGGGCTTCGCAACAAACCAACAGCGGTCCAGTGCGATTTTTGCGGGCAGAGCCTTACCGCGGGCGACGATTGGCAGTCCCACGTCAAGGACCTGGAATCCTTCACCAAGGCCGATAGCCGAGGGACGGTCGATTATCAGACCTCGCGGCGCATCGAATCGACTATCATTCGCAAGGAGCCCCCCCATCACAAGCCTGTGGAAGTTAAGGAGGTGGCCAACCTTGAGGACATCCTGAAGGAGTTCGATAAGACACCTCCCGTCAAAGACGAACCTGCAGTTGAACCGCCGAAGGAAGCTTCCATTTCCGCGGAAGCCCCTTCCGGCACCATAGTAACGGTCGAACCTCCTCTGGCAGTGTCTGAGGAAGCGCCGAAAATCCATGAGGAACCGACCGAACCTAAGGTCATTACCGAGCCTGTCCCCGGGTCGTCCATAGAAAAGCGGTCTCCGGCCGAAACCGCCACTGAGAAGTCCGAAAAGATCCCAGAGGAGGAGCGCCCGGTCGAGGTCGCATCTCCGGAACCGGAGGAAGTGGTATCGGCCCCTTCGCCTGAGGCGATGACCACCGCTCCCGCCGTAAGCGAGGAGGTCAAGCCGCCGGAGACCGTCAGCGTGGTATGGGACGAGGTCGTGGTCGTTGAAGAGACAGGGACCAGGACAAGCGAAGATGAGGCTCCGCAAACGGCAGAGGTGCATAAAAATTCCAAACTCTTGCATGGTAAGAGAGCGATGGTCGCGGTAGGGATACTGGCTGTGGGCATCTTCCTCTACCTGATCACCTTGGCCCTGACCGCCATTGGATTCGTCGGCACCGCATTCAGCCTGGGCCTAGGGAGCGTATCGTCATTGATGGTGGTGATAGGAGCGGCCATGGCCTATCCTTCGTTCAAGCGGAAGGAACTGGACGAGGTTTTTATCTGTCCCAAATGCCATGAGAGCGTTGACAGGGACGGCGACCGCTGCCCCGCCTGTGGTGCAGCGTTCCTGCCCGAGGATTAGGTGGGTTTGTTGTGAAGGTAATCTGGCACATGCACTCCTGTTTCGAGGTGGACGACACCGTCACCGTGGTCACCGACCCACATGATGGGAGGTCCATAGGGGTCAAACCCCCTTCGTTGAAGGCGGACCTCGTCCTCATCAGCCACGATCATTTCGATCACAACGCTGTCCGCGTGGTCAAAGGAGAATACATCGTCATAAAGGACGTCGCCCCAAAGGTCATAAAAGGTGTCGAGGTACGGGGCATTCCGGCGTTCCATGACGATGTGCAAGGAGAGAAACGCGGTCGGATCAACATTTTCCATTTCACCCTTGACGGCGTGAGGTTCTGCCATCTCGGCGATCTGGGCCACATGCTCTCGGAACAACAGCTCAAGGACCTAGGTCCGGTCGACGTGCTGTTCATACCGGTAGGAGGCGTGTTCACCTTGGACGGCGCTCAGGCCCAAAAATTGGTCAGGGACATCGGACCGAAGGTGGCCATTCCCATGCATTTCCGTGTCGGCGGGCTTTCCTTATCGATTCACAACGCCAACGATTTCCTTAAGGGGCTTCCCGAGGACAAGGTCGTTCGCGTAGGGAACGAAGTTGATTTCGAGAAAGAGGACCTGCCCAAGGAGACCGAGTACTGGGTGTTCTCGCAGTGATCAGCTGATTATGTCGAGGGCGTCCTCGACCCGGCCCTGCTCGATGGGAGTGCTGCGCATACCCACCACTCCGCCCTTGCTATTGGCCACGATGCTGGCCCCCACGTAAGGGGAGCCGTAGTTGAGGGTGGTGATCATCGGTTCCAATTTGAAGATGTCCTTGAGGAGCTGGAGGTCGGCCTTGGTGGCCGCCGGGTGGCATATCAGGCCTTTGTTCGTGGCCTTGCACACCGAGCCCACAGTGTTCTGTTCGGCGATGGCCCCACGGAGCACTTCCACGTTGAAGACCTTCTCGAGGGCGACGACGGTGCGATCGTCCACTTCGGGGTTGACGAGGCAACCGCGGTCGTTCACTAGTATGTTGTTGCCGCAGGCGTTCAGACGGTCCTCGAGCCTGACCACGTTCAGTCCGGAAAAGGCCTTCATCTCCTCGTCGGTAGTGAAATTGGCGACCGCTGCTCCGTAAGAGTTCAGGGCTACCAGGGAACCTATAAGGTTGGTGGCTGCGATGGTTCCCCGGGAACATTTGACGGTGAGGGCGGTGGAGACGTCCTGCTCGAACCGTTCATCGGAGTCCATCGGCAGCAAGGCCATGAACTCGTTGGCCACCGCGTAGACGCCTACGAACTCGATGCCGTTGTAATTGGAGACCCGTAACATGTCTCAATGCTCACTCGGCGGGGAGGGAGACCTCTACCAGGCCGTCCTCGAAGCGCACCGCCTTCACGCGCACCTTGCTCGGAGGGGCGGTCTTGCCGCGGGCCCAAATGGACTCGTTCACTTTGGGGTCTATCCATACGTCCTTCTCCTCGGCCTTCATGTGCCGGGCGACGTAAGCTCGTATCTCCTTGATGGCCCTTCTGGAACGTTCGGTGGTAGGGACCGTCTTGGTCTTGATAAGGGGTATGATGTAAACGGACTCTTGCTCCTCTGCCATGTTGATCACTCCTTCAGATTGCTGTGGCGCCAGTTCCTTCGCATTGGGTGGCGCAGGAAGGTACGGCTGGTCCTCATCATGACCCATGCCGGTACGCGCCTGTTCTGTTTGACCTTCTTCATCAATCGCGCCTTCATGGCGGAGTGCTTGTAACGTGCCATATTACTTCCTCTCAATGTTAATTTCCCTCTTCTGAGGGGATACCTTCCTGAGTATCTGTTTCAGGGTAGGTTCGTCTATCTGGGAGTTTATCTGACCGTTCTGGGCCAGCCTGATTAGCTGGTCCTCGACGGAGCGGGCTATGTCCGGGTAGGCCATGCGAACGTTGGCCAGGCGGTCCCTGGCCTCCGGGGTCAGCAGTTGGCGCATGATGGCCTGCCTCTGGGCTTCCATAGCCTGGTTCTGCTGCTCCACGACGGCCTGTTGCTCTCCCTGGCGCTGCATCTCGGCCATCTTCCGCCGTCGCAGTTCAGAGAGTTCAGCATCTTCCACGGATATCACCTGATTCAGTTGGACCCGCTGACTTCCTTGGCGGCCCCGTCCAGCAGAGCCTGTCCCTTGGGAGTGACGACGCGCCCGTTGTTCTTGTTCTTAGCCACCAGACCGGCGGACTCCAGCTGCATCAGGGACTTCCTTATGATGGAGCGGCTGCCCTTGACGGCCTTATTGGGCCTGGATCCGTGGTCCACGAACCCGCCGTACTCGGCAGCTAGCTTGGAGGTGCCGATAGGCCCCTTTATGTAGACCTTTCTCAGGACCGAGGCTGCGCGAGTGTACCACCAGTCTTTCTGGATGGGTGCCTTTTCGGTGTGAACACCAGTCTTGGCGAACTCGGCCCACTCCGGGGGATTCACCGCTCCAGAGTCTTTCAACTTCTGGGCCACGTTTTCGATCAGCTTATCGGAGGGAACATCATAGACCGTAACCATTTTAACCAACCTCAATGAACTTCAGATATCGACTAGACCAAATGGTATGCTCGGCCTCTAATATGGTACTTATATAAAAGGATTTTCGTTTCCAGAACCCCTCCTGGGCTCTGTCTCAGAGAAGAACGCTGCCGTCCGAGCCTGTTGTCGGACTTCGTTGTTATCAAGAATGACCTGCCCATTTAATAACGATTCGGCGTAAGATTTGAAATAATCGACGGACCTTCTTCGATGATGTGAAGACCGTAGTGGCGATAACCGGGGCTTCGGGCATAATCTATGGCATTCGCCTATTGGAGGAACTGCAGGGCGAGAAGTCCCTCATCATCACGGAGACGGCCAAACGGATCATGGAGGCGGAGACCTCATATAAGCTCGAGGACGTGACGGGGTTGGCCGACGCGGTCTATCATGAGGACGAGCTCTTCGCCCCCGTGGCCTCCGGCAGCCACCGCTTTCAGGCCATGATCATATGCCCTTGCTCCGAGTCCACCCTGGCCAAGGTCTCGTTGGGCATCGCTGACAACCTGGTCACCCGAGCGGCGGCCGTTTGCATGAAGGAAAGAAGGAAGCTCATCGTAGTCCCCCGGGAGACGCCGCAGAGCGCCATCATGCTGAGGAACTCATTAAGATTGGCCGAGGACGGGGCGATAATAATGCCTGCCAGCCCTGGTTTCTACCCCAAGCCGCAGAGCGTGGAAGAACTGGTGGACTTCATGGTCGGCAAGATCCTGGACCAGCTGGGGCAGCCGCACGAGCTCTTCCGCCGTTGGGGTGAGTGATTCACTCCACCAGTATGGCTGGGCGACCAGGCGCGGCCTGGCGCGCCTTGTTATGCGGGTCGGTGACACCAGGTTCTCCGGCCATGTGCACATCCACGGCACAGCCGTACTCGCGTCCGAGGAAGTCCGCGCAGGACCTTAGGAACTCCAGCTCGTCGAAGGTCATTCCCATCTTCTTGACCTCCGACGCGGAACGCTTCATGAGTTCCTCGGCCAGCTTTCTGGCGTAATCGGACGCCTCTTTACCGTGCACGCGGATGTCCTCCCGGGCCATGGCCGCCTTGGTCAACGTGGGGACCTTCAGCTCGCCTTTGGACGAGAGATCCAGGGCCAAGGCCACCACCGAATGCTTCCAGGGCGCGGAGGTGAACATGGTCATCTTTACGGGCTTGATCCCGGTGACCTTGAGGATCTCGTTGGCGTCGTCCATCATCGTCCGCAGGTAATCCTCGGACCTTTCCTTCGCCAGGTCGACCTCTCCTTCCAGCACCTTCGGGAAGGAAGCCGCCGAGACCAGTCCCTGACGACCGGAAGCCTCCCATATCTCCTCGGCCACGTGGGGGGTGACCGGCATCATCAGCGGCAGCAGGAAGTCCATCACACGTTTCATGGTGTCGGCGTGGCAACCGCCCCTCCGCTGGTACCAGCGCAGGTCATTGAAGGCCTCGAAGAAGACCTCGTTGGAAAGGGAACGCACGTCGTAACCTTTCATCAGCTCCCGGACCCGGAACACCCGGCTGGCCATGCGTGAGATCAGCCATCCGTCCACGGAGCTCGCCGGGCCGTCCATTTGCATGAGGTCCAGCAGGATGCGCTCCATTTTCTCCACCCGGGCGGTGTAGCTCTCCACCGCTTCGTTCTCCCATTCCACGTCGGCGTGCGGGGAGGCGATGTGCGTGTAATACAGCCGCAGGGCGTCGATGCCGAAGCGCTCAGCCGCCCCTGGAATGGGCTGTGCCCCGCCCTTGGACTTAGATATCTTGCCGCCCTTGCCGATTACGTACCAGTTCACGAAGATGCCCTTGGGCAGCATCTCCGGCGGCAGTATCGCCACATGGTTCAGCAGGAAGGCCGGGAAATGCACGGTCATGTGCTCCTTGCCCCCGAGATTGAGGTCCAGGGGGTACCAGTAATGGACCTCCTGCCTGATCTTCTTCAGAAGGTCCTTGGGCACACCGATTTTTTTGCTTACCGTTTCTATGTCGCCCTGGTCCAGGACCACCAGGTCGAAGAACTCCTCGGTCATCTGCTCCGGCCGGAGCGAGCCGTCGTTGGCGAACTTGGATATGGTGTAGTAGAGCGGATAGAGCGTGGAATCGGATATGGCCTCAATTATCCATTTCTCATCGAAGGGGAAGCGCGTTCCTAACCAGTTGCCCTGGCGTACGCAGGCCCTCTCCCGGAACCAGTCCAGCACGCCGTGGATGTTCTGATAGTACTCCGGCGGCAGGATGTCCATCTTCTTGGCCTGTTCGTGGGCAGCGGCAGTTATCTCCGGGTTGGCATAATCGATGAACCACTGGTCATCGACCCTCTTGATGAAGACCGGATCGCCGCAGCGACATATGACCTGCTCGGAAAGGTCGTACATCACGTCCGCCTCCCCGCTGGCCATCATGGTCTGCTTCATCCTGTCCTTCGCCTCCATGACCGGCAGCCCAGCGTAATCGCCAGCGGTATCGTTCATCCGTCCGGTGTGAAACCCGTCCTTGTAGACCAGCTTCTTGGCCTCTTCCAGCCGGGGGTCGCCCGGGGTCTCGATGCCCATCTTCTCCGTGATCTCCACCGCGGGCAGGGAGGACCATCCCTTCATCTCGATGATGGCTATTGGTCTGATGGCGCGGACCTTCTCCACGTCCAGATGATATTTTTTAAGCGTAGCCTCGTCCCTCTGCAGGGCGCGTAAGGATATCCAGTCGTCAGGTGAATCGGAAGGCACGGAGGTGACCAGGCCAGTGCCTACCGCCGGGTCGCAGAAATCGGCCGGTAAGGTTAGTATCTCTCGGTGCACCATGGGGGCAATGCAGGTAAGGCCGATGAGCTCGGAACCCTTCATCGGCTCGAGCCTCTCAAGGTCGCTCCTCTGGTATTTTAGCTTCTCGAGGGCGATCTCTGATATCACCCAGACCTCGCTGCCGACCTTGACCTTGACGTAATCGGCCTGCGGGTTGACCCAGAAGTTGGTCTGCCCGAAGACGGTCTCTGGGCGCAGGGTGGCGGCCACCATGTACATGTCGCCGCATTTCAACTTCAACAGGGTGTATTCCACGGTCTCCGCGGAGCCGCCGCACTGGATGTCCGTCTCCGAAGCGTCGATGGCCACCGGACCATGGCTAACGCAGGCCGGGGCGAAGTAAGGCTTCTGGATGAGCAGCCCCTTCTGCATGAGCTTGCGGAACTGCCATTTTATGAACATCTGATAATCTGGATTCACCGTGCAGGTGAACCGCCTCCAATCACTGAGGAAGCCGAAGCGCTTCCAGTATTGATTGATGTACACGTCGTTGAAGAACTCCACGACCTTTATGGGGTCCTTCAGCGCATCCAGCATGTCGATGGGGCAGGTGTTCCCACAGAGGTAGTCGATGGTCATCTGGTCCTTGCGGGCGATCCTGGCCGCCAGGCTTATGGCCCCGTTCCCGGTAGCATGGGTGCCCACGGGGAAAAGGACATTGTAGCCTTCTAGCCTTTTAAAACGGCCGATGGCGTCCACATAGGTGAAGCCGCGCATGTGCCCCACGTGCAGGTACCCGGTAACGCCTGGATAGGCGAATATCAGCATGAACTTGGGGCGGCCGTTCACCTCCGCCTCATTGATGCGCGCGGAATACCAGCGTTCCTGCCATTTCGCTTCTATCTCGCTAGTTCTCGCCGACATCGGTGCACCTGACCTGCGCCTGATTAAATAGTAATTAGTTAAGCTTATTGACAGGCGCGTCCTGACAGATGGGTCGGTCGCTCAGAACCTACCTCTGCTTCCTCCGCCGCCCGAGCGTCCGCCGCCGAATCCGCCTCCTCCTTTGCCACCGGTAAGCAAGAAGATCAGGATGAACCAGATGCGACCCTTAGTGATAACCGTCAAGGCCACTAATATTATTATAATGATGACCCACTCCGTGGTGGTCAGGGGGATACCGCCTATGGGATAGGCCGGATCGCCTCCCTCGGCTTCCGTGTAATCCTTGATTATCTTGATACCTAGATAATAGGTCATGTCAATCATGGCATCGCCATATTCCCCGGCCTGGAGATAGAGGGTTACATTATTCCTAGCCACATCGCTGATGTAAGCGGTGGTCAGGACGTACGTCAGCCCGTAGCCGACCTCCACTTTCCACTCCCTGGTACTGATGACCAGTACGATGAGGACGCCATTGTCCTTTCCTTCCTTGCCTATCCCATTCTTCTGGAGGGTGCGCAGGGCGAAGTCGTTTATGTCCCGATCACCGGTGTCGTTGACGATGAGCACGGCCATCTCGCACGAGGTCTGCTCGTCTACGTAAACGCAGTTGTTCTCGATGGCACTATATTCTTCATCGCTCAGGACATACTCCTCATCGGTGACATAGTGATCCAGATCAGGAATCCCTTTGAAGCGTGCATCCTCTTCCAAAGCCGGGATTATTCCCATGAAAATAATTATAAGAAGGATGGCCGCGACGAATATGACAGCGACCACCTTCACTAGCACCTCGCCGATGGTGCCCTTCATCGCCTGGTTCACATCCCTGGATTGTAGTACACCGCCTTCTCGAAGCCGAAGCTGTCAGCGAACAATACGTTGGGGAACTTTGTTATGGCGGTATTGTACTCCCTGACCACATCGTTGTAGAACTTACGCTCCGAAGCGATCTGATTGGTCGTGGATTCGAACTGGTCCATGAAGGTTCTAATGACGTTCGGTGCTACTGACAGGTTCGGGTAAGCCTCAGTGATGGCGGCCACGAATACATTGAAGGATGAGTCGAGCTGCTCGGACGCGTTCATCTTTTCCTCTGTATTGCCGGAGAAGGATTGCCAAATATCCCTGGCCTCGGTGACGTTTACATACAGGTTATATTCGTACTCCAAGGACGTGTTCACGATCTCGTACATTGTTGGGATGAGTTCGATCTTCCTCTGGTACGCGACCTCTACATCGCTCCAGTGGCTCTGCACGCCCTGTTCCTTGGAGACCATGTCATTGTACGCCAGGATGACCATCATTACTACGATCAAGATTGCCGCTGTGGCAATGATGCCAGCAATGAGTGGCTTGCTGAGTCGGAGCTCGGCCATGCCTACGTAATAGCTATGCCATATTATTGAATCTTTTTATGATGGCCGTCACAACCCAGGCGTCAGCCCAGCCGTGCCGCGGACGAACGGTAGGTATACCAGTCGAGTGTCGTTCACCTGCAGCGAATAGTCCAGGTACTGCAGTGTACCCGGCTTCTCCGCTTCCATGGTGACCACCACGAAATCGGCCATCTTCGTGGCCTCCTCCTTGCTGACCGACGTCGCCCCCCTTTCTACGTTGTTGAAGTCCATGCGCAGGGAGTACGTGGGCTGGGCCTCGGTAATGTTGATGGCCCAATGACGGAACTCCTCGACCTCGGTCTCCCAGGCGGGGATGTAGATGAATATGTTGCCGCTGTTGGACGCCCCCTTCAGCAGATTGCCGAGCTTGTGCAGGGTGCCCCCGGCCACCTGCGAACGGTTGATGGTGACGGCTGAGAACAGGCGCCAGAAAGGCATGTAGACCCGGTCCCCGGGCACGCTCATGTTGAACTCGGCAATGTCGAACTCCAGGATGTCGATGCCGCCGTCGCGCACGTGCATGGTGCGGCAATGGTTGCAGTAGAACGCCATGTCCTTGACCTTGGAGTAGATGGGCTGCTGGCACCGAGGGCATTTCACCTGTACGACCTTCATATGCGGAATCCCTCCATGTTGCCCACTATGTCTTTGAGCGGGTTCGCTTTCTTCCGGTCGTCGAAGTCCCCTTCTATGATCTCAGAGCCATGCCGGAAGAACATGTAGGTGAACCCGAGGATGACCGCCCCGATTATCACTCCGCCCACCGCGATCGTCCCGTCCTCTGCACCCAAACCTATTATGAGCCCTCCGGCGGCGATGAGGCCGCCTATGGAGGTGCCTCCGGTCACGGCCAGGCTCTGATACAGAGGATCACCAGGGGCGCGCCCGGAGATCACCGCACCTGTGACGCCGTCCACGGTCACCGTGTACATGCGCTCGCCGTAACCGTAACGTACCACCCATACCGGATAAAATATCTGGCTGATGCCCTTGGGAATTACCGTTACTTTCTCGAAGGTTATGTGCGGGACGTTGGCGTCGTTCCTGGCGTCGCTCAGGGCCTGCTCCGCCGATCTCTTAACGGCATCATTCTTGCTGCTGGTGCTTTCGAACGTGGGAATGCTCTCGAAGTCGGCGAAGGACGTCTCCCCCACGGTGTTCCGCAGGAACTTGATGCCCAGGTCGCCGGGGTCGCAGGCGATGTTCGAATAACGGTAGTCGCGCAGGACCATCTCCTCCTTGGGTATCCGCTCGGTGTGCGTGTTCCCGTTGCGGTCCCGGTGCTCCCTTTCCTCGTATCCACATATCCAGCCGGCCACCCGGGTGGTGGTGCTCCAGAACGGCAGGTAGATTGGATAGCATTCCAGGAGCTTCCCCTTGACCTTGAGGTCCCTGGCCTTGAGGCCTTTTCGCCACCATTGCTCGGTGGCCTTCATGACGGTGTCCCGGTTCTGCTTGTTCTTGAAGGCTACGGTGAGAACTCCGGCATCCCCTTCCGCCCAAAGGAGCGAGTTGCAATATTGGCAGTTGAGGACCTGGTCTCCTTCGTTCACTTGGATAGCGCCCCCGCAGGAAGGGCAGTTCAGGCCGACGCTGATGGGCATATTACATCCTCCTGGCCACAAAATTGGCGGCAACGAATATGCCCACCACGGTCACGGCCATCAAGACCACGGCGATCAACGGCGAAAACAGGGCGATCAGCCCTTCCACCAAGAAGGCGATGAAGCCCAGGCCGGCCACGGCTATGTAGGCCCCGGAGTTCCTTGGCGGGAACTCAGCTGAGAAGACCTCCCCAGTGGTGGCGCTTATGACCACCACGTATCCTTTCTGCTCGAACACGTAGTTCAGCTTCCATATAGGGAAGTACACCAGGGCTTGCTCCTTGGCCGCGCCCGGGAGAGCGCTCAGATAGGTGGCCATCTCGATGTCGGGTTTGGTCATTTCGGCGCCCTTCACATCGAACTTGTCGTCAAAGATCTTTAGGTCCCCGCCAGGCACTTTCAGGTTGTGCAGCCCCGGAAGCGTCGTCGACGCCGCCGGTTCCACGTACACCTGCTCCATGCCGTTGACGTCCCGCTTGAAGAGGTACACCGGGAAGTATTCCTTTTTCAACGATGATATCTGGGCCAGCTTGTCCAGGTCCTTGGCGCGGGTAGAGCCCCCGGCCCAGCGACGGAAGACGCCCACGGCGTCGTTCTCGCTCAGGGCGAAGGGCAGGGCATAATAGAAACTAGCGCCGGACCGGTCGATGAAGATCTGCGAGGAACAGTAGGAGCATTTGACGAACTTGTCGCCAGCGTCGAACTCCACCGGCGCCCCGCATTTGGTGCACTTCATGCTGGCCATCACATCACCTTACAGCCCTGTGCCGCACTCCGGGCAGAACTTAGTTGTGAGAGGGGACTCCTTGCCGCATTTGGGACAGGGCTTGCTCCCTTTCATCTGCCCTCCGCACTCCGGGCAGAACTTGGCCTCGGCCGGCACGTCATTGCCGCATTTGGGACAGGGGACCCTGCCGTTGGACATCTTGTTCCCACAGCTGTGGCAGAACTTGGCGTCCGGCGGATTGGGCGTATTGCATTTCGTGCAGGCCACCGTGGCCACTGCGGCGGGAGCCGCGGCCGGGGCTGGCTGAGCCGTTCCAGCTGCAGGCTGGGTGCCACCCTGGCGCATGGCGTCCACCATCATGTAGCCGGCACCGAAACCAGCGCCGACCCCCACGCCCGCTGCGGCAGCCCCGCCGGACGGGTTGGAGGCCGCCTCGCGCATGGCCTGACCGGCCTGGTAGGTGGCGTAGTTGGTGTTGAGTATCTGCATGGAGGCGCGCATGTCCACGGCCTTCTGCACCTCGTCGGGCATGGAGATGTACATCCCCGATACCTTGTCGATTATCACGCCGTAGAGCTCGAAGTGGTCCTTGGCCTTGCTCAGCACCACTTGCTCGATGTTCATGAGCTGGGCGGCCAGATCGGCCACTCCCATGCCCTTGGCCTTCATCTCGCCGATGGCGTTGTAGATCAGCACCACCATCTGCTCCTTGATGCGCTCCTCCACCTCGGGGGCGGTGGCCAGGTTCATGGTCCCCACGAACTGGTTGACAAAGTTCTCCGGAGCGCCCACCTTGTAACGGAACTCCCCGAAGACCCTCAGGTTGACCATACCGAACTCGGCGTCGCGGAACTGGTAGGGCTGTTTGCTCCCGTATTTTCCGTCGAAGACCTTCTTCTGCAGGTAGATAATCTCGGCCTGCTGCCGCGCTCCCGACAGCGCTTCGATGACCTTGCCGATTATCGGTGCGTTCAACGAGGTCAGGGCGTAACGGTCCGGTCGGTCCAGGTAGGCCATGGCCTTGCCGTCGCGATAGAACACCGCGATCTCGTCCTCGCGCACCACGATGTTGTCGTTGAGCTTTACGTTGCGGTCCATGCGGTACATGATGTTGTTCCGCTTGTCCGCGTCCTCCCATTTGAAAGTCTCTGCACCTATCAAGCTCATGTGATCACAGCCCCGTATCGGTTATAGCGGCCTTGCGCCGCTTGAAGCGGTCCTCAAGTCCTTCCACCCTGGCCCTGACGGTGTCCACGGCCTGTATCAGGCTTACATTGTCCCCAGAACGAACCATGCCCGGCAATTGGACCAGGGCCTCATCGATGAAGTTGATGCTCTCGATCATCGAGGCGTCGTACTCATAGAGCTTGTTGAGCTCGTGGTCCTTTATCTTCACGTCCGCAGAGATGCCGGAATACCCTACCTCGGCGTGCAGCATCTCGCCCTCCACCCTCTTCATGAGATTGACCAGGGAGCCCACTTCCTCCAGAGCATCGGACGTGGGGTCCTTCCGGACCAGCGCCCTGCGGGCGTCCTCAAGCTGGGCCCTCTCCTGGGACATTCTCTTGACCAGTTCCGCCCTCAGCATGCGGTCCGAGTCGCGAAGGTCCTCCCTGATGCGGTAGCCCCGGAACCCCGGGATGACCGTTTGGATTTTTTTCAGCAGGCCCCGGTCGTCCTCGACCTTATCCCTTATGTCTGGCAAAGGAACCAACTCCCTCGCCCCAGATATCGTAAGGCAATCTTAAAAACATTGGCCTACATCATCTTCCGGGTCATATCTCCAAGGGAACCGTACTTGCGCATGCCTCTCTTACCCAGGTAACGACCTATCAGGGCGCAGGGTATGACGATCAAGAAAGCCCACAGAGAATCTGTCAAGTAATAGACCACATCAGCGATCAATATCCCGACGGCTGCGCCCCAAATAGTCCCAAGCCATACCAGATTAAGCCCCAATCAACGCACCGAAGGAGTGATGATGTACCCATAATAATACAATTTTCATCATCGGCAAATGATTTGCATCATCTTTCATAGACAAACAAACTATCAGTCGCTCTTTTCAGCTTAAATATTTAGATTTTTGTCTACAGTGTATAAATAATCACTGTCCATTCATCTAATTATTAACGGACAACATTCATATAATGACAGTATATCCCATCGTGTCATAGTATAACAAGGAGAGTGAGATCACCTTGAACATTATAGAGAACAGTAGGTCCACAACTGGTACGAAGACACGTGTGCAGGACATCAGCCCGGTGAATGGAATGTGCCCCATTTGCATAGAGGATTGCAATGTCCTTTGTGAAGTGGGGAAGTCCGCCTTCCGCGGACGCGAAGTCCTCTATCCCATGCCGGAGTACTTCGGAAAGAGCACCGCGGCCTCCAACAAGGATTTCCATATGGACTGGTCGCATTTCCAGATCATGGCCGAGCTGATCGGGGCCCAGGGCATCGAGCCCACCCCGGACAAGGCCTTCTTCGAGAACGTCGACATCAACACCAGCGTGGCCACCAGGTCCAAGAAGCCGATAAAGCTCAAAGTACCGCTGGTAATCGCCGGACTGGGTTCCACCGCCGTGGCCAAGCGTTACTGGGAGGCCATGGCCAAGGGCGCCGCCATCAGCGGCATCATCCAGACCGTGGGCGAGAACGTCTGTGGCATGGACCCTGATTCCATCTATAGCAAGGGAAAGGTGACCAAGTCACCTGACCTGGTCTTCCGTGTTTCCTCCTTCAGGGAATTGTGGGACGGCAAGTACGGTGGCATCGCCGTACAGACCAACGTCGAGGACCAGCGCGGCGGCGTGGACGAGTACGCCCTGTCCAAGCTGGAGGTCGACATCATCGAGAGAAAGTGGGGCCAGGGCGCCAAGGCCATCGGCGGCGAGGTCCGGCTGACCACTTTGGAAAGGGCATTGGAGCTCAAGAAGAGGGGCTACCTGGTGCTGCCTGACCCCGAAGACAAGGACGTCCAGGAGTCGTTCAAGGCCGGGGCTTTCAAAAGCTTCGAGAGGCACTCCCGGGTCGGCTTCCCCGAGCACAAGTCCTTCGTGGAGGACGTGGAGGACCTGCGGTCCAAGGGCGCCAAGTACGTGTTCCTGAAGACCGGCGCCTACCGCCCGGAGGTCGTAGCGTTCACGATGAAGGCCGCTTCCGAGGCCAAGATCGATATGCTGACCTTCGACGGTGCCGGCGGCGGCACTGGCATGTCCCCGGTCCCCATGATGAACGAGATGAGCACCCCCACCGTGCATCTGCAGGCGCAGGTGCTCATGTGCACCCAGATAATGAAGAAGAAAAAGAAGTTCATACCCGACCTGGTCATGGCCGGCGGTTTCGTCAACGAGACGCAGATCTTCAAGTCCATGGCCATGAGCAACATGGGCGACGGCCCGCTGGTGAAGGCCATCGCCATGGCCAGGGCCCCGCTGCTGACGGTCATGAAGAGCCAGAACTTTGTCAAGCTGGCCGAGACGAACGAACTGCCCAGCAGCTTCACCGCCGCATACGGGAACGACCCCAGGCGCTTCTTCATCGCCGCGCAGGACATCGAGGACCGCTTCCCCGGCAAGAAACTGGGAAAGGACATCCCCTACGGGGCCGTGGGCGAGTACACCTACTTCGTCGATCGCGTTGGCGAAGGAATGAAGCAGCTCATGGCCGGAAGCCGCAAGTTCACCCTTCAGAACATGGCCCGCTCGGACCTCGCCTCCCTGACCCCCTACGCCGAGAAGGTCACCGGGATCGAGACCCTCGAGAACATGGCCCAGAGGGTCATGCTGCCGATGCTGGAGAAATGGTGAGCCGTCTTCTTCTAAACCTCAAAAACCCCTTTCCTCATTTTTTATTTACTGCGATCCTCGTGAATGTGCTCATCGTCTCATCCGGCTGGAACTAGTCTTTCTTGGCCCTGAAGAACATGAGCAGCAAGGGCAATGAGATGAACTGCAGGATGATGGAGATGGTTATCATCATCGGGATGGAGATGTCGTAAATCACTCCCAGTAGCACCGAGCCAACGAACCAGAACGAACCGAAAATGGTGTTGTAATACCCGTAGGCGGTGGCGCGGCAGCCCATGGGCGCCAGGTCGGCCACCAACGCCCTCATGATGGATTCCTGCGAGCCCATGCCGAGTCCGAATAGCACCATACCAAAAGCGATTAGCCAGGTCGAGTCGGAGAAGGTGAACAGGGGGAAGAAGGCCGTGGGAATGATCACCACCAGGAGCACCTTCGGACCTATCTTGTCGAAATACTTGCCAAGGACCATGGCCGAGATGGCGTCCGCCCCCATGGCCAGAGCGTAAAGCAAGGGGATCATGGCGCTGTCCGTTATGGAATGGTTCTCGATGTGGTAGGCGATCAGAGGGTAGTCGACGTACCCGGCGGCCAGGAAGGCGGCCGCCAATGCGTATATCCAGAAACGCCTGGGAAGGACGGGCTTGACGAACGGCGTGGCCTCTTCCATCTGCTGGGGCTTGGGGTATCTTTTATACGTATAATACAGAAGAACGAGGGTTATCACCGCAGGTATGCCCATGAACAGGAAGCTTTCGGAATAGGACCCCCCGCACATGAAGACCAGGGCTATCATGACCGGTCCAACCATGGCGCCTACCGAGGAAAGAGCTTCCTGCACGCCGAAGGCCCATCCCCTCCCGGTCTTGCTGGAGGCGTGGGACAGCATGGCGTCCCGGGCCGGCGACCTCACCGCCTTGCCCATGCGCTCCATCATCATCAGTATGGCGACGGAGTACCAGTCCCCGGCGAAGGCCAGCATGGGGATGGCGATAAGGTTCATGGTGTAACCGATCAGAACAATGGTCCAATACTTGCCCGTGCGGTCGGTCACGTGCCCGGACACCACCCTCCAACCGTACCCGATGAACTCACCGAAACCGGCCACCAGGCTGACCACCGCGGCGCTGGCCCCCAACGTCTTGAGGTAGGAACCGCTTATGCTCCTGGCGCCCTCGTAGGACATGTCGGCGAAGAGGCTTACCACGCCGAGCAGGATGATGAAATAGGTGGCGTATTTTAGGGAATGGCTTGCGCTGAGGCTACCGCTATCCTCCCTCCCTCCCATCAATTTACGAATATCCACTGGTGCATCCCATCCCTAGGAGCTAACCAAGTGGCGACATACATTACTGAATGAACATATAATACCTTCATCAATACTAACGGCTGTCTAGAAAATGGTAAGGTAGATTACCAAGCAGCTTCGTTAGCGCTCTCCATGAACGATGGTCGGAAGGGCAATCGCCTGATCGATGAGAGAAGCCCCTACCTCCTCCAGCATGCGCATAACCCGGTGGATTGGTACCCCTGGGGAAAGGAGGTCTTTGAGACGGCGAAACGCCTGGACCGCCCCATATTCCTCTCCATAGGCTATTCATCATGCCACTGGTGCCATGTGATGGAAAGGGAATCGTTCGAGGACCCGGAGATCGCCAAGCTGATGAACCGGGCCTTCATCAACATAAAGGTGGACCGGGAAGAGCGCCCGGACGTGGACAGCCTCTACATGAAGGTGTGCCAGATGATGACGGGCGGCGGAGGCTGGCCCCTCACCATAATCATGACCCCGGACCGGGTGCCCTTCTGGGCCGGGACCTACCTTCCACGGTTCACAAGGCAGGGGATGCCTGGCATGCTGGACCTAGTTCCAGCGGTGGAGAGGACCTGGAACGAGAGAAGGGAGGATATAATGGACGTCGCGGTCAACGTCCTGGAAATGCTCGACTCCATCGTCCGGGAACCGGTCGAAGGGGACGTCTCCTCCTTACCGGAACTGGCATTGGAAAAGATGAAGGAGGACTATGAACCGCGGCACGGAGGCTTTGACGGGGAACGCAAGTTCCCCAGTCCCCACAAGCTTCTGTTCCTGTTGCGTCTTTGGAAGGAGAAGCAGGACCAGAGCGCGCTGGACATGGCCACGTTCACCCTGGACAATATGATCATGGGCGGGATCAGGGACCATGTCGGGGGAGGCTTCCATCGCTATTCCACCGACCCGCGATGGCATGTGCCCCATTTCGAGACGATGCTCAACGACCAGGCGCTTATCCTCATAGCCCTCTCCGAGGCTTACGCCGCCACCTCAAAGGAAGCGTACAAGCAAGCGGCGGAGGAGCTGATGGCCTACGTGGAAGAGCGGCTCACCTCCCCAGAGGGGGCCTTCTATTCGTCGGAGGACGCTGACGCCGCGGGGGAAGAAGGCTCCTATTATCTATGGACGTACAGCGAGCTGTCCGCGCTCCTTGGTCCAGAGGACCTGGCGACCTTCAAGGAGCTTTACGACGTCTGGGATTCTGGCAATTACCGGGACGAGGCCACCCGCATGAGGTCTGGAAAGAACGTCCTGCATCTGACCTCCTTCGTCTCTGAACATGCGGCCAAGAAGGGCAAGGACCCGGAGGCCATGATGGCCTGGAACGTTCAGATGAGAGGCAGGTTGAAGGAAGCGAGACGAAAACGACCCTCGCCTGCCTTGGACGATAAGGTCCTGGCGGATTGGAACTGCCTTATGATCGTCGCCCTTTGCTCCGCCCATCGCTATCTAGGAACAGAAAATGCCTTGAAGAAGGCCGAACGGGCCTTGGCCTTTGTCGAGGAGCGTATGGTCGTGGAGGACGACCTGCAGCATAGCTGGCGGGAGGGCGCGGCCTCCATACCGGCCTTCCTGGACGATTACGCCTGCCTGACCTGGGCCCACCTGGAGATGTACTATCTGACATATGCACCTGGTCACCTGGAGAGAGCCCTGGCCTTGGCCGAGAGGATGCTGGTGCTTTTCGTCGATCGGGAGGATGGAGGCTTCTACCTATCGCGGGAGGACCCCGCTCTGCTGGTCCGGATAAAGGACCTTTACGACGGAGCGCTGCCTTCCGGCAACTCCGTCGCCTACTACACGTTCGCACAACTTGCTACCCTTTTCGACGATGCCAGGATCGTTAACGCCATGGAGAGCGTGGAGCATCATTTCCTGGACGAGCTGCGGACGTTCCCGGCCGCGCACGCCATGTTCATAAACGGTGTCCTGATGAAGAGGGAGGGCAAGATGCTGGAGATGTTCGGGGGGGCGAAGCTGCCGTTGGCCGGTTATCACCCGCACCTGCTGATGATAATGGCTGAGCACATGGAGGGAGGAGCAGTCAGGAACGAACCTGGCTTCCGCCTTTGCACCAAAGGCCAGTGCCTGCCGGAGACGAACGACCCCTTGGAGATATTGAAGCTGTTATAATAGGTCAAAGGCCGCGGCCAGTGCCCCGTCCTCCGCCTTGGCTACGGTGGATGCGGTGCCGATGATGATGGCGTCCCCGTCCCGGAGGTTGAACGCGCTTTGCAGGCATTTCGCAAGGACCGGGTCCTGGTCATCGATGATGAAATCAGGCGGGACGATGAGCTTGCCCCCCCTGACCACAAGGGTGGTGGCGCCCTCGGCCCCGGCTATGATGGCCGAGTCCCGCTGCTCCACGCCGAGCTTGATCTTGTCGCCGTTATTGCTCATCTGCACGGCCACGCACTCCTGGCCTAAGGCGATGGAGCCGTGCCCGATGCTGACCATCTTAATCGGAAGGTCGGAAAGGAAGGCGTTCCCGTGGCGGGTGATCTTGACGCCCGTCTGCCGGATGTCGATCATGTCCAGTCCACGGAGGTATTCGATTATGGTTCGCATGCTGCCTTCGCCGATGCCTACCGCCTCCGCTATCTGCTTGCGTCCCTTGCGCTTCTGGTCCGAGAGCACCATCAGCGTGCGGTACACGTGGTGGTTGCCAAAACGGTGCACTGGACCATAGCGGGGCAGATCGACGAGCTTCATGCCTAGAATACCGTGACCTGTCCTTTTACAACTTTCTCCGTGACCTTGCCTATGTTCTCCAACCACTCGTCGGATATGGCATAGGCCTCCTTCTGCCACTTGTTGAAGTCGGCACCAGGGGCCAGGAACAGCTGTACGCTGCAGGTCTCCGGGTCGCTGATGGGCCGGCCGATCTGGGAAAGAATGCGTACGTCGGCCTCCAGGACGTTTCCGTTGCTCTTCTTCACGATGTCGTTGGCGATCCAGTTGGCCAGGATGTTGTACATCTTGCCCACATGGGTGATGGGGTTCTTTCCGGCGGAGGCCTCCATGGACATAGGGCGGTACGGCGTTATGAGACCGTTCATACGGTTGCCGCGTCCTACAGATCCGTCGTCGCCGTTCTCCACGCTCAAGCCGGTGACCGTCAGGTAGAAGTTGCCAGTGGCCGGGTTGTCAGCGTGATTTATCTCTGCCTTAAGGTCGTAATCGGTGAACTTAGTGGCATTGTCCAGCACCCTCTCCTTCATCTCCTCGATAACGCTGATGTAGTGGTCGGCGTCGGGGATGTAGCGGTCGACCATGGCGCAGGCGATTGTCATGTTTATCTTCTTGTCTTTGCGAGAGCACATGACCTTGACGTCCTCCCCGGTCTCCTTGAGCTTCTTCTTCATGGCCCCGTTGATGTACTTCTCGGTCTCCAGGCATACCAGCTCCGTTTCGGAAAAGGGAGCAAAGGAGCAACCGAAGGATGTGTCATTGGCCAGCAGGCAATGGTTGCCGTGCCCGTCCATCTTGCACTGGTCCTTCAAGGCCTCGAAGTTCTTGATCAGGTCGAAGGAGCCCTTGCCGATGCGGCAGTCGACGGTGATATGCCTGTAGACGTCCAGGTTGGGGAAGCGCTTCAGGTACTCCTTGGTGGCAGAGATGGCCGTGGTGCTGTACGGTAAGCGCTCTCCATTCACCTGGGTGATGGCCCTTCCGGAAAGAACGATATGGATGGGCTCCAGTACCTCGCCGCCTCCGAACTTGGGGTTGCTCTGCCCGCCCACGACCTCGTTCTGGTCGGTGTTGTGGTGCAGTATCTCCCCGAACCTTTCCAGATACATTTTACACAGAGCGAGCGAAACGGCCTCGGCGATACCGTCGGAAATGCTGTCCGGGTGACCTATGCCTTTTCTTTCGACCAATTCCACGTTCTGTTGGGCCAACGGAGTGGCCAGGATGCTTTCGACCAGGATGTTCTTGGATGCTTTCTTGGGGGAGCCCTTTCGGGCCACGGGCTTTGCCGTCGCCTTTACCTTCTGACTGACCTTAGCCATGATAGATTCACCTTTAATTTACCAAGTCCGATAGTGCGGACTGGATAAGGCTTGTGAAATTCGTAATTTAATATAAGGCTGATTGCCTCTAATATTCATATATGAATAAACATATCGACCTTCATGAAGTTCCCGCAAGAGGCGGAGATCAAGCGCCTTCGTAAGTCCTTGGACATCACGCAATCGGAGCTGGCCCGGCTCAGCGGAGTGAGCCAATCCACCATCGCCAAACTGGAAAGGGGCAGCATCCACGGTAGTTACGAGGCGGTAACGAAGATATTCACTTCCCTGCAGGAGGAATCACGCAAGCGCTCCAAGGTCAGCCGCGCGGTTGACCTATCCACCAAGCAGATCGTGGGGGTTCAGGCCAACGAACTGGTCAGAGCGGCCACCGACCTGATGCGCTCCTCGGGGATATCTCAAATGCCAGTATTTCTTGGGCGACAGCACGTGGGCAGTATAAGCGAACAACAGATATTGGCCAGATTGCGGGATGGTGAACGCATGGAGACCATCGTGGAACTAAAGGTGGGTGATGTCATGGACGAGGCCTTCCCCATAGTGAGCGAGGATACCCCCATCGAGGCGGTGACCGCACTGCTGAGCACTTCGCACGCGGTCATGGTAGCCAGGAAGGGCGACATGAGCGGGATTATCACCTCGGCGGACCTTCTTAAGCTGATGTGACATTATTCGTAAATGAATTACTTGTCCATCAGCAGAACGAACGTGTCCAGATCATTCGGTATGATGGTATTTGGGAATATTTCCTGCGCTTCTTTTAAAAGCGGTGCGGCGTCCTCGTAGCGGCCGCTGATATGGACCAGGTACAGCGTTCCCACCCCGGCATCCCTGGCCAGGACGGCCGCGTCCATGGCCGTGCTGTGCCGGTACTCCCTGGCCTTAGCCTCAAGGTCAGAGGCCACCGTGGCCTCGTGAACCAGCACGTCCGCCTTCCTGCTGGCCAGGGCCAGCTCTGAGCAGGGGGCGGTGTCCCCGCTGTAGACCACCTTGAGACCCTTTCGGCTCGGCCCCATGACCATGTCCGGCGTGACGACCGTATTGCCAACCTTCACGTTCTCCCCTCGGACCAGCTTAGAGAAGTTTGGTCCTTCTTTGACCCCCAATGATAAAGCCTTCTCCGGTTCGAACCGACCGGGTCGCTCATCCTCTTGGAAGACGAAGCCCAGCGAGGGAATGACGTGGTCGGTGCGGACCGCTTCCACCACATATCCTTCGCCGACCATCGTCTCCTTCGGGTCGAGGTCCTGCCCAGTGACCTCGTATTTGAGGTCGAACTCCCCCAACGTGAGTATCTTTTCGATAAGGTCGGCCGTCCCTTCCGGACCGTACACCTTCAGCGGTGACATCCGGCCGTAGAAGTTCATGGATTGGATAAGCCCAGGCAGGCCCAGGAAGTGGTCCCCGTGATGGTGGCTGATGAATATGGTGGTGATGCGCATGAAGGAGACCGAGGAGGACATCAACTGGCGTTGGGTCCCTTCCCCGCAATCGAACAGCAGCACCTCCGGACCGATGCGCAGTGCGATCGAGACGCAGTTGCGCTTGGTTGTGGGCACGCTGCCGCCGGTCCCCAGGAAGGTCAGGTCCATGTCTCCCCCATTCCGTTTCTAGGCTATTACGCCTTTCTCCTTTTTGACCATATAACGATTGCCTATGATGAACACAAATAAGCCGATTATGGCCAGGGCCGTGGCGATGTACATGGAACCATGATACCCGAGGACGTAAACGGTCGCTCCGCCGACCAGGGCACCGATGATGGCCGAGACGCTCAGAGAGGACTGGAGAAGGCCGGACGCCGTTCCCTTCTCGTCGTTCCTCTCCATCAGATATTTGATAGACCCGACGTACAGGCAGGACCAGGCCGCAGCGATGGACACCTGCATGGGGATGATCTCCTCGGGACTGGTGGCCAGGGTGTACGATGGGAAGGTCAGTATGGAGAACAGGAAACCGGCCATGACCAGATGGTAGGTCTGGAAGCGATCGATGAAGCGCATGAACACGTACTGGCACACGGCGTTTATACCGTATACGAAGCCGATGAAGAGCGGGCTGGCCCCCAGGTCGTATAGGAAGAGCGGGTAGACCACCCATATCATGTTCGCTCCGATATGCCGGAACATGATGGATAGGTAGACTGGGAAGTTGTGCTTGATTATGTGCACGGGGAAGAAAGGCACCTTGTGCATCTTCTCCCCGGTGAAGGTGAGGCGCATGGAGATGAAGTAGGCCGCCAACAGCATCAGCGCGCTCAACAGGAATATCTCATAGTAGACGGCGATCAGTCCGGCGATGAAGTTGCCGATACCGAACCCCAGGCTACCGTAGGCGGTGAACTTGCCTATCTTGCCCTCGTTCTCGTACACGTGGGCCAACAGGGCCGAGGGATATATCCCGGCGCATAGTCCGATAAGTATGCGCACTACAGCGATGGATTCCTTGCTGTCGGCGAACACCAGCAGGAACAGGGCGATGCTGGTGAGTGCCAGCCCTCCTTGCATGTATAACCTGCGACCATGAATGTCCGAAGCTCGACCGAAGATGTAAGATGAGATGAAAAGCGCCAGGTTGAAGGAGGCTGTAATGAGGCCGATCTCCATGATGTTGGCGCCCAGATCGTCCCGCAACATGTTGGGGATGAGCAGGGCGGCGCCGGAAAGACCGGCGCTGGAGAGCACCTGGATGTAACCTGCCTTCATGTCCGAGGTGATTGGTTTGGGGATTTTATCCTTTGCCAATCAGCGGCCCAAGGTCTCGATCTCGCGGCCGTTCTTAGAGAGCTTCTTGTATTCCTTGTAATGCTGTTTGCACAGATGCACCCGTTTCAGTCCTTCGGCGACTTTGAGACCGGCGTCGTCCGCCGCATCGCCAGAGATGGACCTTTCAGCCTCGGCCTCGCATCCCTTTACATCGCAAGGCTTGTTCCCCTTTCTAGCGTGATGTGCTTCCGCCATACACCTGGAAATCCCATGGCGATATAATAGGATTGCCTCTACGGGGATATCATTATGTCCTACTCGAAGAATGAAATTTCATGAGCGAACGCGAGAAGGTATTGATATGTGTCGACGGTTCGGAGAATTCATTACGGGCGGTGGAGTTCGCCCGCGACATGCTCCTTTCCGTGGATTCTTACGTAACCCTCTTAGTTGTGGTCACGCCCATGGACTGTGACTACTTCATGGAGAAGACTGCGCCAGTATGCGACATCGACGGCATCGCCCAGACCAAGTCCCGGGTGGCCGCCTCCCTGCTTGAAGAGGCCGGGGTGAGCTACTGCCTAAGCTCTCAGACCGGGAATCCGACCGAGGCGATCCTGAAGGCCTCGTCAAAACATAAGTTGGTGGTCATAGGGCGAAAGGGCTCGGGCTCCTCGAACTCCATATCCCTCGGGGGCGTGGCCGGGCAGGTCAGTCAGAACATCAAAGTGCCTTTGCTGCTCGTTCCCTGATAGTCCGGCCGAAAGCCGGCATCCAAAGTATTTTTACCCGCACCGCTATCTCCAGATGGTTCAATCGAGGTCATTAAGATGGTCAAGGTAGCCCCGTCGATACTGTCCGCCGACTTCGCCCGACTTGGCGAGGAGGTCCGCCGAGTTCAGGATGCCGGTGCGGACTGGGTGCATATGGACGTCATGGACGGGGTTTTTGTTCCCAACATAACCGTTGGACCGGAGGTCATCAAGGCGCTTCGGCCTCATGCTACGATCCCCTTCGACGTCCACCTGATGATCGAGATGCCTGAGAGGTACATCGACCGGTTCGTGGATAGTGGCGCGGATTATCTGACCGTGCATGTGGAGTCCACGCATGACATCAAAGGCGCATTGCGCCTGATCCGCCAGGCGGGAAAGAGCCCCGGACTGTCTCTGAACCCCGCTACCAGCCTGTCCAAGGTAGAGCCGTTTCTGGACGAGATCGATCTGTTGCTGATCATGACCGTGCAACCCGGTTTCGGCGGACAATCGTTCAAACCGGAAGTGCTGCCTAAGATCGCTCGGGCAGCTGAGCTGCGAAAGGAATTAGGGCTGGAAATGGACATAGAGGTCGATGGCGGCATCGATCGGGACACCGGAAAGAGGTGCGCCGAGGTTGGAGCGACGGTGCTGGCAGCCGGTTCCTCGCTGTTCAAGGCCAAGGACATGAAGGCGGAGATTACTCATTGGCACGGCTTTTGATCTGATGTACTCCAATAGCAAGTATAATAACGGTGAACTGAAATGTAGGGCGAACCTTGTCGTATTTAAGCGATAGGGTTCATACACCGCGTGGGAATGATTCATCCATGGCACGAATAGGCTCTAAGAAATCATTGGTGGCCAAGCTCGGCATCAAAGAAGGACAGAAGATAAGGATAATCAACGCCCCTTCCAAGTACGACGTGGCCTTGGGTCGCCTGCCGAAGAACGTCGTTGAAGCCGGTGGGAACGATTCAGACCTCGATTTCGTCCAATTGTTCACCTCTTCCGAGGATGAGCTAAAGCGGGAGTTCCCCCGCCTCATGCGCTCCTTGAAGAGAGAGGGGATCCTGTGGATATCCTATCCGCGCACCTCCTCCAAGATCGATTCCGACCTGACCGGCTTTATGGTCAGGGAAGTGGGCACCGGTTATGGCATGGCAGAGGTCAAGATATCCTCCCTGGACGAGGATTGGGCCGGCATAAAGTTCGTGAACAAGAAGAAGGACCTGGATTGAGCTCAGTTAAGTTCATATCGAAAGCCTGTCATGGCGGGGTGCTATGTTCATGAACGTTACCGGTCGGCACATGGTCATTTTCATCACGGTCATCGCCCCGTTGCTGTTCCTGCTCGCGGCCCTTTTAATAGAACCGAACATCTGGGTAATGATGTTCGCCATGATATGGTTGGGCGTGGGGCTTATGATGCTCTACATACCCCGGGCCGAGGATTGATCAGGCCTTTCGACCGAAAGCGACCTTTCTTTCTAGGCGGGTTATCCGCACCTTGACCGTCTCACCGGGCGTGGCGTCCGGAACGATTATCACCAATCCGTCAATTTTGCCGATGCCATCACCCCTCTCCCCGATATCGGTGATGTTCACCTCCACGATCTGGCCTTCGGTGACCGGCCTCCTCCCGGCAACGCCACGCTCATCCCGCATGGAATTATCATTGGTCGCTTGGACAATAACTTTATGGCCGGGCGCCATAAAGGTACGGGAACATGGGAGTCAACCTATCTGACCTGGTGGTGGCCAAGGACCTGGAGCCGAGCGAGCTCATGGGCCGCACCGTGGCCATCGACGCCTACAACGCCATATACCAATTCCTGTCGGTGATCCGTCAGCCGGACGGCACTCCGCTGATGGACCCCCGGGGGCGTGTCACCTCCCACCTCGAGGGGTTGCTGAACCGGAACGCCAACTTGGTGGAGATGGGCATCCGCCCTTCCTATGTCTTCGATGGGATCTCCCCGGAGAAGAAGGAGGCCACCATCAGGGAGAGGAGGGAGCGCCGGGAATCGGCCAAGAAGGAGTGGGAACAGGCCAAGGCCGAGGGCGACGTTCGAAAGGCCTATTCCAAGGCCACGCAATCATCGCGCATCACCAATGAGATCGTGCAGTCCTCCCGGATATTGCTCACCCACTTGGGCATCCCGGTCATCCAGGCGCCCGAGGAGGGGGAGGCGCAGGCCGCCTACATGTGCGCCAAGGGCGATGTATGGGCCTCGGCCTCCCAAGACTTCGATTCCCTGCTCTTCGGCGCCCCCCGCCTGATACGCAACCTGACCCTTTCCGGCCGAAGGAAGATGCCGGGGCGGGAAGAATATCGTGATGTGCGCATGCAGATGGTGGACCGCCAGATCACCTTGGACTCCCTGGGCCTGGACGGACGGCAATTGGTAGCCCTCTGTATTTTGGTAGGAACGGACTTCAACCCCGGGGTCATGGGCGTGGGCCCCAAGAAGGCCCTCAAGCTCATCAAGCAGTATGGCACCTTGGCTGGATCGTTAAAATCCATGGGCATGGACATGGAAGACCTGGATAAAGTGGAGAGCATCTTCCTCGATTATGAACGGACCGACGACTACCGTTTGCAATGGGCGCAGCCGGACCGGGCCAAGGTCATGGACATGCTATGCGGGGAGTACGGTTTTTCAGAGAAAAGGGTGACCGGCGCACTGGACAAGTTCTCATCTGGCAAGAAGGACCAACGCCGCCTCGACATGTTCTAAGCATCACAATCTAGTGATAATCCGAAGTGATGGCCAGGACCAAGACATTTAAATGGGTGACCGCTTATAGAGGTGAGATAGGTCAGGGGACGGCGATGATAAAGCAGGTCCAAGGTAGTTATAATCCAATTGAGCTTGAGAATGCGGTGCGAGCCCGTTGGGCCGAGACCGAGGCATATAAGAAGACCAAAGAGCTGAGGGCTGGTGGTCCGGACTTCTATTTCGTGGACGGACCACCGTACACCACTGGTTACATTCACATGGGCACGGCCATGAACAAGACCATCAAGGATCTGATGGTCCGGTTCAAACGGATGCAGAAGTTCAATGTTACCGATACTCCGGGCTACGACATGCACGGGCTGCCCATCGAGGTCAAGGTGGAGAAGTCCATCGGGGTCAAGAACAAGAAGGAGATCGAGGAGTACGGCATAGACCGGTTCGTTGGCATATGCAAGAACTTCGCCCTGGACTTCCAGAAGCAGATGAACGCCGACTTCAAGGAACTGGGCGTGTGGTTCGACTGGGACAAGCCGTACCTTACCATCACCCCGGGGTACATCGAGGCCGCCTGGTGGACGCTCAAGAGGGCCTACGACAAGGGACTGCTGGTCAGAGCCAGCCGCGTTCTTCCCGGATGCCCGCGCTGCGAGACGGCCCTGGCCGAAGCGGAGATCGATTACTGGGACGAGAAGGACCCCTCGATCTACGTCAAGTTCAAACTAAAGGACGACCCCAAGGTCTCGTTGCTCATCTGGACCACCACGCCCTGGACCCTGCCGGCCAATCTGGCCGTGGCCGCCCATCCCGACTTCGAATATGTCAAGGTGCGCTATCGTAGGATAGGGGAGACGGACACCGTCATCCTGCTCAAGGGAAGGGAGGAGGAAATCAAGGACCTGGGCGGCTGGGAGAAATACGAGCTGCTGCAGGTCATCCAGGGCGACGACCTGGTGGGCGTTGAGTACATCACTCCTTTCATCGATGAGGTGCCCTATCAGAATTCGGCCAGCGGCAAGTGGTTGCACAAGGTCATCCCCTCCAAGACGGTCGAGGCCACCAACACTGGCCTGGTGCACATAGCCCCGGGGCATGGCCCCGAGGACTTCGACCTGGGAAAGGAGTTCGGCCTGGAACCCTTCTGTCCAGTGGACGAGGCCGGGAACTTCACCCAATTGGTCGGGGAGAAGTACCAGGGAATGAACATCAAGAAGGCGAACCCCGAACTGCTCAAGGACCTGGAGGAGAAGGACCGCCTGTTCTTCAACGGGCTGATCGAGCACCGCTTCGGTCACTGCTGGAGATGCAAATCTCCAGTGCTCTTCCGCACTACCAGCCAATGGTTCCTGCGAGTGACGCAGGTCAAGAACCAGATGCTGGAGGAGATAGAAAAGGTTCGTTGGACCCCAGACTGGGCCGGGTCGTCCCGAGAGTACGACTGGACCGTCAACGCCCGGGACTGGTGCATATCCCGCCAGAGGTACTGGGGCATACCCATCCCCGTATGGTTGTGCCACTGCGGGGAGATGAAGGTCATCGGGATGGTGGACGAGCTCAAGGGGGCCGAAGGCTTCCGCGAGGACATGGAGCTCCACCGCCCCTGGATAGACGCGGTGAAGCTCACCTGCCCTAAATGCGGCGGGCAGATGAGCCGCGTGCCGGACGTCCTGGACGTCTGGTTCGATTCGGCGGTGGCCTCCTGGGCCCAGCTAGGGTTCCCGGGAAGAACGGACGCCTTCGAGAGGCTGTGGCCGGCCAAGTTCATCGTGGAGGCGCACGATCAGACCCGCGGCTGGTTCTATTCGCAGCTCGCCGCGGGCGTTATCGCCTTCGGACGCGCCCCTTACGAGTCAGTGCTAATGCACGGATGGATGCTGGACAGCCACGGGCTGCCCATGTCCAAGAGCCGGGGCAACGTGGTGGAGCCGGGCAAGGTCATCAAAGAGCACGGAGCCGACGCCCTGCGCTTCTACCTGATCAAGACCTCCGCCCCCTGGGACGACATACCCTTCCAGTTAGAAGGTGTCAAGAACGCCCGGAAGACCCTCAACGTGTTCTGGAATGTGGTCAACTTCGCCACCACCTACATGGCCATCGATAAGTTCGACCCCAAAATCGTAAGCCGGGAGGGAGTGCACGCCCATCTGCGCCAGGAGGACGTATGGCTGATCTCGCGCACCGAGAAGCTGAAGAACGAGGTCACCCGCCAGGTGAACGCCCTCGAGCTGCATAAGGCCGGAAGGGCCATCGAGGATTACATCCTGGACGACCTCTCCCGCTGGTACGTGAGGCTGATACGCGACCGCATGTGGAGCGAGGAAGGCGACTCCGGCAAACTGGCCGCCTACCGCACCTTGTACGATGCCATAATGGACACCACCCTGTTGCTGGCGCCGATCTGCCCCCATCTGGCCGAAGAGATCTACCAGTATATGGACGGCAGCAAGGTCAGCGTGCACATGATGGATTGGCCAGGCAGTGACCTGACCCGAGTGGACGAGCGGCTGGAGAAGACCATGTCCATGGTCCAGGAGATCGTGGACACGGTCACCCGCGAACGCCAGCTCAAGAACGTTAAGCTGCGCTGGCCCATGAAGAGGATCATAATCAAAGTGAACAACAACGACAGCCTGGCCGCCCTGCGGTCCATGGAGGACATACTCCTTTCCCAGTCCAACGTCAAGAAGGTGGAGTACGTGTCCGCGGGCGAGGAATGGTCCGAAACGGTCTTGAACGTCGTCCCCAACCCCCTGGCCATCGGCAAGGTCTATCGCCAGTGGGCCTCCAAGATAGCCGTGCTGCTGCAGAGCCGCCCGGCAACTATGATCAAGGAGAGCATGCAGCGCGGAGAGTACTCCCTCGGGATTGAGGGGCAGCTCATCAAGATCGAGCCGAACATGGTCTCCTTCAACATTTCATTGCCGAAGAACGTCTACGCCGCCACCTTCAGCGGGGGCGAGCTATACCTGGACTTCGAGGTCACCAGGGAGATAGAGGCCGAGGGCTTCGCCCGGGAGATAATCCGCCGGGTGCAGCAGACCCGCAAGGACATGAAGCTGGACGTAGAGGAGTTCGTCAAGGTGGAGGTCACCGCCGAGTCCAAGGTCTCCGAGTACCTGAAGATATGGAAGGCCCACATCATGAGCGAGGTGCGCTCCAAGTCCATGGAGATAGTACCAGAGGTCCACGGGGAGATGGTGGGCAAGTGGGAGATCGAAGGGGAGAAGGTGGACATCGGGGTCAGCTCCCTGAACCTGAAGGATGCGATAAAGGAGCTGACTATGATCCCGGGCATATCCTCAAAGGCCGCCGAGGCGCTGGTGGATGCCGGCGTGCGCAACGCTTCCGACCTCAAGCTGCTGACCGAGGAGCAGATAGAGGAACGAACCAAGCTGAGCAAGCCCGATGTGCGCAAGGTGTTGCATTACTTCGACCGTTCCACGGAGACCTGCAAGGCCGTTCCGGAAGCGGTGGGAAAGGTCCTGAGCAAACCGGAGCTGATGCCCTATCTCATGCGCATACCGCGCATGAACGAGCTGAAGGCCGAGATGCTCTACGATGCTGGCTACGATTCCATAGAAAAGCTGGAGAACGCCAACAAGGACGCTCTGAAGGGCGTGCCGGGCTTAGGCACCAAGACCATCGAGGAGATCACCAAGTACATCGGCGAGGGCGGTTTCCATCGCTGTTCCGTCTGCCCTAAGTGCGGAAGCGCCGTCACGGCGGCCGACCTGATCTGCCCATCATGTAATACCTCGCTGGTGGGCGAGGCAGAGGAAGAGACCGAGGCTACGACCAAAGTGCAGGGGCTCCAGGACGGATACAGCTACCTCATAAAGGACGACCGCTCCGACCGATCCTACCAGCTGTTCATGGACCAGGTCAAGAAGGGCAGCAAAGGTTACTGCGTGACCAGGAACTATCCCCTCAAGATACGAGGGAAATACGAGCTGGGCGACACGCCCATCATCTGGCTGAGCAACGTGGGCAAGGAGGACAGCCTGCGGCCCAAGGACCTCGAGAAGCTCAGCTATTCGTTAGAGCAGTTCCTGAGCAAGGGCAAGGGGGTGGTGTTGCTGGACGGGTTGGAGTACCTGATCACCAACAACAACTTCCTGACCGTGCTACGCTTCGTGCAATCTCTGCGGGACCAGGTGGCCATAAATAGCTCCATCATGCTGATGGTGCTGAACCCCTCCACCCTGGACGCCAACGAGCTGAACCTGCTGGAGAAAGAGGTGGACGGGACCTTATAGGCCGAGCGCTTCCAGCACCTTGCGGAAGCCGGGTACCGTGTCGTACTGCGGGAGCTGGTCCAGGTTCGCCCAGGTGCACTCGGTGTGCTCCCAGTCGAGGGTGACCTTCTCGTCCTCTACTTCGAATAGGAAAGGATATATGGTCCACAGATAGGCCCCGTCGCGCACGCGCAGCGCCTCCGTCCTCTTCTCGATGCGGGCGGTAGTGATGCATGTCTCTTCCATAACCTCTTTTAAGGCGGTCTCTTCCGGCTTCTCGCCGCGCTCGATATAACCGCTGACCGCGGCCCACTTCCCCTTGTTCGTGCCTACCTTCTGGCTGCGCTTTAGGATCAATATCTTCCCTTTACACCGAAGTACACAGGTGACCACCTTCTTCTCCACCAGGTCCATCATGTCCAAGGAATCTCCGTTGACCACGGCGCGGTCGCCCTCCCTGAGAATGGATATGTCCAATAAATCGATCATCGGGATGCCGGCCATGACCGCCCCGGTAGACACGATCGTCTCCGCCTGGGCATTGATTATCGCCGCGGGCAGGTGCCCGTTCTTCTTCAGGTCCATTATGGTATAGGAACCGACGGTCGAGCCTTTTCCGCAGGGGAACACAAGTATGCGTCCGTCGATGTTCTCCCCTTCCCGCCCGGAGGCGACGGTGAACAGACCGGTCACGGGGTCCACTCCTCCCAGGAAGCTGAACGGTTCGTTCATTACCATCATTCTTCCGATCGCTTTGCCGCTGAATATCACACGACCTTTAATCTTCACAAAATCATCTCCAGTAGTTCACGCTGAGAACCGCAGAAAACCTTCTGCGAGCATAGTCCGGGCAAGTAGGCACAGGCCTTCGCCGAATCGCTGGCGGTGACCTTATGCAGTCCTTCGATGGGCGCCACCACCATGCAGGTGTCGCACAGCACCTTCCCGAAACGCTCCAGGACCGCCCGTTCCTTCGGGCATCTTAGCCACACGCCTTTGGAGGTGCAGAACCACACCTCTACGTCGCCCTTCTTGACCTTCCCGTCCAGCTTGGCCGCCAGTTCCTTCATCTCTCTCTCCGAGAGGTGGGGGCAGCCTATGGCTATCAGGTCCGGTTTCGTTCCGGTGCGGAGCCGCTTTACCGTATCCTCCAGGTCCTGGCGGGTTACGCTGAGCGTGGGCAGCCCTGCCAGGGAGGCGGGCTGCTCGGGGGTGACCCCTTCCACCATGAACATGGCCACGGAACCGGAGGCGGCCATGGCCGCCGCCAGCGACTTCAGCCCATTGACGTCGTGGCCCAGGCCGCGGAAGAAAGGCACGCAGGCTCCGAGCTTCCTTCCCACGGTGTGCCCTACTATAGACCATTCGTCCTGGCCTATACCTTCCTCCACCTGCACCACGTGCGTGGCCTTCCGGTTCTGCTCCAAGTGCAGACCGTAGTTAGGCGTGCGACCGGTGATGGCCGCGGCCAGCGCTCCCGGCCCCCCTTCCCGGTTGGTACGAGCCCCGAGGACGGAGTTGGCAAAGGAGAGGGCGGAGGACTCCGCCCAGGCGATATGGTCGCCCACCTTGGGGCGATTGGTCAGCAGATAAGGGGTGCAGGTGCAGTTGATCTCCACTCCCATCTTCTCGTATAAGCTGATGATGTGCAGCTGCCTTTTGGCGAAATGCTCGCTGACCCCCATCTCTTTCCAGCGTTCCGTGTCCATTCCCATGGGATTGAGGGTGGTGGGCACGCATACCTTGGAATCCTTGGCCATCTCTTCAAGGAAATCGATCCCGCCCTCGCCTATGGTCTTGTACGAAACGCCAGAAAGATGCGCGGAGGTGATGGGGATGAGCCGGTCTGCCCTGTAGATCTTGCCGAGGGCCGCCAGCAGCTCCATGGCCTTCTGCTTGCCGCGCCCTTCCTTGCCGGCAAGCATGGACGTCTCTTCGGGGGTCAGTTGCATGATTTCCGAAAACAAGCTCGATGGATAAGTATGTAGTGGAAAATAGTAAAGGAAAGGCGGGCCTGTGGGGATTTGAACCCCAGTTCGAGGCTCCGGAGGCCTCAGTGATATCCAAGCTACACTACAGGCCCGTGGTCATTGGGAAGGTCCCACGACCTATCAACCTGTGACCCTCTTGGAGAGGGGAAGATCGAGGCTGACGTTCACTTCTTCTTGAACTCGGTGTAGCCGCACTTGCCGCAGGAGGTGCGGTCCTTGTGCTCGGCCAGGAATACACCCGGCCCGCATTTGGGGCAGCTCTTCTTGACCCGTTCCAGCTTGTCTCCCTTGATCTGGTAATAGTCCTTCTTGGCCGAGGGGGCACCCTTCTTGACTTCCTTCTTCTTCGCAGCCATGGTCACACCTTACTTCTTCTTGGCGGCTTTCTTCGGTTCCGCCAGCCCGTTACGGGCCTGGATGTAGTTCTTCTCGAACTTCTTGGCCGACTCGGCGCTGCCGTACACCTTGGCGTAGCCGACGCTCACGCTCAATCCGAACTCGGTCTCCATGTGGTCGATGACGACCTTGTCCTTGCTGACCGCAAGCGCTTCCGCCAGCTTGGCCTTCACATCGGCCCTCTTGGGGGAGCCCTCTCCGCGGTGGTCGGCCTTGAAGGACACTTCGGTGCGGTCCAGCAGGGCGTTGGGCTTCTTGCTCTCTATCTCGATCTTCACTTCAATTCCTCCATTGAGCGTATCAGTTCTTGCGCCGTGCGGTTCACTTTTTCGTTGGTGCGAACCAGCACCACTCCTTTTCTCGGGAGCCCGTATATCAGGCAGAAGCCGGCCGGGGCGATCGCGGCGCAGATCAGCGCGGCCAGGTCCTCCTCCCCGTTCACCAGGACCTTGACCTTCTCCTTGCTCTCAAGACCGTCCTTCATGGCCTTGACCAGCTGGGGGGTCATCAATCCTGGCGGGTTGTTCACCATTATCTCCGGTATCGACAGATGGTCGGCGGGGTGCTCGCCAGCATCCAGCTCCTTTCTCTCGTTGCGCCGGTCGTAAACGGTCAGATGGGGGATGACACCCTTGTTTATAAGGGTGGTGGAAACGACGTCCCCCACGCAGATTATCTTGCTGCATCCGGAAAGCCCGTCCAGGACATCCTCGCCCTGGAAAAGCTCCCCGAAAGGCATGCTAAGCTCCCTTCTCAGGTGGTCCGGCAACCTCCACCCCTTAGGAGGGACGGTCAGCTTAACGCACTTTGAGGGCGAACTTGCCGTTGACATTAATGCCCATCCTCTTGGCTATCTTGGACTTGGTGTGGTCGATTATGACCACGTAGCCCTGCCACTCCTTGGAGGTCTCCCCGCCGCAGAGCGGGCACTTGTCCTCCTCGGTGATGGCGGAGCAGGTTTTACATGCCTTGGTTACCTTCATTTCTCGGCCCCCTTCTTGGCCCGTTCCTCGGCTATCCATTCCAGCTTGCCCAGTCCGGGCTGCCTCATGGTCAGGCCGATCTTGCTCTCCCGCGGGTTCCTTTCATTGAACGAAAGGGTAACAATCCTTGTCCGCACCACGTCGCCGTTCTTCAGGTCGCGCTTGGTGTCCTTGCCAATCAGGCGCTGGCTGTTCTCGTCGATGTCGATGCGGTCATCCATGACCTGGCTGATGTGCAGCAGACCGTCGAGGGGGCCGAAGCGCACGAACGCCCCGAACTTGAGCACTTCGCAGACTGTGCCTTCCACGACCTCCTGGACCATGGGCCGGAAGATCAATGAGTCGAATTTGACCGTCTGGTACACCGCGCCGTCACCGTGCACGATGCGGCCTTCGCCGACGGTCTTGATATTCTTGATGATAACGGTGAGCGAGTCGTTGTTCTCGATGCGGCCTTCGTAAGCCTCCCTGGCCAGAACATTGACCACCTGGTTGACATCGTCCCCGAGCCGGTCCGGGGGGATGCGAACGACTCTCTCCCTCTGGGTCATCAGATACATGTTTAGTCCTCTTAACTACCTTGGCATAATAAAACTGTTATATAAAGATTGAGCCCCGAGCATATAAGCGTTGGGTATGCTGGATAAAAAAGAAAGGGATGGAAAAGGGTTTGTTTTAGGCCACGAACATGGTGGCGAACACCAGGGTTATGGTGGACAGCAGCTTAACCAGCACGTGCAGGGAAGGTCCGGCGGTGTCCTTGAACGGATCTCCGACGGTATCTCCGACCACACCTGCCGCATGCTGCGGAGTGCCCTTCAGGCCCTTGGCCTCGATGAACTTCTTGGCGTTGTCCCAGGCCCCTCCTCCGTTGTTGAAGAAGAGGGCCATGAGCACACCGGTGATGGTGGCGACCATCAGGAAGGCCCCAATGCCCATAATCGCCATGTCGCTTCCGAAGACGAACCTGTAGGTCAGCCCCAGAGCGACCGGCACGACCACCGGCAGGATGCCCGGGAGGATCATGGCCTTCAGGGCGCCCTTGGTGCTGATGTCCACGCACAAAGCGTAGTCCGGCTTCTCAGTTCCTGCCAGAATGCCGGGCCTCTCCCTGAACTGACGGCGCACTTCAGAGATCATATCTTGTGCGGCCTTGCCCACGGCGCTAATGGCCAGGGAGGAAAAGAGGAAGACTAGCATAGCACCTATCATGGCGGCGACGAACACGGCCGGCTGCATCAGGTCAACGTGGAAGTTTTGATAGAAGTCGACTATGTCCACACCCTGCAGGTTGGCGACCTTCTCGAAGAAGGCGCCGAACAGCAGGTAGGCGGCCAATGCGGCGGCTCCCATGGCGTATCCCTTGGTCAGGGCTTTGGTAGTGTTGCCGATGGCGTCCAAACGGTCGGTCCTCTCGCGTACCTCCTCAGGCTGGTGGGACATCTCGACGATGCCGCCGGCGTTGTCAGTGATCGGGCCGAAGGTGTCCTCGGCCAGAATGAAGGCGCATGTGGTCAGCATACCCATTGTGGCAGCGGCGGTCCCGTAGAGGCCGTAGATGAACTCATAGCTTCCTGTTGGAGCTATGCTCGCCCCCAGCTCGTAAGAGCTTATCAGGGCGACCGCGATAGCGATTATGGAGGCCGCGGTGGTCTCTAGACCGATGGAGATACCGGCGATGATGTTGGTAGCGGCGCCGGTCTCGGAGGCCTTGGCGATCTTCTTGACCGGGCGGTAATCTCCAGCAGTGTAGTACTGGGTGATGTAGACGATCACAATGCTGAGAGCGATACCAATCATTCCGCAATAGAAGAACACTATTTCCCCGCCCAGAAGCTGGTCTACGGCAACGTAGAACAATATCGCAGCAAGGACGCACGTGATGTAGTATCCGCGGTTGAGGGCCTTCATGGGCTCCTCGTCCTCGCTGCGCAGGCGAACGGTCATGATGCCGACAAGGCCGGCAAGCAGACCGAAGGCGCGAACGACCAGCGGGAACATGAACCAACCGACATTACCAGTGTAGGCAAAGATGGCCAGACCGAGTATCATGGCACCGATGTTCTCGGCTGCGGTGCTTTCGAACAGGTCAGCTCCACGACCGGCGCAGTCACCTACGTTATCGCCGACCAGGTCAGCGATGACGGCAGGGTTGCGGGGATCGTCCTCGGGTATGCCAGCTTCGACCTTACCCACAAGGTCGGCGCCCACATCAGCGGCCTTGGTATAAATACCGCCGCCTAGCTGGGCGAATAGCGCGGCGAAGGAAGCGCCAAAGGCGTATCCAACACCGAGGAATAACGCCTGGCTATAAGCGTCATAGGTCCCGGGGATCGCATCTACCAGATATCCCTGATAGAGATAGAAGACGCCGGCGACGCCCAACAGGCTCAAGGACACCACAGCGATGCCGGAGACGGCGCCGCCGCGAAAGGAGGTTGACAGCGCCTCGTTCATGGATCGCCTCGCGGCGCTCGCGGTCCTGATGTTCGCGTTCACAGACACGTACATTCCGATGTATCCAGACAGGGCAGAGAAGAAAGCCCCCATCAAGAACGCCATACCGGTCAACCAGTTTATCCCGATGGCGATCAGGACACCGAGGATGACACTGAATATGGCGATCGTCTTGTACTGTCTGGCCAAGTAAGCCATGGCACCCTCGCGGATAGCGTCACTTATGGCCTTCATCTCAGGAGTTCCTGTGTCCTTCTTGAGAATCGTCCACGTGAGATACCCGGCGAAGAGCAGACCTATCAGCCCTGCAATCGGTATCGTTAGGTACAGAGGATCGTCTAACATTACAAAGCCTCTTTAAATTCCAGCCTAAATACGGCTACCTATATAAATCGTTTAGGTAAAAATGCCCCACGAAAAACGCAGTCTGGCATCGAATATCTGCCATAAACGGCATATATATGCGTTTTCGATGGATTGCGTGATAATGGCTTCGATTTCAGAACCTCGCCTTTAGCACCACTATACCCTCCTTGCGGGAGATGTCGATGGAGTGCTTTCCGGTCAGGTGGTTCGTCCCGCGCATCTTCAGGACCTCCAGGTATTTGCGCCTGGCGCCTAGTTCCTCGGACAAGTGCAGAAGGACGATCCCGTCGACGGCGTAGGAGATCTCCGGAGGATAGAGCTCCCCGGGACGCACCTCACCGGTGACCACGGTGGTAGCGTTCCAGTTCTTCAGCCTATTGATCAAGTCGAAGAGGAACTGGCGATAACCGTCCTTGAACATCTCACCGACCACGGTGATGGGATCGATGACTATGCGCTGGGGCACGACCTCGGCGATGCGTGATTCGATGGCGTCCAGCAGCTTGCCGGAATCACCATCCCGTAAGATGTTGCCTAGGTCCTCATAAATAATCTGGTTGTCGAAATATTCCGGTCGCATGAACTCGAACTGGGAGGAGAATCGTAACATCCATTGAGTCGGTTCGCTGAGGGTGGTGAAGTATAGCCCCTGCTCTCCCCGCACCGCCCCTTCACAGAGGAAACGTAGGGCGAAGGTGGTCTTCCCAGTGCCGGCGGTGCCGGAGACCAGAATGACCGAAGGGAATGGAAAGCCTCCTTCGATCATCTCATCCAAGCCGGGTATGCCGGCAGGTATGCGCATCAGGTCCGTCCGCTCGAGCTTGATCTCTTCCATGGTCAGTAATCTCCTTTGATATTGTCGTTGGATATTTTCAAACGCGCCCTGTCCGAGGACATTGGAATATGCTCAGGGACCAACGCGATCTCCCTTCCCCCTAAGTCCTTGATCATATGAAACAGGGTGGGATTCCTTTCGTGGTCCACCAACAACGGTACCGTGACCTTCCCGCCGAGGGCGGAGATGAAATCGTTCAGGAATGATCGGACCGCTTGCTGGCTGTTGTAGGTTAAAAAAGTGGATAGGTTATCGATGACCGCGAAACCGCACTCCCCGAGGTCAATGCCCGGGCCTCCATCGGCTACAGACCAGTCCTTCAGGGCTTCGGGCAAGGTGTCAATGTTACGCGGCCCCCGGAAGAATCCCACCTTCACCGAAGCAGATTTGGAGTCGGCACTGAAACGGGCCACCGCATCCACGAAGGTGAGGCTGCGGCAATCGATCCCATGCATAGTGAGAAGATGCACCATGTACTGATGGGGGCGGTCCACGGAAATGAACAGCCCGGGTCGTCCCTCCTCCATAAGGGCCTTCAAGAGCACCAGCTCCACCTTGACGAACTGGGTGGTTGGGACGTCCATCACCATCAGGCCAGGGCTGAGGGGGGCGCCCAGCTGGGCCTTGATCTGCTCGAAGAGCAGCAGGTCCTTATCATTCATGTCCGGCCGATTCGGCTGGTAGCGTATTTAAGAGCTTGTCGCTGGATATCCTGAACGATATTGACAACGGTCAGACCGGTGCAGGTCTGGAGGACCCCTTTGGATTTTTATATGATTTAAGGCCATAAGGGACGGATTGCTTTGATTGGCGGTGACGCCCTCGGTCTGCTCCTGGTCTATGTCTATGTGGGCATCATGGTGGTTATAGCTACCAAATGGAAGTTCCTCAAGCGCAGGTCGTTCCACCGGAAGTTCATTCATATCATGATCGGGAACATCGCCCTGTTCTGGTGGGTGTTCGACACCAACTACGTCATGGCGTTGCTGGCCGCGGCCCCTTTCATACCTTTGCTCATACTGTTCTCGCGATACGACGACCGCAAGGAGCAGAAAGGCCTCGCCTCCAACCTGAAGGGCTCGGTGCTCTATTCGGCCTCCCACGACGGGCTCAGGTACGGACTGGTCTACTATGCCATATCCTGGACGCTGCTGGCGTTCTTCGCCTTCAACGACCTGGTCATCGCTTCGGTGGGCATCGTGTGCATGGCCTACGGGGACGGCATGGGCGGGCTGGTCGGAAGGACCTATGGAAAGCGCAAGATATACGGGAACAAGACCCTGGAAGGTACGGTCGCGGTATTCAGCTTCGCCACACTGACCATCTTCCTCATCATAAACTATTATAATTTCCTGTTCTCCGCCGGGCTCTACGGCACCAGGACCATAGCTCTGCCCCTCTCCGCCCTGGCCGCCTTAGGGCTTGGGGCGTATGTGGCGGTCGTAGAGCTTTACACCCCGGGGGAGTATGATAATATAGTGATCCCGCTGTCGACCGCATTGATATTGGCATTATCTGGGCTATGAGGTGAGCAGCTGGAACTGATCGTGGTGGACGGGATCGATGGCTCGGGAAAGAGCACCGTGGCCGGCTGGATAGCCGATCATTACCGGTCCAAAGGCGAGAAGGTGCTGGTCCGGACCCATCCTTCCGACACCTGGATAGGCCGCATGAGCCGCAGATCGCTCACCGCCGAGGGGAAGCTAATGCAGACCGTGGCCACGGTATTTTTCGTGTTTGACGTGCTGGACTCGGTCCGCAGATTGCGGCGCTATGGCGATCAGGACAAGGTTATCTTCGTGCGCTACGTCATGGCCACGGCCTATCTGCCTAAGGGATTGCACCGACCGGGCTACGACTTCTTCGTCAGGATCCTGCCCATGCCCCCACGCCTATTGTTGGTGGACGCAAAGCCCGAATGCGCCCTCCAGAGGATCGAGGAAAGGGAACATGAGAGGGAGATGTTCGAGAACCTCGCTTCGCTCACTAAGGTGCGGGGGAAGGTCTTGGAGCTGGCCAAGGGGGGCTGGTCCGTGCTGGACAACTCCTACAGCGTGGAGGAGGCCCGGTCTCAGCTCGACCGTATCCTCAGAGCCTGGGAAGCTTTGAGCTGAAGGCCCAGGACGTATATCGTTGGCAAGGCCAACAACGTCAGCGCGAAGCCGACCAGGAGCAATGCGCCGAAACCCCATCCCGCGTATATGGGGGCGAAGAGCATCGGGGCTATCGAGTAACCAAGGAATCGAATGCTGTTGAAGACCGAGGACGCCGTGCCTTTCAGGTCCGGAACGATCTCCACCGTCAACGTCAGCAGCGAGGCCCATATAAAGGCCGTACCCGTACCGAGTACCAACAGGGAAAGGGCGAACCCCATCGTGTCACTCGAGATGGAGAGCAGGAGCATGGCCGCGGCGACAATACCAAAACCGATGGCGGCGGTTATCGTCCTTCCTTTGGCGTCCACCAGGCGCCCGCCGATCGGTGCGGCGACCATTCCAGCCACACCGCTCATCCCCACCAGCACACCTATGGTGGTCTCGTTCAGGGACAACGGTTCCAGGGACAGATGGTCGGACAGGAATCCGAGGACCCCCATGTAGCACAGGAAGGCCAAGAACCCCAGGAGGCATAGGGTGGCCACGCCTCTGGTCTTCACTGTCCGAACCACGTTCCGTTTCAGATGATGAAGGGCGTCCGGGTCCCGTCTCACCATCGGACAGGCGGTCCTTATCCAAAGGCCGACCGACATGGCCATGATGGCCACCAGCACGAACATCCACCTCCAGCTGTAGGGGGTGAGGAACCCGGCGATCATCGGACCACTGGCTATGCCGGCGGTGGTGAACGCCCCAAAATATCCCATGACCTTCCCCCTCTCGTTGTCGGGGGTCAGATCTCCCAGGATGGCCAGCAGCACCGGGTTGACGAAAGCGTACCCGAACCCCTGTATGGCCCGCCCCAGGTAGAAGGACGACAGGTCCTGGCAGAGGGCGCAGACGAGGCCCCCCACGGCGTATATGACGAAGCCGATGGTGAGCAGCCTTCGGCGCCCGTAGACATCGGACACGGTCCCGGAGAAGAGGTTGAAGAAGGCGAAGGGCAGCATGAAGAAGGTGATGGACAGCAGTACCTCCTCCGCCCCGGCACCGAACTCGGTCTTGAGGACGGGGATCATGGCGAGGACGGCGTTCCCCGAGAGGGGACCGACGAACCCGCCGCTCAATATCGCCAATCTTCTGCCGTCCATTATGAAGATGAGGAACGTGTCAAGATAAATATAAGGAACTTCCCGACCTTTCGTCCGCTTCGGAAAAAGTTACTTTACATCATCGCCATTTCACAGTAGGTAAGATATTTCTATGGCCCGACGATAGGTGAGGACGATCGATATGGAAGAAAGAAAGGTGCGCGACATCAAGGTCGAGGGCGGCATGAGCGTGGACCAACTGGTCCGTTCCATGTCTGAGTCCGGAGGGTTCACCGCCAAGAAGCTTGCCGATGCCATTGACATAGTGGAGAAGATGGTCCGCGACGAAAAATGCCTCACCTTCCTGTCCTTCCCGGCCTGCATCATGGCTACGGGGACCAGAGGGGTCATCGTGGAGCTGGTCAAGCGCAGGCTGGTGGACGTGGTCATAACCACCTGCGGAACGCTGGACCACGACCTGGCCCGGACCTGGAAGGACTACTATCATGGCGACTTCATGATGGACGACGCCCAGCTCCGGGAGCAGGGCATGAACCGCCTGGGCAACGTGCTCGTACCGGACGAAAGCTACGGACTGGTGCTGGAAGAGCGCCTCATACCGATGTTCGAGGAGATATTGGCCGGACGCGATTCCATATCCACCCATGAACTGATAGATGAGGTGGGCGCCCGCCTGGACAACGAGGATTCGCTCCTATACTGGGCGCATAAGAACCAGATACCGATAGTCGTTCCCGGCATTACCGACGGTTCTTTCGGCAGCCAGCTATGGATGTACTGGCAGACGCACCGGGACCTCAAGATCGACCTGTTCCAGGACGAGCAGGAGCTTTCCCAGATGGTGTTCCGGGCTGAGAGCAGCGGGGCGCTGATCATAGGCGGGGGCATATCCAAGCACCATGTCATCTGGTGGAACCAGTTCCGCGGCGGGCTGGACTACGCGGTCTACATGACCACAGCCGCGGAGTTCGACGGTTCGCTCAGCGGGGCGCAGGTGCGCGAGGCCATCTCCTGGGGCAAGGTGCGCGAGGACGCTTGGCAGGTGAACGTGGAAGGGGACGCCACCATCACCCTTCCCATCATGGTCGCGGCATTGATCGAGAGATTGGGATGACGAGAGTAGCGGTTATCGAGGGCGACGGCATCGGCCCGGAGGTCGTGGGGGCCACCATGGGCATATTGAAGGATATGGACCTTGGCCTGGAGTTTGTGCCGGCGGAAATGGGGCTGGCCTGCTTTGAGAGGACCGGGGAATACCTGCCGCAGAGAACGCTCACCACCTTGGAAGGTACCAAGGCAGTGCTCTTCGGGGCCATAACCTCCCCGGTGACACCGGACCCATGCTACAAGTCGCCGCTTCTGCAGCTGCGCAGGCACTTCGACCTGTACGCCAACATCCGCCCTTGCTTCCCCATCCTTCCCGAGTTCAAGCTGGTGGACCTCAACACCGTCATTGTCCGCGAGAACACCGAGGGCATGTACACTGGGCGGGAGAGGGAGGAGGGGGACACTATCATCTTGGAACGGGTGGTGAGCGAGAAGGGCTGCCGGCGCATCGTGGAGAAGGCCATCAAGGTCTCCCGGGTCATGGGCTTCAACAAGATCACCTGCGTGCACAAGGCCAACGTGCTGCGCAAGTCCGACGGCCTTTTCCGCCGGGTGTTCTACGAGGTGATGCAGAACACGGGCCTTGAAGCGAACGACATGATCGTGGACGCCGTCGCGGCCGCCTTGATAACTAAGCCCAAGTGCTTCCAGTGCATCGTCACGCTGAACCTTTACGGCGACATTCTGTCCGACGAGGCCGCGGCGTTGACCGGAGGAATGGGAATGGCACCTTCGGCAAACATCGGCGACCGCTTCGGCCTTTTCGAACCAGTGCACGGTAGCGCCCCGGACATCGCCGGAAAAGGGATAGCGAACCCCTCGGCGACGATACTGTCGGCCTGCCTGATGCTGGAGTTCTTGAAGAAGATGGACGCGGCCAGCCGGCTGCAGTCCGCGCTGGTGCAGACCTTGACCGAGGGCGATCGGACCAGGGACCTCGGAGGAAAACTGGGGACCGCGAAGTTCGCCGAAAAGGTCGCGGATCGCCTGTCCCGGAATTGAACGGGCTTAGAGTTATTACCACCGCCGCAGATTAACGTCCATGACCAATCAGTTGAAGCGGGGCATATTGGACCTCTGCAAGGATTGGGGCATCGGGATCGTAGGGTTCGCCTCCGCCGACGCCTGGGATGACCCCCCTTTCACCCCTTGGCCGCCGAAGGAGTTTCACCCTAAGTCCATATTCCCTGGTTGCCGCACGGTGATCGTCCTCGGCCTTCCGGTCACTCTGCCGATACTGGAGACCTCTCCTTCTATCTGGTACAAGGAGCTGTACCAGAACCTCAACTCTCAACTGGACGAAAGGGCCTATCAGCTGTCGAACTACCTGAACGGCGAAGGATATGCATCCGCCTACATCCCGCGCGACGGCTACGGGAGCGTGGAACTGCTGATGGAAAATCCGTACGCCTTCTTCTCCCACCGTCACGCCGCCTACCTGGCCGGCCTGGGGACGTTCGGCCTGAACAACATGCTGCTGACCAAGGAGTACGGTCCGAGGGTCCGCTTCGTCTCCGTCTTCACCACGGCCAAGGTGCCTTCCGGCCGCCGCATGAAGAAGGGGCTGTGCATCCGTTGTCATCGATGTCAAAAAGCCTGCCCGGTACAGGCCATTGGCGACGTTGACTATCCGGAGGCGTCCATCGACAAGAGGAAGTGCACCGGGAGGAGCGTGGACCTGAAGAAGAAGTACCGCTCCCCCTGCGGCATCTGCATCAAGGTCTGCCCAGTGGGCGAGGACCGAAAGCTGTACGCCCGGAAGGACATGGGACTGTACGACGGTCCAGAGAAGGACGAGGCTCTGTACAAGGCTGCTGAGCACGTGCGCAAGTACGGCAGCTTTTGACCTAGGCCATACGTACAGAATGGAGTTCATTGAAGTAACTTTAAGTATCATCCTTCTTTCCAGAGGAGGGATGAGCACAACCGAGAGTGCGATTCCCCATCCGGTGTTCGACGAGAACGAGTGCAAGGGATGCGGCCGTTGCGTGGCCGCCTGCCCGCAGAAGGTACTTAGGTTGTCCGGGCGCATCAACCGCCGCGGATACAACGCCGTCGAGTACATCGGGTCGGGATGCGTGGGCTGCGCTATATGCTTCTACAATTGTCCTGAGCCTTACGCCATCATGGTGCAGGAAAAGGGGAGGAAGTGACCTCATGCGGAAGTTCGTGAAGGGCAACGAGGCCGTGGCCATTGGCGCCGTCTACGCCGGCTGCGATGTTTACTTCGGATATCCTATCACCCCGACCAGCGACATAGCGCACGCCGTGGCGGAGTACTTTCCCCAGCTCGGCCGGGTGCATCTGCAGGCCGAGTGCGAGACCGGGGCCATAAACATGATCTTCGGGGCGGCCTCCGCCGGACGCCTGGCCATGACCGCCTCGTCCGGACCGGGGATCTCCTTGATGCAGGAGGGCCTGTCCTACCTGGCCGGGGCCCAGCTGCCGGCGGTCATCGTCAACGTCATGCGCGTGGGACCCGGACTGGGCAACATCGGCCCGGAGCAGGGCGACTACAACCAGGCGGTGAAGGGCGGCGGGCACGGCAACTACCATAGCATAGTGCTCGCTCCCGCTTCCGTGCAGGAGATGTGCGACCTGACCATGAAGGCCTTCGAGCTGGCCTTCAAGTACCGAAGCCCGGCCATCGTACTGGCCGACGCTGTTCTGGGACAGATGATGGAGTTCCTTTCTTTCCCAGAGAAAGAGGCCGCTCGGCCGGAGGTCTCCGCTTGGGCGGTGCAAGGCGATGCCAAGACCCGAGGGAACCTCGTGTCCTCTATCTACCTGGATAACGCCCTGCAGGAGAAGCACAACTGGATGCTGCAGGACAAGTACGCCTCCATGACCGTGGACGCTATGGCCGAATGCTATCGGATGGAGGACGCGGAGATCCTGCTCACTGGATACGGGGTATGCGCCCGCATCGCCCGCTCGGCGGTGGACCGGCTGAGGGACGAGGGCGTGAAGGCCGGGCTGTTCCGGCCGATGACCCTCTTCCCCTTCCCCGAATCGCAATTGCGAAAGGCCGCCAAGGAAAAGGTCCTGGTGGTGGAACTGAGCAACGGCCAGTACCGCGACGACCTGCTGCTGCACCTGGACCGCAAGAAGGAGTGCCAGGTGGAGCTCATCAACCGCATGGGCGGGAACATGATGTCGGTGGAGGACGTGGTCGACAAGGCCAGGAAGATGTTGGAGGGAGAGCGATGAAGAAGGCCACCGGTTTCTACGAGACGTTCGACCGCAAGGAGAAGGGGACCAGGGCCACACACTACTGCCCCGGATGCGGGCACGGCATCATCCACAAGCTCATCGCCGAGGCCATGGCCGACCTGGGGATACAGGACCGCACCGTGTTCGTATCGCCGGTGGGCTGCGCCGCCTTCTGTTTCCACTACTTCGACTGCGGCAACGTGGCCGGACCGCACGGACGCGCATCCGCCATAGCGACCGGCATTTCCCGGGCCTTGCCTAACAGCGCCGTCATCTCCTATCAGGGGGACGGCGATCTGGGCGCCATCGGCTTCAATAACGCCTTCCAGGCAGCCAATCGCGGGGATCACTTCGCCTGCTTCTTCATCAACAACTCCATCTACGCCATGACCGGGGGGCAGATGGCCCCCACGACCATGCTGGGGCAGAAGACGACCACCACACCGTTCGGCAGGGACGCGGCCAAGGAAGGATATCCACTCAAGGTCTGCGAGGTGCTGGACCAGTTGCAGGCCCCGGTGTTTATCGAGCGCGTCTCGGTCGCCGACACCAAGTGCATCATGCAGGCCAAGAAGGCCGTGCGGAAAGCGCTCGAGATCCAGCGGGACGGAAAAGGTTATGCGTTCGTGGAGTTCCTCTCCCCCTGCCCCACCAACTGGCACATGGACCCGGTCGCATCCGCCCAATACGTCACCGACGTGATGGAGAAGGTGTTCCCCCTCGGATGCCTCCGGGACCGCAGCTCTGAGGCGGCGCTGGTCCCCTTCCCCGTTCCCCAAGTGACGGTCGCCCAGCTTTTCGACGGCGGCCATGAAGGGGACGCCGCCCAAATCGACCCCTCGTTCAAGGAGCGCAAGTTCAAGTTCTCCGGCTTTGGCGGGCAGGGCGTGCTCTCCCTTGGACTAGTCATCGCCGAGGCCGCCGGGCGCGCCGGACGCTTCGTCTCCTGGCTACCGAGCTATGGGCCGGAACAGAGGGGCGGGTACGCCTCCTGTTCCGTGGTGGTCAGCGGCCGCGAGGTGGGCTCGCCCACCGTGGACGCCCCTGACATTCTGGTCGCCTTGAGCCAGCCGGCCCTGGACAAGTTCTTCGGCACCGTGGCGAAGAACGGGACCGTGATCTACGAAGCTTCCCTGACCAGGCCGGAAGGGCGTGACGACCTTCGCGTGATGGCCTTCCCCGCTTTCAAGGTGGCAGCGGATGCCGGCACTCCCAAGGCGGCCAACACCGCGTTCCTGGGGGCGCTTACCGCCCTTGGCGCGCACGGTCTGCCTGAGGAAGATGTGCTATCTGCATTGGACGACAGCTTCTCGGCCAAGCCGGCGTTGGTGGAACGGAACCGCAAGGTGTACCGAGCGGCGCACGATTGGGTCAATGGCAAACCGTAACGCATTTTTCTGACAACTTGCCAGTTCCAAACCCCTTTCATTGCCATTTCTTCGACGGACGGTAAGTTTCATAAACGGACCTTGGATTAGGTTAAGGCATTGCCGAACGCCGACGCACGGTGGGCCAGGCAACGAGGATGATCAATTGACCTCTACTGTAAAGATCGGGACGCGCATAAGGACATATCGCGAACGGCTCAACATGAGCGTAGAGGACCTGGCCAAGAACGCCGGTGTGGACGCGAACCTCATCAGGGAGGCCGAGGCCGGCGAGGTGTACCCGCCCATCGGCGTCATGGTCAAGATCTCCCGGGCTCTGGGCCAGCGCCTGGGGACCTTCATGGACGACCAGGTGAGGGAGGACCCGGTCATCGTCCGCTCCTCCGATCGCAAGGAAGAGACGTCCGCCCACAAGGACGGCGCCAACGGAGGTTACCATTATTACCCCCTGGGCAAGGGAAAGACCGACCGGCACATGGAGCCCCTGTTCATCGTCGTCCAGCCTAACGAGGACCACACCTGCTCCTCCCACGAAGGCGAGGAACTGGTCATCGTCGTCAAAGGTGAGGTCAAGCTGCATTACGGCCAGAGCAACTACCATCTGAAGGCTGGCGATTCCATGTACTACAACTCCGTGGTCCCTCACCACCTGGGAGCGGCCAACGGGGATAGCGCCGAGATCTACGCGGTGATATACACTCCCTTCTGAGGTGCGCTCATGGTCAGAGATAACATTACTCGGAACGCCACCATCGGCCAGATCCTGGACGAGATGACGGAGCGCATACCGGACCAGGACGCGGTGGTCTACGTCGACCGGGATTACCGGCAGACCTGGGCGGAGTTCCGGGATACCGTGGACAAGGCGGCCAAAGGCCTGATGGCCCTCGGAGTGAAGCGCGGGGACAAGGTGGCACTGTGGGCAACCAACGTCCCACACTGGGTCACCCTGCAGTTCGCCACGGCCAAGATCGGCGCGATATTGCTCACCATCAACATCAACTACCGCACGGCCGAGATAGACTACGTGCTCAGGCAGTCCGATTGCGAGTACGTGTTCGTCATCGACGGCTATCGGGACACTGATTATGTCCAAACGCTGTACGAACTGATACCCGAGCTCAAGGAGCAGCCCCGTGACCATTTGCATTCCGATCGTTTCCCGTCCCTGCGCAAGGTCTTCTTCCTGGGGCCGGAGAAGCACCGCGGCATGTACTCCTGGAACGAGCTGCTGGCCATGAGCGTGCAGGTCAGCGGCGAGGAGTTCTCGGAACGGCAGAGATCGCTTTCACCCCACGACGTGGTGAACATGCAGTACACTTCCGGCACCACCGGCTTCCCCAAAGGGGTCATGCTCACCCATCACAACATTGCCAACAATGGCTACTGGGTCGGGGTGAACGAGAACTTTACCACGAAGGACCGGGTGTGCATTCCCGTTCCGCTCTTCCATTGTTTCGGCTGCGTCCTGGGAATCATGGCCTGCCTGAACCACGGCGCTACCATGGTAATACTCGAGAAGTACGACCCGGTCAACGTCATGATGTCCGTGGTGCAGGAGAGATGCACCGCGGTGTACGGCGTACCCACCATGTTTATCTCTATTCTGGAGCACAAGCTGTTCAGCAAGTTCGATTTCTCCACCCTGCGCACGGGCATCATGGCCGGGTCGCCCTGCCCGGTCAAGACCATGAAGGAGTGCGTGGAACGCATGAACATGAACGAGGTGACCATCGTCTACGGCCTCACGGAGACCAGCCCGGGGATGACCCAGACACGGTTCGACGAGAAGAACCTGGACAAGAAGTGCTCCACCGTCGGCCAGGCCATGCCCGGGGTGGAGATAGCGGTCCTTGACCCGGAGACCGGCCGGATCATGGGCCCGGGGGAGCACGGGGAGCTGTGCTGCCGCGGCTACAACGTGATGAAAGGTTACTACAAGATGCCCGAGGAGACGGCCAAGGCCATAGACCAGGAGGGCTGGTTGCATTCCGGGGACATCGGCATACGGGACGAGGACGGGTACTACGCGGTCACTGGACGCCTTAAGGACATGATCATCCGCGGCGGGGAGAACATCTACCCCAAGGAGGTGGAGGACTTCCTCCATCACATCGAGGGGGTGAAGGACGTGCAGGTGGTCGGCGTGCCCTCCAAGAAGTACGGGGAGCTGCCAGCGGCCTTCATCATCCTGAAGCCCGGGGCGTCCCTCGCCGCGGAGGATGTGCAGGACCACTGCCGGGGGCAGATAGCCTTCTACAAGACTCCCAAATACGTGCACTTCCTGGACGAGTACCCCATGACGGCCAGCGGCAAGATAATGAAGTTCAAGCTGCGGGAGCTGTCGGCGCAGCTGTGGCCGGAGGCCTGACCCCTAACGTTTATTTAGGTCGGGCTGCCATAGTTACGGCACAGGTGTCTGACACATGCCCGAGAAGGACGTTACGGTTGTTCTGAACGAGAAAGGCCAAGAATTGAAGAAGCTGCTGAAGGACTTCGACGCCAACATCGAGCAGTGGAAGTTCTCGGTGGAGGAGTCCAAGGAAGGCGTCCGCGTGGAGTTCGCCGCCAAAGCCCTGCTGAAGAGAAAGCCCAAGGAGTGAGCTCAGGCCATCAACTTGGCCAATCTTTCCTTTTTTTCCGCCGTCAGCTTGAAGTCCGGGCGGCGGTCGATCAGCTCGAGATAGCCAGCGGCCCGCTTCAGGTCCCTCGCGGAATAATGGTCGCGGGCCAGCTCCACCACCTTTTCCGGGGAGGCGTGCTCGGTGAACGAGGCGGCCAGACAAGCTAGGTCGTAGGCCAGTTTTTCCCGGTCCGGGGCATTGTCCAGGAAATGCCCTACGTCCATTATGTACACCCTGTCGGCGAAGAGGAAGTTGTCCGGTTTGATGTCCCCGTGGAAGATGCCGTTCCTGTGCATCAGTCGCAGGTGCCCGAAGGCCTCGTCCAGCTGCGCCTCCGTCACCTTCTTGGAGGAGGCCGAGGCCGCCTCGAGGAACTCGGAGACGAAGAGCCACAAACCTCCGGGCAGGGCGAAGGTGCCTAGCGGTTTCGCCGTGGGTATGCCCAGGTCGTATATGCGGGTCATGACGTCGTACTGGTGCTTGGCCAGGTCCCGGGCCGAACGGGTGAAGTTGAACAGGGGCTGCCACCCTTCCATCTGCAGGTAGACGTTCTTGAAGAACTGGATGGTCTTCTCGGTCATGATGTCGCTGCCGCCGACGATCTTGCCGAAGTAGCGCACCGGAGACCCGTTGAGGTCCACTCCCTCTACCTTGATGGGTATGGAAAGGCGCGAGCCTTCAGTCCCCAGCGGCACCACCTTGACCTTGCGCATTTTGAACGATTCTACCATGATGAGATGGATGGAACGAAGCACGTCGCGGAACTGGTCCTTCTGCTCTTCGAGCACCGGCGTCATTCCTTCGCCTCCGCACTCTCTTCAGTCTTCCCCGCCTTGGCCTTGGCCGCCTTGCGGGACTGGGACCACAGGGTCAGGAAGAGCTTCAGGGCCCGGAGGCGGTACACCTTCATGCCCTTCTTCACTCCCCGCCCGAACTCTACGATGGGCTGGCCCTGATGGGAGTAGATGACCTTCCAGACCACCAGGTCCGGGACCATGAGATAGAACTCGTGCGTATCTATGGTCACGTCCCGTCCCTTTATTGTGACGTCCATGTTGACCACGCCCTCCTTCTTTATGGGGATGTTCACCCCATAACCGAATACCGCCCGGAATAGGGCGTAGGTCAGCAGTTCCGCGGTGCCCAGGTCTATGGTGCGGTTGAAGGTGAGGGGGGACCGCTTGGGGCGTTCCTCCTGTCCGGGTGTCGGAACGTGATCGCCCAGGCCATACTTCTCCAGGTTCGGAGCGCCCTCCTTGTGGTATTCGCTGACGAACTTGGCCGGCCCCTTGTCCCCCCAGGCCTTCTCGAAGCCTGCCAGGTCCTGGTCCACCTCCAATATCTCCGAGCCCAGGCCGTCCTTGTGGAACTCATCGATGATAGTCCTGCAATCGGGGTCCTTCCAGTCGGCGGCGCACATCAGCACCCTTTCCCGGGGACCTTCCTCCTTGACTTCCGTGTCGTCGGTCAGGGACCTCACCTACTTTTTGACCAGCACCTGGAAGCGGGCGTATATCCTGGTGCCGTCGGGGAACTCCTCCATGGAGACCTTCCAATCCTCCAGCTCGGCGTTCAGATTGTCGAAGAAGGTGTCGATCTCGTTCACGATCTTCTCCACGTTCTCCGGCTTTCCGCCTACCAGGTTCAGGACCGAGGCCATCTTCTCTTTCTTGCCCAACAAAACACCCAGGTCGATTAACCCAACACGGATTAGATATCCTTTTCTATGGCCAAAAAGGGAAGGATATATTTCAAAGCCGCCCAGCCCCTACCGTTCGGTCTCCCTCAGCGCCTCCACCCATTCCGGATGGAACTTGGCCCGAGGGCGACCCTTGCGCACAATCTCGAAAGCTTCCTCGTAGCCAATCCCCAGTTTCTTGCTCAGGTATACCATGGCCAGGAAGGGAGAGCGGTCCCGCCCGTGGAAGCAGTGCACCATGACCTTGACCTCCCGGTTCGAGAGGTCGAGCAACAGGTCCGCCGCCTTCATCGTCCTCTCCAGGTTCGGCCGCCGACCAATCCATAGAAAACTCTCGTCGAAGACGGAACGGGCGTTCATGCTGACGTCTATGCCCAGGCGGCGCTGCAACCTGTGCCTCCGGATGTCCTTCCAATCGCCGATGACCACCGTTCCGTCGACCCACTCCATGTCTAAGAACTAAGGAACATGGGGATAATCATCCTTCTGGTCAGCAGAGGGGTTGGGATCCGTTCCCTCGGGCTTTTGTTCGGGACTTTTCGCCCCTAAATAAAAGGATTAACTGACCAAATTATATTAGATGGGGCTCATCATGTCGCCATAGAACTCCATGGCCTGCCCTTCACAATCTTTATCCGACCGGGTACTGACATTTTCCATGGAAGCCTCCGCGGAGCTTTCCAACCAGCAGGCCCTTTTGAATAAGATACGGAAGGAGGACGCACACCAGTTCCGAAGGCTCCTGATACCGCTGGCGTTTCTGCTCCTGATGACCGCCATCATCCTGATCTATCCGAAGGCCCTCTTCATCTGGTTCGTCGTCAGCCTGTTCCTTTACTCCTACAATTTCCTTTTCCTGCTGTTGCCTACCACCTCCAAGGAATCCCGCTCGAAAAGGAGAGGCTCCATGATGAGGCCAGGCCCGGACCATAAGTGGCTGGGGTTCAAGCTCTTGCTGAAGAAACGCAAACTGGCGGTGGAGATGGGGCTCACCCTGTTCCTGGGCCGCATGGTGCCATTGACCATCAGCTTCACCATCATCATGGGCCTGGGAATGTCCATCCTGGTCTATTTCTTGCTCACCGCCTATACAGCGGCCAGCGGTCTGACCTGGCTGATCACGGGGCAGGTCGTCCTCATCCTCCTCTTCTATATCCTGGTTAACGTCCTGCGCCCCCAGGCCCAGGGAATCTCTACCCTGGAAAAATCCTGGAAGCTGCGTTTGGGTAAGGCACATTCCCGGGGCCGGGCGGCTATCTTCCTGGTCAGGTTGACGGTAGTCGGGATGATCACGATATCGGCCACCCTTTTCATCGGAGCGTTGATATTGCCGGGGGTGACCTTCGTCACGCTGCTGTCCAGTTTGGGCGACTTTACCAATTACGATCTGCTTCTGGCCATCGGAGTGTTCGCGGTTCAGATGTGGGTGATGAGAAGCTTCCAGAGCATAATGAGCCGGCGCATGGCCATCAAGTTGCTCTACGTCCGCATCGACAAGTTGCAGGAGTTGTTGCAGGGTGCGGAAAAGATAAGTTCCATCATTGGCGAGGAGTTCGAGATATGGGAGGGATTTGAGACCATCCTGTCCGAATACTACTCCATGATGGTATACGACATCTTTCGCCTGGACTTCTTCGGGCGGGCACCGGTGTACCTGGTCGGCCCAAGGCTGGTTTACATACTGGACGATCGGGCGCTGTCGCACATCCCTGACTGACCGATGGTCTGTATGGACTGGCTCTGCCCCGGGTTTGCCCTGATAAAATAATGGTTGCGGCATCCATATGGTCCCATTGACCCGGACGCCGCCGGAGTCCTTGGAATAGAGAAATATATAGGGATTCCAATCCCGCCGTCCGATGCCTAAGGCCGACCTAGGGGACGTTCGCCTCAATTACGAGGTTCACGGGGAAGGGGACCCGCTGGTCCTCATCACCGGGCTGGGGGGCGAGATATCCTTCTGGAAGAAGTACGTCCCGCAGCTGAGCCGGAAGCACCAGATCATCGTCCTGGACAACCGCGGGGCTGGGGAGACGGAATATCCTTCCTCGCTCTTTACCATGAGCACCCTGGCCGACGACATCGTACAGCTCTTGGACTCCTTGAACGTGGAACGTTCCCATGTTCTGGGATGGTCCATGGGCGGCAACGTGGCCCAGGAGATTGCCATAAATCACCGTGACAGGGTCGGCTCTCTAGTGCTCATGTCCACCTACGCCCGCCGGCCGGAGCGCTCGGCCTTCGCCATCGACACCATGATCCGTACCGTGGACGAAGGGGCCACCTTCGACTCGCTGATGGAGCTAATGCAGTCCTGGTGCCTGCCAGAGGACTATTTTCGCCGGTTGGCCTTGGCCAAACCGGCCCAGCGCCGCCAGAACGGCAACGGAAAAAGGGCTGCGGAGGGATTCAGGGCCCAGAAACTGGCCTTGGACCTTTTCGACAGTCACGAACGTCTTTGCGGCATCACTTCTCCCACCCTGATATTGCACGGGGACGAGGACATCATGGTGGCGCCGCACTTCGCGGTCGAACTTATGAACAGGATCGAAGGGGCAGAGGTCGAATGGGTGCCCGGGGCAGGTCACATCCTGCCCGCGGACAAGTGCTGCCCGCAGGTCCTCGGGTTCCTGGACCGACACCCGCTCTGACCCTAATCCAAGCCTGGTATCTTAGTGTCCGTCCCCGCCTCGCCGAACACGGCCACGCGGCTGTCAGACTTCTCTTTCAATAGAACGATGCCCAGCTCCTCGGCCACCCGCCTTCCGAACTCCAGTACTTCGGCGTGCGAGGGCATGTTGTCCATGGACATGCGTCGGCGGGAGTCTCCTACGAAAACAAAGCCCTTGGGTTCCACGAAGGTCGGGTCGGCCAGGCGGTCCAGCTGGGCGTATTCCTTCTCCCAGCCCAGGTTCCAGTCCTTGACCAGGGTGTGCCTGATCACCGTCCTGGTGCTCAGGGACGGCAGTAGCTCGAGCGTTCTTCTAAGCCGCTGCCATCCGTCCGGGATGCGCGGAACGCACAGGTTCCGGTAGATGTCCTCGTTGGGGGCGGCTAAGGTGACGTACAGCTGGGTAGGCAGCGTGCTCAAGTTCTCCAGCACCTCCGGGAACGTCCCGTTGGTGACCAGGAAGGTGGTCATGCCCCGCCGGTGGCAGAGCTCGATGAAGTCGCCCAGGTATGGGTACATGGTAGGTTCGCCGGCCAAAGAGATCGCTACCTGCTTAGGCTGTCTGGCCTCCTCCCACATAACCGGCGAGCAGCGAGGGTCCCCCTTGAACCCGGTGACCAGCTGCCTTTGCCCTTCGATGCAGGTGTCCAGCACCACCTCTGGTTCTTGCCATTTGCTCACCGACGATTCGAAGCCGCGCACCCGCCAGCAGAAGAGGCAGTTGTGCGTGCAATCGTTCACCACCGGGGTCATCTGCAGGCAGCGATGCGAACGAATGCCATAGAAGTCCTGCTTGTAGCAGGTGCGCCCCTTCAGCAGGCTCTGCTTCATCCAGTGGCACAGCTTGACCCCGGCATGGTCCCCGCACAGTCGGTACTGCTGCTTCTGCAGTATCTCCCGCAGGTCGTCCTTCATGCGCTCACCCGCTGTATTCGAAAAGGGAGCTCTGCTTGCCCTTAGGCTCCGGCCGTTTTTCCGGTTTCTTCTCCTCTTCGGGAGGCTCGGCCGTTGTGGCCTTTCCTGTTGCTGGTTCACTTACCCCACGGAGCTTTTCCGCCTCGGCCATCAGGTGCTTGACCTCGGCCGAGTCCACCTTCTTGTCCAGTATGAAGGCGACCTCTTCCGTGTCTAGCTTCATCTCCTTGATCATGGCCAATCGATACTCTTTATCGGCCCGGAAGATGGCGGTGAAGTATGGAAGCACGTCCTGGGCCGAGCGGCGGGTGGAGGTGTGGGTGCATTCGGATATCTTGCGGGCGATGCCGGTCTTCATTCCGCGCGTGGCCTTGCTGCGGGACATCTTCATTATGTACATGGGGAAGCGGTACTGCACCCAGCTCCGGCTGGGGCGGGACTTGGAAGAGGTGACGCCCACGGACAGGTGATCGCTGGCGTAGGCCCACAGACGATAGTATTGGCGCCGGCCGGTCCATTTAAGGAAGATGTCGGCCCGGGACAAGTGCCTGTAGGCCCGTTCCAGGTCCTCGGGCTGCTTGTACTCCTGCGGTACGTTCTCGTCCAGCCACATCATGACATGTTCAGGCGTCTCGTCCACGTCCATAATGGTGCGCTTTGCTCGGTTGACGTCCCCCTCGTGAAGGATGTCCCGCATCAGGTCGTACATGCTCTTGACCGACATGCGGCTCTGCAGCACGAAGGCGTCGTCGTCGCCGATGTTGAGGTTGCCTTCGGCCACGGCCTGCAGGTCCCGCACCGCCGCCCGCATGTCCCCATTGGAATTCTCGATGATGGTCTCGAAGACCCGCTGCGGCACCTCGATCCCCTGGTCCAGGGCGATCTTGCGTAGCACGTTGCGCATTGTGTTTCCTTGCACCTTACTGACCTTCAGCTGCAGGGTGTTATTCTTGATCGCCGCGCTCTTCCGGCTCAGCTCGTAGAAATCATTGACGATCAGGATGACCGGCTGCCTGGTGTTGGCCACCAGGTCAGCTATGGCCGGCACTCCCCCGGTGTCCACCCCGCCGAAGATGCTGTCCGCTTCGTCCAGTATGATCAGCTTGAGATGACCGTCCTTGCTGGAAAGGAACTCGCCGTCGTCGTTGAACGTTTCCGAACGGGAGCCGCGTCCGGCTATCTTCTTTATGGCCTCGGCGTTCCTTTGGTCGGAGGCGTTCATCTCTACCACCCCCCAGCTGAAGTCGTTGGCCAGGGCCAGGGCCGCGCTGGTCTTGCCAACGCCAGGTGGTCCCATTAGCACCGCGGCCTTCTGCGAAGGGTGACCTTCCTCCCAGGATATGGCCCACTGCTGCAGCTCCTTGATCACCTTGGGATTGCCGACCACTTCCGACAGCTTTTTCGGCCGGTACAGCTCGGTCCAATCGTCACCCATCAAGCTTCTCAATGACCACTTGGCTTATAAAAGTGAGGTATAGAGGATTAAAAATAAAGAAAAAAAAGGGAGGGTGGGAACCCTCGTTCTTAGGCCTTGGGCCTCCTCTTGTACAGTATGAAGGCTCCGACCCCGACGGCGGCGATCACGATGACGACCACGATTATCATAATCATCAGATCGTTGCTGGGGTTGGCTGTGGCGGTGGCCGCGTTGCTTTCCGGGCCCTCTCCGGCCGGATTGACCGCGGTGACCTTGTAGGAATACTCCACACCGTTCTCCAGTCCAGTGTCGGTGTACTCGGTCTCATTGCCGTCGACGGTGGCGATCAGGATCCAATACCCGGTGGCGTTCTTGCGGTATATGTTGTAATGGTCTATCGCCGCTCCACCGTTGCTGGGTTCGTCCCAGCTGAGCTTCACCGACTTGTCGCGCCCGGAAGCTCCCAGGTCAGGCGCTCCTGGCAGAGTGCAAGGAGTTCCGGTCACCGAGGCGTATTGGCTGCTTCCTTCGGAGTTGACCGCCCTGATGCGGTAATCGAAGGAAACGCCGTTGGTCAGCCCTGAGTCAACATAGAACGCGCTGTCTGCGCTGACCGTGGCCAGCAGTTCGAAGTCAGAGGTGCCGGCAGGGGCCCGGAATATCCGGTACTCGGTTATGTTGGAACCGCCGTCGCTCTGCGGGGGCAGCCAGTTCAGGGTCAGCAATCCGTCGTCCACATCGACCGTGAAGTTCTGCGGGGCGGTTGGCACGACCAGCGAGGATGCGTACTTCAGCTCCATGGTGTCTGGATCATAGTAGCTTATGTGAACGCGATTCTGTTGGTCCATGACCATGGATATCTGGTCTCCACAGCCGCTCAGGTCGACCTTCTGGAACATCCAGATACCGTTCCTCATTTCCGCAAGCTTGAGGATTCCGTTGTTGTCTACGTAGGCGATATGCTCATCACCGTTCTCATCTACGGCTATAGCACTGTCTACGCCTGCGCTGACCTCGATGAAGGTAGCGTTCCAAGTGCCATTGACATTGTTCACGTATTTCAGAGCTTTAGAGAAGGTGTTGTAGTAAGTTATGTACACCTTGTCCTGCCCATCGATGAACATGGATATACCCCTGCCCAGCTGATTGGACGATTCGATTTCCTCAGGGTTCCAGAGAGTACCGGTAAGTACACTATGGACGAGCGCGCCGTTGCGATAGTAAGCCACATGCACTCTGTCATTGGAGTCGAGCGACATGGATATCTGAGTCATGGCGGTGAGCCCTGAATCGATGGTACCTATGTTTAAATCACCACTTGTGTAGTTGACGTACTTCAGAGCACCAGAGCCTTCGTTTGTGTAGGCGATGAACAGTGATCCGTTCGAATCGATCACCATCGCACTAAACATGCCGACGTCACCGGACTCGACCAGGGTCTCGTTTATCCAGTTCCCGTTTTCGTTCGTGGCATACTTCAGGTTCTTTGAGGTCGCATCATAATAACAGATATGGGCCTTGCCATTGGAATCTAGCGCCAGATAGGGATTTTGACCCACCATGACCGTCGAATTATCGACTGTCTCCACAATCCATCCATTTCCGTCGCTGAACGCATAGTTCAATCTCCCATGTGTGGTGTTCTCTTCGAGATATGTGTCATAATAGGCTATGTGGACATTTCCCTGGGGATCGACAACTATCGAACTCGTCTTTACGGCGCTCCCAGATTCATCAACGGTCTCGGATACCCATATAGCCCCGGAGTTCGTGATATATGTCAGTTGAGAAGTTGAACCGGCCTGGTCAATATAGACTATGTGTTGCTTATCATTGTAATCAGAGACCATGGCGCTGGACATACCACCACTATCATCCAAGATCGAGCAGTTCCAATCACCGTCTAGAACGGCATAGCAAAGATACCCGTTGACAAAATCATAGTAGCTTATATGGACGACACCATTGGAATCGACATCTAGTGAAGGTCCGTTCCGAACATCGGTGGTGTTATCGACAATTTCATCAGCCCATATTCCAGTCGTTCCGCGAACAGCGAACTTGAGCTCGTGGGACACATCGTCATAATAGGCCACGCAGGATTTTCCATCAACGACGTCGATAGCCATATCGCTCCCGAATAATGAACTGTCGTCAACGGTTTCTGTCGACCAATCCGTCCCGTTTCCATAAGCATACATTAATTTATGGTCCGAAGAGGTGAACACAACTCCGAGAACACCACTATTCATTACCAGGCTGCTACCGAAACCTACGGATTCTGCCACTACGGCAGTGTTCCATCCGTCCCCGGTGTTAATTGCGACTTTCAGATCGTGGTTCGAATAGTCCAGATACGTTATGAATATATCACCGGAGCTACAGACTATCGAGTTGTATTCACCAACGACACCAATGGAGTCGACGATGGATATGACCCACGAATCGCCATCCCAGGTAGCATAATTAAGATTCTGGTTGGTCCAGTCGTAATAGCTGATGTGAACGCCACCTGATTCGTCGACGGCGATAGAATTGAATCTGCCAACGTTGCCAACATCATCGACGATCTTGGTCTCCCATTCGCCGTTGCTGTTAGTAGCGTACATGAGATCCGTTCCCACGGTATTATAATAGCTCACGTGGAGATAACCGTTCGAATCGATTGCTTGGCTCAAATCGTAACTGACATCTGAATCACTGTCGATGACCCCTTTTGTCCATGAGGTCTCATCCAATGTAAGAGTCGGCGCCGCAGCGACTCCTCCGACAAAGAACAGACTTATGAAGATGGGCATCAATAGTAACAATGCTACTGCTGATGCTATCAGCTGTTTCTTTTGCATCCCATTTCCCTCCGTTTAATAAAGTTGACAAATATATCGTCATTAACATATTTGAATTGAATGATGGATTTTCTATTATTATATCTGATTACGATATTATTCATTTATAATTACATATTATATTTTATGTAGTTGCGTATATTACTTTACTAATTAATAAGAATACATTTCATTATGTTTTGGGTCGAATATTGGAACTCCGGTTTCCGCCTTCTATATATATTTATTGTGATTTGATAAAATGTTGTTGGTCGACCCACATTTAAATTTATATAACTTAATTTTTATGGATTGCTTTTTCTAATGTTAATAGTATGGTTTTATTAAGGCAGAAGTTAAATGCGGTCCAGGGATTTTATGGGATTCTTCGACATATTCAAGAAAAAAGGTTCCTGGGTAGCAGATCCGAACCTGAAAACGATCGCAGAAACATTAGCAGCCGACGACGACTACAAGACCTTGGTCGCGGCAGCCAAAGCAGCAGGCCTGGTTGATGTTCTGGGTAAGAAAGGTCCGTTCACCGTTTTCGCCCCGAACAACTCCGCGTTCATCGACCTTCCTGATGGAACTGTCGAGGGGTTGCTGAAGGACAAGGAGAAGCTGAAGGCCGTTCTGGCTCACCACATCGTGGATGGAACAGGTCTATCCTATGATGAGATAGCTGCTAAGCCTACGGTGGCGATGAAGGACCAGAAGGAGCTGGCCGTCGATGTAAAAGGCTTATTGAAGGTCGGAGGTGCCAGGATCATTCGCGGCAATATAAAATGCCGGAACGGCTACATCCAGGTAATCGATAAAGTACTAGTTCCTTAAATAAAATAATTTAATGCAGGGACCCCCCTGCATATTTTAGTTTTTTTCAAGGAGTTCCAACGGTGGTTCCGGGTATTGCTGGGGCAACGAACACCCTAGTTGCCAGTTGACCATCCACCTGCATCAATGCGGGCATGTTGTCTCCAATCTTCTTGAGCTTCCTGGTCAGGGTGCTGGTGTTGTCCTCTTCCTCGACCTGCTCGGCCACATACCATTGCAAGAACTGGTTGAAAGCGTGGTCCTTCTCCTTGATGGCCAAATCAACCAATTTATGAATCCTTACGGTCACGACCTTAGCTTCGTGGTCGTAGGCGTCGGAGAAGACCTCGGCCGCGGACTTCCAATCCTTCTTGGGCATGTCAATTGCCGTCAGTATTACCCTTCCGCCCCGAGCGTTGATGTACTGGATCATGCCCTCGGCGTGGGCCATCTCCTCCTCTGTCTGAACCTTCATCCAGTTAGCCATGCCCGACAGGTCCACCGAGTGAAAGTACATCTCCATCGCCTTGTAAAGATAGGCGGAATACAATTCTGCGTTTATCTGGTCATTTAAAGCTTTTTCAATACTTGCCTTCATAGTATATCACTGGAATTTCCATGGAAGCTTCTCATTTATAAAACATGCTTCAAAGAACACGACCTCAAACTATGCATGTTATTGTTAGTTATATGTTGATATTAATTTATTAAATATTGTACCTATACTTGTATTATTTTTTTATCATTATGTATTAATTAATGATTTTAGTCCTCACTGGAGCTGTTTTTCTCTCGTTCTTCGAATAAATCACATAGCTCGTTCAGGAATTGATCATACGTTTGACGGAACTTCAATTTGTAGAGCCGGTCTCGCGTCGCTTCGGTCACTTGAATCGTGGTCTTGCTATCTGACAAGTCAATCACCATAATACTATTGCTATAGATAATCTTAATAATTTATATCATATTAATATTTTACATATTTTTAATGATAGATATAACATTATTTATTTTATTAATTTTAACACTATTATGAATTATAATAATTTTAATAGTTTATTGTACAAACCCATCCATATTTGTAAGCGACGGACTCCCTAACATCAACTTGGATATGGTCTAAAACCGGTTTTACTCCCTCAATCCTCATCGAAAAACAGTATTATCGAAAACACGAACCTTGATGCGCATTTTCATTAGGTTAGTGCTGTGCGTTGCGCCATGAAAAAGATTCGATATCGATCGCTCTCGATTGGAACTTGATTAAACGAGATTATAATATTTTGATTTTTTAAAAATAGATAAGAAGGAAAGGGTTTGAGATGTTTGGTCGCTTGTCCCGCTTAGGCCTTTATGAGCAGCGGCAGGACCGGCTTGCCCTTGACCACCAGGAAGGCGATCGCAGTTGCCATGTAGAGCGCCATAAGGCTGGCGACGGTCCATAGGATTCCAACGATAGCCCTCATGTCATCGGCCATGTCCGGGTCGAACCACAGCCCCAGGCATATGAATGCCAGGGCAGCGATGACCAGGAATATGGGCAGTATCTTGACCGGCTGGGCGAAGGCTACGATACCGACCATCAACAGGCCGAGCCCGAAGAAGATCGTGTATATCTCCGCTGCCATGGCATCTCCACCGCTGGCCATTCCGACAAATCCCAACAGGAATATTGAGAAAAGACCAAAGGCGGATGATACCAGTATGTTCTCGTTCAGGTAGGCAACGATGGTGCAAAGGAATAGACCCGTGCCGACGACTGCCGCGACACCCAGGATCACCCCCAAACCATCGAATACGCTTAACCCATACATGCCGACCAAGATAGCGATCATACTGACCAGGAACAAACCCAGTACCTCAGCTCCCGCTAGCTTGATGTGTACGTTGCTTTCTTCTGCCATTTTTATTTCTCCATTTATGGACATAAGAAAGGGTGAGGCTTATTGCTTGCTGGAATGAACGTTCTAAGAGAACGACGGTCAATTCCAAGGCAACGCACTAACTCTCCCATTTCGATCCCCTCTCCCCTCTGTGTTGTCCCTTGGATTGATTCAACAATCCTGTTATAGTATCTGCGGGAGTCGATAATATATACTTTATTCGTTTAGGACTGTTTACTTGAATTACTATAGGCCGTTAAGAACAATATGGCCATTCATCGAGTCAACTGGATTAAGACTACATAATTATTAAATATATGTAAGCACCATTACTACTTCCTAATAATTTGAGTAGCATTTATTTTATATTTTATAATATTGGCGATATCTGGCTAATCAATTTTATTTAAAATTTTTAAGATTTCAGACATCGAAGACGATTAAGACGCCTCGACGGTTTCGTCTTTTCCCAGCAAATCATCTGGCAGTAGACAGACCGTCCTATGTCTCTTATCTTTTACCCTTGAGGCAATCTTCTCTTGTACTTGATTGAATGTGAAACTGGATATTATGGGGGCGTGCATCGAACGGACCACCAGATCATCCCATCTGCGATGCCCGGCATACACCGGATTGTGCAAGATACGACTAATCGACCAGACCGTCCAGTGATTGTCGCTCTTAGTTCCGATATCGTCCTTGTTCAAGCCCCAGGCGATCAGGTCCATGGTCCGCCCAGATAGATATTGATCGTAAATTGAACGTACAACTGGAGCCTCTTCCTCATTCTGGACCAGCTCACCATTCTGCAAATGATAACCGTAAGGTACGCGGAAACCAAGAAGTCCCTGGCCAGATTCGGCCTTCTGCCTCATTCCCATGTACGTTCGTTCACCGATCTGTTCGCTCTCCAGCTGGGCGATGCGTTGGATGATATCAACTACGAAACGACCGACCGCGTTCGAGGTGTCCAGGGATTCGTTCATGCTGCTGAACTTCTTCCCCCACTTCTCGAGGTTCTCCATCATGGTCATGAAGTTCTTGGAATTGCGGTGGATACGGTCCATCTTAAGGACCAGGATTATGTCCCACTTCTCCCGCTCTTCCATCATCCTATGATATGCTGGTCGGCGGGTATTGCGGCCAGAGTGACCATCGTCGATATAATATCCAGCGATGTCCCAGCCTTGCGCTTCGCAATATGCTTCCAGCCTCTCCTTCTGGGCAGCCAGGGAATAACCTTCTTTGGCCTGGTCCTCGGTGGAGACCCTGGTATAGATGGCCACCCTAGGCATGGGCCTCGCTCCTGAACAGGGTTTTAGGAGAGATCCTCTTAGGACCTTTCTTCGATTTGATGCGAGAGGCGATGAGCTCCTGAACTTCATCGTAGAGCTCTGGCTCGATGATCTTCAATTGAGGGGCGGCCTGTTCGAATCCTTCCCATATCAGTTTTCCAAGGTAGATGCGATTGGTGAGGATGCCATGGACCGTGGCCCTTTGCCAGATGCCACCGTTCTTTGTCTCCACGCCTTGAGAATCTAAGGCTTCGCATATCTGATTGAGCGAAGATAGGCCAGTAGCCATCCTGAACATACTAACGACGGCCTGAGCCTCCTGTTCTTCGATCACCAGTTCACCATTCTGATAGTGATATCCATATGGTTCTGGGCTGCCTAGATGGCCCTTCCCTTCTTTGGCCTTCTGGGTCATGCCCACCTTGACTCTCTCACCGATCTGCTCGCTCTCCAGCTGGGCGATGCGCTGGATGATGTCCATTACGAACCTGCCAATGGCGGTAGTAGTATCGAAGCTCTCCTGCATGGAGTTGAATTCCTTGTTCCAGGATCGCAGGAAATCCATCATCATGGCGAAATTCCGACTGTTGCGGTGGATACGGTCCATCTTAAGGACCACCAGAACGTCCCAGTGATCCTTTTCATGCATCATTTTCTTGTAGTTAGGGCGCTCAGCGCTCCTACCGCTGTATCCATCGTCAACATACTCATAGAATACCGTCCATCCCCTGGCCAGGCAGTAGGAGCGAAGCCGTTTGAGCTGAGCAGGGATGCTGTAGCCTTCTCTGGCCTGGTCCTCCGTTGAAACACGGACATAGATCGCTGCCCTGAGATGCTCATTGTCTGACATTTGACCGCGGAATCACATCATAATAGCTTTATTAAATATATATAAGCCGACATTTGTCTGACAAAAACTAATACACATCGTTATTCATTTATTTAATTAAACATATAGCTATACATGATAAAATAGTTAAGAATTATTAAAACAAGATCGTTCGAATTGCTTTCTTGAAAAATTATTATTAAATTATTATCATATGTTAAACAACATACTAAACTAATTGCATATATTTATATTATTATATGCATTATATTTATTATATTTTATGTATATATTATATCCAAAATCTAATAATGATTATCTTGTTGCTAAATCATTAGAATAAATATAGCATTATAATCAATTTTTATTATTAAAATCGAAAATACTAAATTACTTCGAGGCATTCAATCCTACATGGCAAAGGTCGAAGGTATTACGGGATTGACCAAACTATTTCGGGAATCCATAACCGCAGCGCCGAATGGTGGTCTGGTCGTTTTCCTAGGCTCGGAGGCGGTCTGCTCTCCGTTCGCGCAATTGCTTGCCTATGCTGTAAGGGACAGGAAGATGTCCTTCTGCTTTAGCCCTAAGGCGATATGGGACAAATGCAGCCCGATGACATGGGTGGAAGGCGTGGGTTACCAGGTCAGTAAAGGAAAGGTCGATCTTTCTGTAACGAGCGTCATTGTGGTGCTTGGAGGACTGGCGATTCCAAAGTTCGGATGCCCGGTTGAGGAGGTCAATTCCTTCATATCTAAGGTCCTTAGAAAACCCTTGATAGTGGGAGTGGGGTTTATGGATGTCTTCCAGCATTCTGGGTGGGACAGTAAGATCAGCTTTGACGCGATGATCAATGTTTACATGTCCGCGGAGATGGTTTGACCGATTTTATCAGGGGTCGGATCATTGTCCCTGCGTTCAACATTTTTTCTGATAAACCCTAAGTAAACCAGTGGGCTCGGGCCTGCGTCGACCGATGGTCCACGATCGTCCTCTTCTTCATGAACATGGTTATGCGACGGTTCGTGCTAGCTATGCCACTGCATTTCCATCCCTGGAAAAGTTCCCCGCAATTGATGGTGCGCCCATACTCATTTATCCAGACGTTGCCGGCCTCCAATCTACGAGCCAACGCCTCTCCTTTGACCAGATCGGACGTCCAGATAGTGGCGCCAAGGCCATAATCACTGTCGTTCGCCAGCCTGATGGCCTCTTCCTCATCCTTGACCACCCGTATCGGGAGCACCGGACCAAAGGTCTCTTCCCTAATTATTTCCAATGAATCGTCGGTGACCTTGAGCACGGTAGGTTCGAAGTAGTATCCCAGGCCGGGAATGTTCTCCCCTCCGGTCAATAGCTCGCAGCCGTTCATGACCGCACGATGCACCTTCTCATGTACTCTGGCCCTGGCCTCCTCCCTGATGAGCGGCCCTATCTGCTGCTTTGGGTCGACCCGCGCTACCACTCTAAGCAGCTCGATGATGAATCTGTTAGCGATGCTTTGGACCACATATAGCCTCTTTATTCTGATGCATACCTGACCTCCATGGGAGAACGCTCCGCTGGCCACTCCTCTGGCGGTGCTCTTCACATCAGCGTCGGCGCATACGATACCGGCATCGTTCCCGGAGAGTTCCATTATCATGGGCTTGATCCCAGCATTGTGCATTATGTCCAATCCAGTGGAGCGTCCCCCGGTGAAGACCAGGGCGTCAAAGGGAGCAGCGACCATGGCCTTGCCCACCTCGGGTCCGCCGATCAGCGTTTGGAATAGATCACCGGGCATAGAAGTTCGGTCAAAGGCCTCCTTGACCTTCAGACCGGTCATGGTGGTTAGTTCCGAGGGTTTAAAGACCACGGCGTTGCCAGCCAGCAATGCTGGTATTACCGTGATCATGGTCTGCCACAGAGGATAGTTCCAGATACCAATCTGCCCGACGATACCATGAGGGACGAGGTTTATGGTGGCCTTGGTGTCCGGCCAACCGGCCGGGTCCAGAGGGAAGTCGTAGTCCCCAACGCTGCGAAGCTCGGAGACATAATGGTCGAACCCCTTGATGACGCCGTTGTAGGTGCCGATGACGTCCTTCTGCGGAAAGCCGCCTTCCAGCACCTCGGTGGCGATGAGGTCGTCCTTCATGGACAGCATGGCAGAGCGCAGTTCCAGTACTGCCTCAATCCTCTCCTCCTTGGACCATTTGGCCATCCAATTTCGCTGCGCCTCACGTCCGCGAACGATGCTGGAAAGTACGTCCTCGGGACTGCTCGCGGTGAACTCCTTGATGACCTCACCGGTGCGGGGATTGATCGAACGGACGGCCATGTATTATCTATTGTTGTCCAGGGTTTAATCCTTGCGTAACGATGTCTGGACGGTCACCGACAACCGACGTAGAGCTATGCGGGTCGGTTCTCAAACCTTGGCGGTCAATTTCATGGCTAGTTCCTTCCCCCAAGAGGCGGCCTTATCCAGCTCCCCTTCGGAGAACTCGTAGGCGTCCTTTTTCCCTTTGATGTAGACCTGCAACGCCGGCTGAGCGATGTTCATCCCGAGGTCCTTAAGCTTGGACTCCAAGGCCTTGTTGGCGTTCCCGCTGATCACCGATTTGAGCTGGGTATCGAAGCTGGCTGCGGACCGTCCTGACAATGGTTTCCCCTTCAGTCCGTCCAAGAACTCCATGGTCGCCTTGGTCGGGGCCCAGGCCATGGTCGGAGAGCCTACTATCAGGCAGTCGAACTCCTGTGCGGTCTGTTTGGCGTCCCCCACCGGAAGCAACGTTGCGTCCAGCCCTCCGTCCTTCAAAGAGCTGACGATGACCTGGGCCACCTTGGCCGTCATCTTTACCGCCGACACTGAATCGTATACCATTAATGCTTTCAACGATACACCTCTGAAAAATACTGGGATGTTCTAGAATTTGTTAGTGTATAAACGTTGCTAATCGAACCCCTCGGCAATCTCTACTGGTTATAAAAAATGAAAATAAGGAAAGGATTTGGAAAGGGGTTTGGACTTGGCCTATTTCCTCTTGATCAGGAACACGGCAGCCCCGGCCACTACCACTATCGCGGCGACTAGTATTATCCCGAGGTACGGGGGGTCCATGAAGAATCCGGCGATACCGTCCTGGCCTTCATTGACGTTGGACTGATAATCGGCGATGTCCGCAATGTGCTCCTCGGCCACTGCAGGATCGACCGCTGCCATCGTGGTCAAGTTCCCGTTTATGTACGTAGCAACGCCATCGTCCATTTCATTCTTGTCTATTTCGAAATAGGACATGAAGCCTACATCGGGGGAGTAGTAGTACTTTACCGGCGAGTCAGATTCTCCCACCTGGATCTCGTAGACGCCTATCTGACCTAGGTATGGGTCGTTGAGGATGAAGTAGTCGGTGCATCGCATGTCGAGCTTGAACTCGTCAGTGACATACTCCTCTATGACGCCCTGATCTATCGGGCTGTTGAGGACCCCATGGATCTCCTCGAAGATTATGGGGAAGTCAGTGAAGCCAGTAATATTGTAGAACTCTTCCGTGAATAGGTTGTCCTTCATATCGTCGGGCAGTCCCTGGACATCCAGGCTTCCGGTCAGGGTCCCGTTGAGGGTGGCCACCGAGGTCACGTTCCAGATATTACCGACGTCCATAGGGAAGTCCCATAGGTTCAGGGCAGGGTCGAAGGCGAGGTCCATGCCCAGGTTGAGCTCGAAATCACCGCTCACGTCGTAGTCATCATACGAGTATTCCTGGGTCATGTTGGTCCAGTCCATATCGGAGTTCGGTATGTTGTCAGCTACGAAATCCGCTGAGGCAGTGATCTTGACGTTCGTGACCACGGACTTGATGGCCATGGTGTTCTTATCGAACGTTATATCTGCATTGACGACCAGTGCGGCGTCCAAGTTGACATCGGCGCTGATCGTGACCTCTTCCTTTTCAGGTGTATCGGACATGTTGTACGTTCCAGCCACTTCTTTCAAAGCGCTGAACGACAGGGTCGCGTCGAGGGAGGCCTTGGCAGCCATGTCCATGCTTAGGACATACGTCGTATCGTTGGCTTCAGTTACCTCGAAAAGTAACCAGAACTCAGTCCCTCCGTTCAAGCTCAGCTCGTTGACCTCTCCAACCACTTCCAATAGGTTGGTAAAGTTATCCAGCGTCTCCGCGTATGAGGCGCCGACGTCCGTCTCCGAACCAAAGGCCCATTGGGTCCCCTCGGTCCATACCGGTGCTTGCGCAGTTGGTGTGATAGTAAATGCCAACGCAGGAACGGCCAGGGAGCTCAAGAGACACAAAAAGGTTAAGGCACATATCAATGGACTTAGCATTTTTTTCATGATTCATCCCATCTATTGAATTAAGAATGTAATTGACTAAATGGATATTAAATTTGTTGAACCTGGAATCATAAAAAAAAAAGAAAAAGGAAAAGAATTGCTGGGAAATGGTTTTGGCTGGCGATGGGATGCTTACATCATCCCGGGCATGCCACCCATACCGCCCATTCCGCCCATACCGCCCATGTCCATGCCGCCCGGGGGTGCCGGGGGTCCCTTCTTGGAGGCGATGACGTCGTCGATCCTCAGGATCATGTTGGCCACCTCGGCCGCGGACTTGACGGCCTGGGTCTTGACTCTCAGGGGCTCGATGACATTGTTCTTCAACATGTCGGCCGGCTTTCCAGCGTTCAGGTCCAGCCCCATGTTCTTGGAGTTGGCGCCCTTCTTCTCGTGGGCGGACTTCAACTGGATGACCATGTCGATGGCGTCCAGTCCGGCGTTCTCGGCCAGGGCCCAGGGTATGATCTCCATGGCGGTTGCGAAGGCCTCGATGGCCAGCTGCTCACGTCCACCGACGGTGGAGGCGTAGCTCGCCAGGCGCAGGGACAGCTCTATCTCGGGGGCGCCGGCACCGGGGACGATCTTGCCGTCCTCCAGGGCCACGCCGACCACGCGCAGGGCGTCGTGCAGGGACCTCTCGACCTCGTCCACCACGTGCTCGGTACCGCCGCGCACGATGATGCTGATGGCCTTCGGGTTCTTGCAACCGGTGATGAATATCATGTCGTTCTCGCCGACCTTCCTCTGCTCCACGACGGCGGCGACACCCAGGTCCTCCTTGGAGATGTTGTCGATCTTGCCGACGATAGTGCCTCCGGTGGCCTTGGCGATCTTTTCCAGGTCAGACTCCTTGAGCCTGCGGGCGGCGAATATTCCGGCCTTGGCCAGGTAGTGCTGGACCAGGTCGTCCACTCCTTTCTGGCAGAAGACCACGGTGGCGCCAACGGCGGCTATCTGGTCGACCATGGCCTTCAGGACGGCCTCTTCCTCGTCCAGGAAGCGCTGCATCTGGGAGGGGTCGCGTATCTGGATCTTGGCGTCGACCTCGGTCTTTTTGACCTCCATGGGGACACTGAGCAGGGCGATCTTGGCGTTCTTTACCTGCAAGGCCATGCGGGGGTGAACCCTTTCCTTGTCAATGACTATGCCTTCGATGATCTCGGTTTCGGCGATGGACCCACCGGTCCTCTTCTCCACCTTGATGTTCTCGATGTCGACGGTGTAGCCCTTGCCAGCCTTCTCGGACACGGACTTGACGGCCTTTACCGCGATCTCGGCCAGGAACTTTCCCTGGCCTCCGACGCTCTTTCCGGTCATGGCGGTCATGGCCACCATCTTCAGCATCTCGGTGTCCGTGGAAGTTATGGGCACAGCTATGGTGTCCAGAATCTTGATGGCCTCGGCAGCGGCCATCTTGTAGCCGTTGGCGATGATGGTGGGGTGAATGTTCTGCTCCACCAAGGCCTCGGCCTTCTTCAAAAGCTCCCCGGCGATTACTACCGAGGAGGTGGTCCCGTCGCCGCACTCAGTGTCCTGGGTCTTGGCGATCTCGACGACCATCTTTGCCGCCGGGTGCTGAACGTCAATCTCCTTCAGGATGGTGACGCCGTCGTTGGTGATGACGACGTCGCCCATGGAGTCGACCAGCATCTTGTCCATCCCCTTTGGCCCCAGGGTCGACCTGACAGAGTCAGCGACCGCGCGGGCGGCGGCGATGTTGTTGAACTGTGCTTCCTTGTTCTTTGATCTATCTGTACCTTCGCGAAGAATTATGATAGGCTGATTTCCTTGTCCCATTCCGTAAGCCATTATGAGCCTCCTTACGGTCGGTATTTTATCGCTTCTATATAAGATTGTCGGATTCAGCGCTCCCTAAAACAGTATGCTGACACCTTCGAGAATGATTACACCATATAAAAGATTAGCCCCTCAGTGGAACTAGTAACATATTTCAGGGCGCCACCCTTAGTAGATAATGTGGAAGAGGATCTGGATGCCTATCGCATTGACGAGGGTTATTGCAGAGCCTGTCTGGACCTGCAAGGAGGAAGGGAGCAGCGCGTTTACCGCTTCCCTAACGGCTACGGGGCGTCCCTGATATCTACTCCAAAACTGGGAAGTGCGCCTTCCTGGACCGTCGTGGCCTTGAGATTCGAGGGGGACGAGTACGAAGCAATCGAACTGCCGGGGGTAACCAACGGCTCTTCCGGGGATTGGCGAAGGTCGATCGAGGCCCTGCTCATCATCAAGGACCGCCCACACTTTTAAAGTGCTGTGGAAAACGGTCAAATAGGCTGTGTTCGGTAGAACGGTCGGAATGAACGCCCTGGGGCCGTCCTTCGCCACCGCCTCGTTTCCGGAGGTGAACACCGTCAGCTCCAGCCCTTGCCATATCTGCAAGGGCAGCAAGAACCTGTGCGGGAAGGACCGCTGCCCTCTGATGATCAAGTTCTACTCGCATTCCCGGACCAAGAAGCTAATCGACAGCCAGGACCTGCACGGCAGCTCGCCTCCAGGGGTCTTCGTCGGCCGTTACGGCTATCCCAAGGTGGACATCGGGCCGTTGGTGCCGCCGGACCTGGGGGACACCATGATCATGGACACCCCGGAGCAGTGGGTGGGCAAGTCCATCGAGGAGATCGTGGACTTCCGCTTCCGTCTGGTGCGGGGAAAACATCTCGTAGACGTGAAGGAGTTCCAGAACGCCGGGCGCATCGTCGATTACACCCGGGAGCTGGCGCTCTCCATCAACTCCGTGGACGTGGAGGCCAGCTTCTCCAAGAAACCTTCCGGGCGCATCGTTCTGGACGACAACATACAGCCTTTCGGGCCCTCGGCCAAGCTGGAACGCCTGAGCATCACCAACCCCAAGTACGACCACAGGGTGGAGAAGGCGTATTACGACACGGACCTCAAGGCGGCCGAGGCGGTCAAGGGGCTGTACAAGAACGAGGTGCTCATCTCCCGCATCCAGAAGGCCTTCAGCGTAGGGGCCTTCGGCATAGAGGACAACCGTCGCCTGGTGCCTACCAGGTGGAGCATCACCGCCATCGATGATATTCTCGGCAAGGACCTGCTCAAGAGCACCAAGACCTACCCTCTGATAAACGAGTTCAGGGTGTACGACTGGGACCAGCTGGACAATCGCTGGAGCGTGCTCCTCACGCCCACGTCCTGGCGCTACGAGCTCATCGAGGCCTGGTACCCCAACACCGTCTGGAACCCCTTGGGCAGGCAGGTGGAGATCATCTCCTCCCATGAGTTCTACGATGGCCGGAAGGACTACGCCGAGATTGGCGGATGCTACTACGCCGCCCGCCTGGCGGTGAATGAGCTATTGCAGAGGGAGAGGCACCAGTCGGGGGCGGTCATCTTCCGCGAAGCACACCCCGGTTACCTTCTGCCGGTGGGAGTTTGGAACGTCCGGGAGAACGTGCGCATGGCCTTAACACTGAAACCGAGGAAGTTCAACACCCTGGACCAATCTCTAGAACATGTGCAGACCCGCATGGACATACCGATCCCCACCTGGGTCGGTCACAGCGAGGTGCTGAAGGACATCAAGCACCAGCGGAGGCTGGACGAATATGTCTGACCTGGACCTCTTTCTGGCCATGGAGGAGGGGTACCCGATACCCAAGGCGTGCAGGGTCGCCGAGGTCCGCACCCGCGTGGCCCTCCCGCCCTCGCGCCTGCCCGGACTGGACTATGCTCTCAATCCCTATGTAGGATGCGAGCACGATTGCCTGTACTGTTACGCGCCGTATGTGACGAAGAGATTGCGCTCCGAATGGACCAAGGTGCAGGCTCGCACAGACCTGCCCCAAGTGCTGGCCAAGGAGATCAAGGGAAAGACCGGGACGATTGGGCTGGGGACGGTCACCGATCCCTACCAGGAGGCGGAGAGGCACCTGCTGATAACCAGGCGCTGCCTCATGGAGATCATACCTCATGGGCTCAAGGTCTCCACCCTCACCAAGTCGGACCTGATACTGCGCGACCTTGACCTGTTCCAGGATCTCAAGGGAGAGGTCGGGCTGACCGTCACTTCGGTGAGCGACCAACTGAGCCGGGAGTTCGAGCCCGGCGCCCCCCTGCCAGGCAAGCGCCTGGAAGCGTTGAGGCAACTGGCCGAGGCTGGCGTCAACGCCTACGCCCTGGTGGGCCCGTTGCTACCGGTCCTGGAAGAGAAGGACGCCGCCGAGCTCCTGGACGCCCTGAAGGGAACTGGGATAAGATGGATAATGCTGGATCGCTTCCGCCCGCGGCCGGGAATGTACCAGGACATACGGGCCAGGCAGGGCATGGAGGGCACAGCGGACCGCTTGGAACGGGCGCACCGCCTTAAGGACTACCAGGGGCTGGAGGCCTTCATCCGCCGAAAGTGCGCGGAGAAAGGATTACGCTGCGTGGACGCCTTCTGATCATGGTTCCAGCAGCTTGAACCCGGTTCGCGGATCGGTAACGCGCCTGGAACCCAGGCCCAGCAGCTCGATGATAATTACTTCCTGAACCAACCATGTCTTGACCCCGGCGCGGACGCAGCCGGTGATGCTTCGACCCTTGCGTCCGCAAGAGCCGTGCATGTGCAGCGATGGATGGCCGTCCTCATCCGGGAATATCGTTCCCACCGCGGCGATCTCCGATTCCCCGGCCAGTTGCGCCTGCATAGGTTCAATCTTCTCGGCTCGACCGTCCTTCGGCCCAACAATCAGCCTACTGCCCTTGTCGGCCCCTCCGATGGCGATAACGGTGGCTCGTAGCACGCCCTTCTCCGCGGCCGCCCTTTCCACGCACTCGTGGAGTATCTCGCCCTCCTCCAAGCGCAGGACCAGAACCCTGCCTACCTTGCCTTCGGAGAGCTTCATTCCTTCCCTTCCTTGGCGTTCTTGAGGCAGCGGAAGGCGATGGAGTTGCTGCGGTTCATGCTCATGAAAGCCCCGATGAGCATCGCTTCCAATATAGCCTCCTCGTTCACCCCCAATTTCATGGCTTGCGGTATGTGTACGCCCAGGCAGTTCTCGCTGCCGAGGGAGGCCCCGGCGGAGATGGCCGCCAGTTCCGCCGTGCGCCGGTCTATGTGCTTGGGTTTGAAGAACAGGTTGCTGGATATCTCGGAATAGGGCAGGTAGATGTCCGGACGCTCCGACATCACCTCGGACACCAGGGGAATGAAACCGTACTCCTCCTTCACCCTGGCCAGCACCCGGCGCAACCGCTCCTCCTGTTCAGCCTCGTCGTTCATGAGCGGCATAATGGAACTGGTTCTTAATGAGCTATCGCCCATGCAAGGAGTTTTGACCATGCTCAGGACCGTCGTATCCGAGAATTGAATAAAGGATGACCTGCAGCGTATTGGCCGTGGTGATGACTAAAAAACCCTTAACCTGACCAGGAAATGATGGAGCAGTTGTGAGAGGTGTTGAAACTGCCCTTCATCATGCGTACGTCGACACCTTTGGGGCGGTACCCGCCGCGGAGGAGATAGGGCAGAAGCTCGCTATCCGTGGATATTATGGTAAATATCGACCGGGCCCCGGACCACAGCGCCTCCCTTTCCGCCCTCTGCACCAGGTCCAGGGACTCGTTCAAACGCTGATAGCTTTCGGACAGCAGGGTACGCAGGTAGGCCTTGCCCGAGCCGGATATAGGGTCGGTGAGTAGCAGGGCGACCGCGCCCTCGGAACTGAGCGTCTTGCCCGCTTTGGTCTCTTCGCTGATCAGGAACTCCTTGGAGGGATCGAACCCTGGGAATATGGTGCCGGCGAGCCGCCGGACCTCCTTGGCATCGGTCTGCCCTTCTTCCGGCCTTCCGGCGTCCTGACCTTCGAGCCAGTCCTTCTCTATGTAGAGCATGTCGTTCTTCTCGGCGTACCCGCCCTGGGCGTAGAAGGAGACGTTCCTCGCGATATCCTTCATGGTCTCCAGGCCCACGACCTTGCATCCCTTGCTTGCCAGGTAGGTCTCGAGAGACAGCAGCAGCTCGCTGCCGTACCCCCGTCCCTGGTAGGAGGGATGTACCTCCATGGGACCGATCCAACCGACCGTGCCGCAGCTGAGGCAGAACCCGGTGGCCACGATTCGTCCGTCCTCCTCTATGCACAGGCATCCTCCGGGCTCGTGCGCCATGCGCGCCGAGTACCAGACGGCCGGACGCACGGGATAGGCGATATCCATGCCCGTCTGCATCTTCAACAGATGGGACCAGGTGTTGGCCATCAAGGCCTGCGCCGCCAGGACGTCCCTGGGCATGAGCGGGCGAGGGACCTCCGTGATTTCACCTCTGACGCTGGCAACGCAGGCTGATGAGGGCGGCCGTGGCCCCGGCGGCGATCCCGTTGTCGATGTTGACCACCACCAGTCCGGGAGAACAGGTCTGCAGCATGCCCATGAGGGCCGCCTCCCCCTTCCCTCCGTAACCGTAACCTACGGACGTGGGCACGCCGATTATTGGAACGTCGACCAGGCCGGAGACGACGGTGGGCAGCGCCCCTTCCATCCCGGCGACTACGACCAGAGCGTCCACGCCCTGGTCCAGCATCTTGGACAACGGCTCGAGGAATCGGTGCAGGGCGGCCACGCCAACGTCGTATTCTGTCAGCACCTCGCAGCCCATGACCTCGGCCATGGCCTTGGCCTCCTCGGCCACGGCGATGTCCGAGCTGCCGGCGGTCAGTATCCCTATCTTGCCTATCTTCTCGCGGTCGGGCTTGCGGTCCACCACGATCATCCGGGAGCCTTCGATGTAGTGAAGGTGCTGCGGACCGACCGCCGCCTGTAAGGCTTTTAGGTGCTCAGGAGAGGCTCGGGAGACCAGGACGGCGTCGCGGTCCTGCAGGGCGACCTGCACTATCTCGGCCACCATCTGTGGGGATTTGTTCTCTCCCCAGATCACTTCGGGGATGCCCCGGCGGGCCTCGCGGGCGTGATCGAAGAGAGTGTGCTCTCCCACCCTCTCCAGGAAGTCCATGCGCAGCAGCTGCTCCGCCCTGCGCAGGTCGATCTTTCCCTGGCGATATTCTTCCAAGACGTCCCGGACGTTCATCGTTACCTGGGAGGTGCGGGGGCGTATTTTACCGTTATGCGGGACGGTCAGGGATTAGCTTTAAGTCCGGGCACCTTATGAACGGCGTTTAGATAGAGGTCAAATCATGAAAGTATCTGTTCCAGTCATGGACCGTTTGGGCATGTCAGCAATGGTCGGAGCGCATTTCGGAAAGGTGCCGGCCTACGCCATCGTGGACACCGAGAGCGGCGATCTGCGTTTCGTGGACAACACTAGTGAGCATCTTGGCGGGGTCGGCATGCCCCCTGAGCTGCTGGCCAAGGAAGGGGTGCAGGTCGTTCTGTGCTCGGGCCTCGGCCCTAAGGCCGTGGACATGCTGGCCTCCCTGGGGATGAAGGTCCATGTGGGCGCCCAAGGCACGGTCAAGGACACCCTCGAGGCCTGGAAGGCCGGCAAGCTGCCGCGGGCGGACCACGACAACGCCTGCCAGGAACACAGCCATTAAGGAGAGTTTGATGATCATAGCGGTGGCCAGCGGTAAGGGGGGCACGGGAAAGACGTCCGTGGCCTGCGCCTTGGCACTGGCCTTGGACCGCCCGCTGACGTTCCTGGACTGCGACGTGGAGGGGGCGAACGCCCATCTGTTCCTGCGGCCGGAATACCGCTTCCGAGAGGAGGTCCTGGTGCCCTATCCGGTGGTGGACATTGGTAAATGTAATGTCTGCGGAAAATGTGTTGAGAGCTGCCAGTTCGGGGCCATGGTGCGTCTGGGCAAGAAGGTCAAGCTGATGCCCAACCTCTGCCACGGCTGCGGGGTCTGCCGCCTGGTCTGCCCGCAGGATGCTATCACTATGTCCGGAAGACCGGTGGGGACGGTTCATCTGGGTACGGCCAAGCTCATGCGTTTCTGTTCGGGCGAGCTTTTGACCGGGGAAGCGTTGGCGGTCCCTATCATCCGCCGGATCAAACAGGAGAAGGACGACCTGGTCATCATCGATTGCCCACCTGGCACCAGCTGCCCGGCGGTGGAATCCATTGAAGGGGCGGACTTCGCTCTGCTCGTAACGGAACCGACCCCCTTTGGCGAGCACGACCTGCGGGCCATGATCACCGTCTGCCGACGACTGGGGGTACCCTGCGGGGTGCTCATCAACCGCTCATTCGAAGACGATGGCCTGATAGAACGATTATGCAAGGAAACCGGAGTGCCGATACTCATGAGGATTCCGTTCGAGCGCCGAGTGGCCGAGTGCTACGCCAACGGTGGCACGTTGCTCGATGCCTTGCCTGACATAAAAGGAAGGTTGATAGACCTTTTCCTGGACATCAAGGGGCGGCGCCGATGATCCGGATAGCGGTCCTGAGCGGGAAGGGAGGCACGGGAAAGACCACCGCGGTGGCTTCCATGGCCTGGTACTCAAAGGAACTGGTGCTGGTCGACACCGACGTCGACGCGGCCAACCTGGCCCTGACCATGAAGGGAAGGCTGCTTAAAAAGAGCGATTACCGTGGGGGGTTGAAGGCGCGCATCGATTCCGAGCTGTGCATCGAATGCGGGCGCTGCCAGGACAGCTGCATGTTCGGGGCCATATCCGATTTCCACGTTAATGATATTCACTGCGAGGGATGCGGGGCCTGCAAGGTGGTCTGCCCGGAAGGGGCGGTGGAGCTCTTCCGCCAGAAGTCCGGGGAGATATTCATACTGGACACTGAGAAGGGGCCCATGGTATACGCCGAGCTTCAACCAGGCGAGTCCAACAGCGGGAAACTGGTCACCGAGGTGCGCCATCTGGCCGATAACATTGCGGAGTCGGATGGTTTGGATATGGTGCTCATCGACGGCCCGCCAGGCACAGGGTGCCCTGCAATCGCCAGCATCGCTGGGGTCGATCTGATCCTGGCCATAACCGAACCGAGCCAGTCCGGGGAGCATGACCTATTGCGGCTCGTAGAACTAGCCCATCACTTCTCCATTCCGATATGCGTGGCTATAAACAAGTGGGACCTCCATCCAGGAATGACCAAGCGCATCGAGGAGAGCTGCCATGCGCACGAGGTCACGGTAGTCGGCAGGATACCCTACGATCCTTCGGTGCTGCAGGCCATCAAGGCCATGCGTCCATTGCCCTCTATGTTCCCCCGCTCCCCCGCGGCTCTGGAGTTCCAGCGCGTGTGGCAGGAGATAAGCAAGCGTGCGGTTGAGCGCAAGGGCAGCGGAATCTTACTAAAACTGGATTGAAAAAGAAGTGAAGAAAGAGTTAGAGACCCCTCTTCTTTTTGAAATCATCGAGGACATCCCGGACCTTGCCGGACATGCCGGTGACGGCCTCTAGGTCGGTCTCGTCGAGCATGGCCGTGGCATGCGGCCCTACCCGGCCGGTGATGATGACACTGACCCCCTGGTCCACCAGGATCTGCATGGCCTTGGTGCCCGCTCCGCTGGAGGCGTCCGCGGCCGTGTTCTTGATCGATTCCATCTGCCCGTTGACCGTGTCCAATATCATGAAGTAAGGGCAGCGTCCCAATCGGTCGTCCATCAGGGAGTCCGGCTCTGGCCCGCTGGAAGTGACAGCGACCTTCATGGGGAGTAGGTCTCCGATCTTGACAGCTGGTCCTTGAGAACCTTCAGGCGGTTCTCCAGCATCTCCATTTCCATTTCGAGCGTCTGGCGCTGGTCGACCTTCAATGTTCCCGCTGGATAGCATCGACCCCCAAAGCCGCCCCTGCGGCTGCGACCAATTCCAAAGCCCATCCCGGAGGTCCTACCGTCCGCGTAGCAGGGACCCATACCCCGGCCGATCGGACCGGCGCCCATCGGGCCAGTTCCATCTTTGTACGGCATTTTATACATCTCCTTACACCAATGTCTTAACGGCGTCTATATTGTGCATAATCACAATATTATAAGTAATTTAGGGTTACCTAATCGTCTTTCCCTGTTGCATCTTCCGAGTCTCGTCCAACAGTGAGAGGTCGCCCCTCCACCACCATGGCCACTAGCTTCCGCCGTCCACTGTCCACGCACCTCCACACCGTTCCGCGAGACACTCCCATGCTGGTCGCGGCCTCTTCCTGGCTAAGACCGAGGTAGTCGACGAGCCGTACGGCTTCCATTTCGTCCAGCTCAAGTTGTATCGGATCGCGCCCTGTCCCTCCCCGGGGGGCGAAACTTACGAAATCGGAGCTGCCCTGGATGAAACGAGGTTTCATCGGCCGCCCCGGCCCCCCGCGCCGACGGCAATGATTTCCGGGCATATGAACATAATAAGGCAAGCTCTTAATAAATAACGTCGTTCCCATCACCGGTAGATGGCAATGGGCGAGGCGAGGCAGAAATACGACACGCTGGTCGAATCCATCAAGAAAATGGAGAAGGTAGCGATAGCGTTCTCGGGAGGAACGGACAGCACCCTTCTGCTGAAGGCCGCCCTTGATTCCAAGGCGGAGGTCACGACCTTCATGGCCATTGGCGAGATATTCTTCCCTATCGAACAGAGGAAGGCCTTGGAGATAGCCGAAAGCTTGGGGGTGGAGGTGGTCCTCCTCAAGATCGATCCGGTGAACGATGAGCTCTTCAAGCGCAATTGGGACGACCGCTGCTATGTCTGCAAGGACACCATCTTCCAAAAGATCAAGAAGGAGAGCCAAAAACTGGGAATAATCCATATATTGGAGGGTAGCCAGATGGACGACTTGAAGGAGGTGCGTCCGGGGAGAGCGGCGATCTTGGAGATGAACATTCGCTCACCCCTCGTCGAGGCCAAGCTGAACAAGGAAGAGGTGCGCTCTTTGCTCAAGGAGCTAGGCCTGCCCAACTGGAACGCCCCGAGCACCACCTGCCTGGCGACACGGGTCCCGCACGACGTGCGCATCACCTCGGAACAGCTGCGCCGTATCAACAAGGCCGAGGACCTCCTATCCTCGTACCATTTCAAGGACCTCAGGGTCAGGGACCATGAGTATTGGGCGCGGATCGAGGTGGCCCCGGAGGAGCTGACCCGTTTGTTCGAGGCCCATAACGACATTGCTTCTAAGCTGAAGCCTTTGGGCTACCGGCGCATTGCTATCGACCTGGACGGCTACGGGCACTGAGCGTTCCTGTCAAAATCAATAAAAAGGTAAGAAGACTTTGTTTCCATCATGAGGATCTCCGTCACCATACTGCAATACGAACACGGGATCGTCAGACAGGTGCTGGACGTGATGGGCGAGGTAGTGCGCACCCACCGGGTCGCCAAGCATCTGCCTGAGTTCAGGGAGGCCATTTCCTTCCTGGAGCAGTTCCTGGACCTCTTTCACCACGCCAAGGAGGAGAAGTTCCTCTTTCCGGCCGCGGCCGAGGAATGTCCCAAGATGACCGAGACCCTGGAGCGCCTGAAGAAGGAGCACGCCCAGGCCAGTAAGATGATCCACAAGGCCTTGAAGGCCCTCGACGAGGGCAACGTACCGACCTTGGAGTCGCAGGCTCGGGAGCTGGTCGACCACATGACCGTGCACATCAGTGAGGAGGAGAACCAGGTCTTCCCGGTCATCGAGAACTGCCTACAGCTGGAGACCGATGCCCTGGTGCACGCTCAGTACGAGAAGTTCATGAACAAGGGGTTCGGCAAGAACTATTATCTCGTGTCTGAGGAGTTCGCCAACGACATACAGGAAAGATTGCTCGGCCCCGGTTTCTTCAAAGGCATCTACTGAGAATTGGAATGGCGCCAAGGAGGAGATTTGAACTCCCGAGACGTGAAGTCAGTAGCTGTCCCTTCGGCCCGGGGGCCGATTCGAGGCTACCGCCTTTCCGGACTAGGCTACCTTGGCCCGTTTGGGCATTTCCGTACTCGTATTTCAATCTTGACGGTTTTACGATTCCACCGTCAGAAAAGATTAATTCGACGGAGCGCTTGAGCGGTGACATATGAGCGAGATCGAGCTCACGGTGGAGATCGGCCGTAAGGAGAGCGTCATGCAGTTGCCGGAAGGGTGCACCGTAGAGGCGATGCTCGATTCGTTGGGACTATACCCGGATGCGCACATCGTGGTCCGGGGCAAGACCCCGGTGCCGCTGGACGCGCTTGTCTTCCCCGGCGACCGCCTGCGCATCATCAAAGTGGCCTCGGGCGGTTGATGGTTCGGGGACCAGAATTCTCTGTGGGCGGCCGCCACGGCACAAAGTATATAAACATCTGTAATTTTAACTGATATGTTAAATCAAGGCCTGGAAAGGACTCCGGGCTCTCCTATATCATGATCACTATAATCATTTCCTTACGTGGCCAGCTGCGGCCGGGATGCGGATGGAAACCACTTTCAGGACCGCCCAAGTCATGGTCCTGAGAGTATAGTTGCAATTGGTAAACGAGAGCGGATACTTTTTTCGGCCTAAATGAGGTGACACAATGAACATTGACCCAAGCACCACCAAGTACCTGGTTAAGGCCAAGCTGAACGCTGACGGCATAGTCGAGAAGCCGGACGTGGTGGGAGCGATATTCGGACAGACCGAGGGGTTGCTGGGCGACGAGCTCGACCTGAGGGACCTGCAGAAGAGCGGCAGGATCGGCAGGATCGAGGTGGACGTCCACTCCAAGCAGGGCAAGTCCGAAGGACAGATACTGATACCATCTAGCTTAGATCAAGTCGAGACCGTTATCCTGGCCTCGGCACTGGAGACCATCGACAGGGTGGGCCCGTGCAAGGCCAAGATAAGCGTGGAGAGCATCGAGGACGTACGCGTGGTAAAGCGCGAGAAGATCATCGAGAGGGCCAGGGAGCTGCTTACCGAACTGATAAAGCAGTCCAAGACCAGCGGGATCGATCTCACCGAGAGCGTGCGCCAGTCCGTACAGGTAGAGGAAATAACCTACTACGGCAAGGACCATCTGCCGGCCGGCCCCAACGTGGCCGAGTCCGACGCCATCATCGTGGTGGAGGGCCGCTCCGACGTGCTCAACCTGCTGAAGTCGGGCATTAAGAACGCCATAGCCGTGGAGGGAACGAACGTTCCCAAGACCATCATGGAATTGAGCAAGGAGAGGGTCATAACCGCCTTCGTCGACGGCGATAGGGGCGGAGAGCTAATCCTGCGCGAGCTGTTCCAGGTGGCCGAAGTTGACTTCGTGGCCCGCGCCCCACGCGCCCATGAGGTCGAGGAGCTGACGCAGAAGCAGATCATGAAGTGCCTGCGCAACAAGATCCCCGGCGACCAGTTCATGGAGATGTTCGGTGTGGAAGGCGAGGGCAACGGTAAGGACAAGGAGAAGAGGCTGGAGCCGCGCGCGGACAAGGTAGAGAAACTGGAGCGCTTCGAGAAGGCCGAGAAGGCCGATCGCGATAAGGAGGATAAGGACGAATCCGTATCCAGACCGGAACGCGAGCCTCTGCCCGAGAAGGAGCCGAGGTTCGAGCAGCCCCGCCAGGAAAGGCAGGAGCGCCGGGAGCGGTCCGACCGCGAGCCCCGGGCCGATCGCCAGGATCGCCGCGAACGCGAGGCGCCTCGGGCCGAAAGGGAGCCGAGGGCCGAACAACCCCGCCAGGAAAGGGAACCCAGGGCCGATCGCCAGGAAAAGCCCTTCGTAGAAGAGAAGGAGTTGGAAGAGCGGAAGCCCGTCTCCCGCAAGCAGCTTTCTGCGGCGCAGGAGAAGTTCAAGGGAATGATCAATGAGCTGGCATCTTCCTCCAAGGCTCGCATAATCGACGCCACCGGCGGCGTGTCCAAGGAAGTGGCAGTTAAGGAGCTGGTCAACACCCTGAAGGAGGAAAAGGAACCGGTGTCCGCGGTCGTCTTCGACGGCATCATAACCCAGAGGATACTGGACCTGGCCTCTGACCTGAAGATCGGGACCATCGTCGGCACCAAGATGGGCAACATAACCAAGCAGCCGACCGGGACCGAGGTCTGGTCCAAGGACGACCTGAACTGAACATGAGCGAGACGGACAAGGTGGACTGGCGCGGTGTAGAGAGCACCGCCCAGGTGGCCATCCCCGCCGACCCTTTGCAAAGGGTGATCGGACAGGACGAGGCCGTCACCTTGGCCCGCATCGCTGCAAAGCAGCGCCGGCACCTGTTGCTGGTCGGACCCCCGGGAACGGGCAAGTCCATGATCGCGCAGGCCTTGGCGCTGCACCTTTCCCGCCCCACCCAGGAGATCAGGGTGGTGCACAACCCGGAGAACCCCGAACGGCCTTTCGTCGAGGTCAAGAACGAGGACGAGGTCCGCAACGAATCGAAGTCCAAGGAGTTCGCCGAGGGGGAGCTTATCGAACCGAAGAACGCCCCGGTGAACGTGGCCGAGCGTTTGGGATACAGATGTCGCAACTGCGGCACCTATTCTTCTCCGAAAGAGCGCACCTGCGCCAAATGCCAAAAGCCCAAGGGTACTGATTCCACCCCCAACAATCCCTTTGGGGACCTGATGACCGGACTGTTCGAGCAGATGAACGTGACCGGAATGGCCGGATCGGCTGGGAAGGAACGCGTAACTACCACCCGCACTCGCTTCGGCAAGGAGGAAGTGGTCGTCTTCGAAAGATGCGGGGAGATGATCCGGGTGTTGGACCAAGAGGCCCTCGAGAAGCGTCGGGACTGGGAACGTCAATCCCCGCGCAAGGTCATCGTCCGCCTGGACCGCAACCCGTTCGTTCTTGCTACCGGGTCGTCCGAGACGGAGCTACTGGGCGATGTTCGCCACGATCCTTACGGAGGTCATGCCCAACTGGGCACGCAGCCGTATGACAGGGTGGTTCCTGGAGCTATTCACGAGGCACATGAGGGCGTGCTGTTCGTCGACGAGCTGCCGCACCTCGGCCACATTCAAAGGTTCATTCTAACTGCCATGCAGGAGCGCCGCTTTCCCATCTCCGGACGGAACCCGCAAAGTTCCGGAGCTAGCGTCAAAGTGGAGAACGTTCCCTGCAATTTCATTTTCGTGGGTGCGTGCAACATTCAGGACCTCGAACAGGTACTGTCTCCTTTGCGCTCCCGGATCTGCGGCAACGGCTACGAGGTGCTGGTGAACACTGCCATGCCCGACACGCCAGAGAACCGCGGGAAGCTGGTGCAGTTTATCGCTCAGGAGATCACTTCCGACGGGCGCATACCGCACGCCGACGCCTCGGCCATAGAGGCGATAATAAAGGAAGCTCGGGTCAGGGCGGTGAAGGTGGACGGCATCAACAACGCCCTTACCCTCAGGTTAAGGGAGCTAGGAGGGCTCATCCGCGCCGCCGGCGATCTGGCCGTAGGCGACGGTGCCGAGCTGATGAACGCCGGGCACATCGCTAAGGCGGTGGAGCGCAGCAAGACCGCTGAAGAGCAGATAAAGGACCGCTACGGCTCCTATACAAAAGGGCTGGGAACGGACATATCCTCGGCCCAAAAGGAGAAATCACCTTACTATTTCTGGAACGAGACCAAGGACTCCATGTTCCATTAGAGGTAGCGCATCATGAAGATGCCATCCTCGCCGTCGGAGTAATAGTGCGTGGCCCGGCGCACGCTGAAGAACCCCAGGCGTTCGTAGAAATGCATCGCCGAATGATTGCTGACCCGGACCTCGAGCGATATCTGCCTTATCCCCTTTTTCCCGCACTCCCGGAAGAACTCCTGCGTCAACAATGTACCTAGACCCCCGCCTTGATATGGTTTGGAGATGGCCAGCATGAGCACTCGAGCCTGCTGCTGTCCGCTCATAATCCCGAAGACGAAGCCGACAATACGTCCCATGTCCTCCATGACGATTAGGCCCTCTGGCCAATAAGGCACCAGCTGCCAGAAGAGGCTGGGGTCGTAACGCTCCCGCAACGAATCTGCGGCCAGCTGGCAAATGCCGGGCAGGTCCCGGCTTTGATAGTATCGGATCAGCAACGGCGGCCAATCCTCCTATTCATTACTTAACCCTTTTACCTCTGCGGCCGAGCAGAAGGAGCAAACCCAATACCGGTATGGGGAGGTAGAGCAAGGCCGAGGGAATGCCGTCAGCGCCCTTAGCCACGACCACGGTCAGCGTGGTGTTGGCCTGATTTCCCAGAGCGTCCGTGACGGTCAAGGTAAGTACATGCTCCCCCTCGGGCAGGGCGATGGCCTGCAGCGGTCCGTGGACGTCTGGAAGGCCGTCCGCGTCAAGGTCCCAGGCGAAATCCGAGATTCCCGAGGGATCGGAGCAGGACGTCGCATCAAGTATCACCGCCTCGCCATCAGAAACCTCAAGATAACGCCAAGGAAGGACAATGTCCGGGGGCAGGGCGTCCCCCAGCCAATCCTCGTGGAACCATTGGGAGAAGGTCTCGGTCAGCTCTGCGGACGTCAGCATCATGGCCATCTCCCGGTTCTGCCACATGGAGTTGTCCACCCAGTTGGCGCTGCCCACCAGCACCGTGTCGTCGACGATGACCCCTTTGTTATGCATGCGGTCGAAAGGGGACTGATCGCTGGTCAGGCGGGCCTCCAGATCCCATCCGTTGCTTACCGACAGGGAATTGAGGGCCTCCACCACCTCCTCGTTGGACTCTTCGGTGCCCATACCGGCATCCAGTAGCACTTTCACTTCCACTCCGCGCTCCGCGGCCAGGAGCAGCGCGTCCATGATGTCGTTCCCTTCCAGCCAATCCTCGTCGATGCGCATCTGCTGCACGAGTATGCGGTGCTGAGCCCTGATGAACAGATTCTCCATTATCTCCCCTATCTTGTCCGGGGATGACATCAGGGAGGCTGAGGCCGGTACGCTCGGTCGGACCTCGCTGTCGTACGACAATGACCTTCCCGGACTTCCTTCCTGATAGGCGACGCTGAGTTCCAACGGGAATATGTCCACTCCCGTTCCAGCGGCATCTCTTTGGAAGATCGACAGAGCGTAACATGACAGTTCAGGTGATTCAACGACGACCGCCCAACCTCGGTTGCTCTCGAAGCTCGAATCGGCCATGTTCTCCGAGCTCACCAGAAGCCGCCTCTCATCGAACACAGCATACTTGGCGTGCAGATAATCGTAACGACGGAAGCTATCACTGGAGCGCATGACGGCCACCTCCACGCCGGCCTCGTCAAGGTAATAGACCAGAGCTGCCCCGTTGTTGGAGATCCCACCTACTGGCTGCCCCTCTAACAGCAAGGTGACCTGCACCCCTCGGGCCTCGGCCATGGACAGGTGACGGGCTATGGTCCAGTTCTCAAGGATGTATGCCGTCAGATGCACGGACGCCTCGGACCGGTCGATCTCCCTGACCAAGGAGGTGAGCCCGTCGTCCGGGTACAGGATGGGGGTGGCCTCGACGGACACCGTTCCGGTGCTAAGCGAGTAGACGCCAGGTATGTCGGAGGACCAGGAGTTGCGGTCGATGGCCTCGTCCGTCCGCACCAGCATCTCCCCTTTCTTGCACGGGACCGACGTCCCACGCCAAGGGGAAGCGGGTTCAGCGCTCCCGTAGTAAACGGAATCGGCGGCAGAACCGGACGGCCCGAATAGCGTCACATCGTCCCCGGCATCGGCCAGCTTGAGGGTCCCTTTGGTGATGGTGGTGTTCACATCCACATATGATTCCCCGGGGTACAGGGCCGCGAACCTCTCCGGTGATTGACACCATGTAAGGTTAGCATGGGCAGTTAGAACCAAGGATGAATTGAACGTCACGCTGCCCTCGCCGTCGCTCAGCCTCCACCCTTTCAGGTCTACCGCCGAACCGAAGTTGGTCAAGGTGATGAACTCGCCCGGATAGGTGGGGCATACCCGCGTTATTAGCACCTGGCCTGTGGAAGGGGCCGTGTCCGCGGCCGAGGCTGCCGGCAGGGTTGGAAGGCAGAGGAGGAGGACCATGACCGTTACAATGGTCGCCGAAAAGATGCGCATGCGGTCGCGATAGAATTGATATGAGAAGAGCGAACGCAGTGCAATCAGGCTTCAGAGGCTAGCGACCAGGTCCATGAGCACGGCCTTGACGTCCTTGGCCTTGACCACTCCTGAGGCCAGGAGCACGCCCGAGGCGCCCAGTTCTATCGCCGTGACCACGTCCCTGCCGTTCTTGACCCCGGCGCCGCACAACACCTTGACCTTGGGGTCGACGCCCTTCACCGCTGCCACCGTATCGCTGACGATCTTGGGGTCGGCGGTGGTCACGGAGATGTCGCCGCCGATCAGCTCTGGAGGCTCCACGGCGATGAAGTCCGGAGCGAACCTGGCCACCAACCTGGAGGTCCTGACATCCTTGGTGCAGACGATGCTGACCAGGTCGTTCTCCTTGCACATGTTCACCGCTGCCTTGACCTCAGCCAACTTCATGCGGTGCTCGGCGTGGTTGATTAGCGTTCCTCTCGCCCCCGCGGCCTTCACGCTCTGGGGGGATGCATACCCGGTGATGGAACCAGGCGCTCTCGGGTCGACGTGCTGCGAGAAAACTGGTATGGAGACCGAGGAGGCCACTTTGGAAAGCTCCACCATGGGCGGACAGACCACGAAGTTGACCTTCTTTTCCTTGGCCACGGTCTCGCACTCTTTGGCCAGACGCAAAGCCCCGGTTCCCTCGACCTCGGAATATACCTTGAAGTTGATGACAATGACCGGAGTCTTGAGCTCAGTCAATCTTCTCCATCCTGTCCTTCAACTTGTTGAGTACGGCCGGGCGGGTGGTGTATTCCATCTCCTCGGGACCGAGGATGGAGGGCATGAATGGTCCGTGCTGGCGCATGTAGATGCTGGCGCGGACGGCCTTCCTGCGCGCCTCGTCCCAGACGGTGTCGGCGAAATAATCCACCGGCTCCTTCTTGCCCAGAGGTCCATCGGGGTCCTCGCATCCCTGCAATTTACCGTTGCTGATCTGGAACCCGAGAGCGCAGATCCGCGGCGGTCCGTCGAAATAAGTGGGGCTGGAATCCGCCACGGTGCAGGGATACCATGCACCGTAATGAGAGCCGCGCATCCAGCCTGCCACGAGCGCGGGGAACATGAAGGGCTGCAATATCTCGCCCACGGCGGGGAAGCCGCTCTGGGCGCGGACCACGGCCACGGGGTCGTCCTTTCCGACGTACTTGCCGGCGCAGATGTTCAGCTTCTCCGTGCTGACCACGGCGCTGGTGCCCAGGTTCTTGTCCTTGCTCATGACCCGCTTGATGGCGTACCTGCTGGTATCGCCCAACAGGCTCAGGATATCATAAGATTCCTCAGGGGCGGACATCACTATCTTCTTGGAGTCCATGACGTCCACTATCTCGAAGCGGAAGCCCTCGTGCGCCCGGGGGTCTATTACTAGACCGGTGGTGGTGAAGGGGTCCATGAATATGCGGGACAGCGGCATGGAGTAGGCGGACGGCTCGGTCTTGTCGGCCATGAAGAACACCATGGGCTCGGCGCCTCTCTCCACGAACTCGACCTCGGCCGCCCCGGGGCCCATGCCACGGATGTTGCCGCTGAAGGCGTCCGACAGAATGTCCTGACCGGCGGCGTACATCTTCATCTCCTTGGCCAATTTGGCCGCGGCTTGGAACGCAGACCAGGCCAGGGCGTGAACTTCCTTGTTGTTCTCGCCCTTAAAGTGGGTCATGAACAAGTTGATGTCGTCACCCACCCGAGTCACGTAGAAGTCGTTGATGACCCCGGACTTCACTCCGTCCGCGAGTATCTCCTCGCAAATGCGCATCATCTTCGGGTGCGGCTTGGAGTGTCCGGCGACCGAGCCTACGTCAGCCTTTATGACAGAGACAGTAACCTTCTGAGACATGAGATTCCCATACCTTGGTTTCTCAGAATTACTGCATGGATATATAATGTTTGATGCCCAGATTTCGTCGAATGACGGTTAAAAAATCAGGGAAATGATTTGTGAAGTTGCCTACTCCACCTTGATGGACGAGGAGGGGCAGGAAGCCTCGGCGTTCTTGACGCAACTCTTCAAGCTGTCCGGGACCTCACCGACCGATTTGTCCCCTTTCTGGTACATCTGCTTTATGTTGGAGTTGCCGTCGTCCCCTTCCATGAAGACGTCCGGGCACTCGTCGTTGTAACAGATACCGCAACCGGTGCATTCGCTCTGATCGATGGTGACCTTGACAGGCATAGGACGGCATTTTCTCGGACCGGGCTTTAAGCTTTCGATTGGCCCTCCGTGATTGGCGATGGAGACCATCGCCGCCAATTCTTATATGTAACGGCGGCGTTATCGAGCCATTCAGTCAAGGATGGTTCACATGCTCTATGATTCCAGGTCCATAACCGCCAACGAGTACGACAAGGAGGTCACTGTTGAAGGCTGGGCCCAGGAGGTGCGCAACCTCGGCGGCATCTCCTTCCTTATCCTGCGCGACCGCTACGGCGTGGTGCAGATCACCGCGCCTAAGAAGAAGATCGCCCCGGAGGTCATGCAAGCAATAACATCACTGTCCAGGGAGTCCGTTGTCCGGGTGACCGGAACGGTCAAGGCGAGCGCCCAGGTGAAGTCCGGTTACGAGATCGTCCCGTCCTCGGTCACAGTAATTAGCTCCGCCCAGACCCCGCTGCCCATGGGAGTTGTGGATAAGGTGTACGTGGAGTTCGAGACCCGTTTCAACCACCGTTATATCGACCTTCGGAAACCGGAAGTGCGGGCGGTCTTCGAGATCAAGTCACTCACCCTACGCCTCATCGACGAGTACCTGGCCGACAACGGCTTCGTGGAGGTCTTCACCCCCAAGCTGGTGGCGTCCGGGGCCGAGGGTGGCTCTACCCTGTTTAAGGTGGACTACTTCGGCAAGGTCGCTTACCTGGCGCAATCACCACAGCTCTACAAGCAGATGCTGATGTCCACCGGTCTGGACCGGGTGTTCGAGATCGGCCCGGCCTTCCGTGCGGAACCATCGGACACCGCCCGGCACGTCTCCGAGTTCATCAGCTTCGACGGGGAGATGGCCCACATAGACTCGCAGAACGACGTCATGGCCATGATCGAGGGCTGCACCCAGTTCGTCATCTCCGAGGTCAAGGAGAGGGCGGGACGTTCCCTGACCATGCTGGGAAGCGAGGTCGTGGTGCCCAAGGCGCCCTACCCCATCGTGCCCTACGAGAAGGCCATCGGTATAGTGCAGGACGCCGGCTTCAAGATCGACCTGGGTGAGGACCTCGGTACCGAAGGGGAGAAGATGCTGGGGGACCTCATGGCCCAGGACGGCCACGAGATGTACTGGATCGCCGAGTACCCCGAGGAGGCGAAGCCGTTCTACATCATGGAGAAGGACGGCACGCCGTATTCCTATTCCTTCGACCTGGACTACAAGGGGCAGGAGATAACCTCCGGCGGGCAGCGCGAGCACCGCTATGACCGCCTGGTGGCCAGGATGGAGAAGAAGGGTCTGGACCCCAAGTCCTTCGAGTTCTACCTGAACGCCTTCGCTTACGGCATGCCATCGCACGGCGGATGGGGGTTGGGCGTGGAGCGCATGGTGCAGAAGATGCTGGGCCTCAACAACATCCGGGAGACCATACTATTCCCCAGGGACCGCAACCGACTGGTCCCCTGAACCTCCTTCCATAATTCCTTTTCTTTGATGTAGATTGAGCTTAGCAGCTAAATTATAAATCTTGCTGTATTCATATCCCTTCTGGGATGCACGTGGTTTTCGAAGGAGCGGACGCTGAGGACTATGAGTCCGGGCCCATGGAGTACGTCGGCTACCATGAGGACCATTTTGACCATGGCACCATAGGGTTCTTCGTGGCCGGTGAGCCGGTACCGCAGGGGTCCACCAAGGCCTTCTACATCAAGAAGCTGGAGCGGGTCGTGACCACTCACACCAACGCCAACACCGAGAAGTGGAGGAACCGCATCGCCACGGAGGCGCAGCGGGCTAACGAGCTCCGCCCCATCAACTTCTTCTCCGACGACCGCCGCCTGGCGTACGAGGTGACCTTGGACTTCGTCTTCACCAAGCCGAAGAGCCAACCTAGGAAATGGAAGATGAACACCAAGCGGCCGGACCTGGACAAGCTGATCCGAGCCGCTCTGGACGGCATCACCAACGTGCTCATTCCAGACGATTCGCAGGTCGTGCGCATCACCGCCGGCAAGTGCTACGGGGAGTGCGACCGGACACCCGGCCTGCACATCACCATCAAGAAGTTGGAATGAGGTCCTGGACCGGGATCTCTGCACTCATAGGGTTCATCATCTCCCGGGGGATCAGCTGACCCTCTTCTCTTCATCGATCCGATAAATGGTCCAATGACTAGTGCGGTTACCTTCTGTGCAGCAATAAACGTTTCTCAATGCGGGACGGCTAAATGTCTGAAATTAGACAGTAATCTCAGGTCGCTGAGGATTGCCGAACAGCATGGTTATGTCCCGTCCGGTTATAATCACTAATTCCGCGATAGTAAAAGAGGGATGACATGAACCAACAGCCCCTAAATGTGATGAAGGACAGCTTCGTGGGAGTGCCTTACTCCCTGTGCGTGGCCCACGAGATAACCTCGGAAGGATACGGCTTCAGCGTGTCCTGCGAGACCGGGACCATAACCGACGTCTTCCAGCCCTCGGCTGAGGAGTGAGACTTACGTTACCGTCGTCCACCTTCTTCATCAGACGGCGGCAAGTTTGATTTCAACCTCGGTTCATAGCATTATCATGAACAGCGCAATCGTGGCTATGACCATCGAGATGGGCGCCGAAGGGAAGGTCATGGACTCCCTGTGCCAGGTATCCGCAGTGCATGAGTGCTACATCGTCTACGGCGTCTACGACATAGTGGCCAAGGTCCAGGCCTCCAGCGAGGACGATATGAGCCGGACCATCTCCACGATCCGGGAGCTGCCGGGAGTGCGCTCCACCCTCACCCTGGTGGTGTGCAAGGAGCATAAAAGGTAAACATTAGCTCGTGATTTACCCAGCAGAGGTTTCTTTTTGGACAAGTTCTCCCAGGACCTTGAAACGCTGATGACCAAACTGGTCTCGGGTTGTGACGGACCATACGAGGAGTCCCTTCGCAAACTGGAGCAGCGGCTGCTGGACCTGAAGGAGATGAATCTGCTGAAGATCAACCACTCCGTGCTCGAGATGGTCGTGGCCAAGTATCTGGTGCTCGACGGGTACGAGGTGGACCTGGAGCACATGATCGACGCCGGTCTGAGCTGCGACGTCTACGCCCGGAAGGGGGAAGGCGTGTTGATCGTGGAGGTGGAGACCGGGTACGTGCCTCCGGCCCACGCCCTGGACCCCATGGATTACATACGGGCCAGGATCGCCTCCAAGATCGCCCGGTACAGCAATCACTGTCACAAGTTCTCCCTGGCCGCCCCGCCGCACTATATCATGCCGTTGATGCCCTTCTTCACCCGTCCGCCTCGGGACCGCAGCGCGGAGGAGATGGAGCTGGTGAAGCATTACTGCGACATGTACTACACGAACCCGCCAGTGAGCCTGGAGGAGATCCTGAACTCCCGCATCCACAGCGTCTCCATAATCGACGTGGAGAACGCCGTCCTGCGGGAGATGTCCCCGGACGAATACATCAATCTGACCGTGGAATGGTACATCTGAGGTGATGGCTTGGACTCCGCCCTTTTCTTCCTGGGATCCGTCGCCATCATCTCCCTCTCCGGAGTGCTCATGCCTGGACCGGTCTTCGCCGTGACCATCGCCCTCGGCTTCAAGGAAAGGTTGTCGGGCTGGAAGATCGCCCTCGGCCATGCCTGTGTGGAGATACCGACCATCGTGGCCATCTATTTTGGTCTCTCCATGTTCCTCCGGGACGATTTCGTTTTCGCCGTCATCGGCCTCCTGGGCGGAGCGTTGTTGCTCTACATGGGCTACGACATGGTGCGCAAACGCAAGGAAGTGCTCGCCAGCTGCGACCTGAAGTACACCAATCCTTTCTGGGCCGGAGTGATGACCACCGCTTCCAATCCTGGATGGCTTATCTGGTGGGCCACGGTGGGCGCCGCCCTGACCACCACGGCGATCTCCTTCGGGCTGTGGATGCTGCCTCTGTTCATCGTCACCCACATCGTCTGCGACTTCCTGTGGGAGGGGTTCGTGGGCATGACCATATTCGACACCAAGGGGAAGTGGAGCACCACCTGGCATCAGCGGGTCATCGCCGGTTCCGGCGTGCTCATGGTGGTCTTCGCCCTGATGTTCATCTACGATGCTTTGAACGGTCTGCTATAAGTGCATCTATTTTTTAAAAATCAATCCCCGCGGCCTATCTCCATCATGCGCTCCAAGGGCTTCCTGGCCGCCTCGATGATCTCTGGTGACAGGGTTATCTCCGGGGACAAGGTCTCCAGGGCCTTGATGAGCGATGAGACGGTCGTCCGCTTCATGTTCGAGCAGATCGCTGTGGGAATGGGGATGAACTTCTTGTCCGGGGCGACCTTGCTCAGGCGGTAGGTCATGTCCACCTCCGTGCCGACGATGAACTCCTTGGCCTCGTTCATCCTGGCGTATTTTATCATGCCTTCGGTGGAGGATACGTGATCGGCTAGGTCGATCACCTCGGGGGTGCACTCCGGGTGCACCATTAGCTTGGCCTGGGGGTGCTGTCGCTTCAGCTCTTTCAGGTCCTGCACCGATATGTCGTGGTGCGTCGGGCAGTAACCGGGCCAGAGCAGTATCTCCTTGTCCGGGTGGAAACGTTGCACGTAGGCGCCCAGGTTCCGGTCGGGGACGAAGATTATCTGCTTCTGCGGCATCTTCCCTACGACCTTGACGGCGTTGGATGATGTACAACAAACGTCCGCGAGGACCTTGACCGCTGCCGACGTGTTCACGTAGGCCACGATGGCCGCCTCCGGATATTTCTCCTTTATCGGAGCGAGCTCGAGGTCGGTGCACATGGCGGACATGGGACACGTGGCCTCTGATTCCGGCAGTATGACCTTCTTGCCCGGCGAGAGGATCTTGGCGCTCTCGGCCATGAAGTCCACGCCGCAGAATATGATGACCTCAGCGTCGGTGCTGGCCGCCTGCTGGGATAGGCCTAGGGAGTCGCCCACGTAATCGGCGATGTCCTGCACCTCTGGCGGCTGGTAGTTGTGCGCCAGGATGATGGCCTTGCGCTGCGCCTTCAGCTCCTGGATGCGTTCCGCGGCGTTCATTTCGGCCTCTCATGAGGAGTTCCGTATAAATATCTACGCGACCAGCGACAGAAATTGGCGTAGGTCGGCGAAACGATTTTCATCCTGGCAGGTCATGGTAAACAGGATGAACGCTCGCTCGGGCAACCTGGAATGGTACCTGGAAGGAGATCCTGTATTGGCGTCCGTGGTGAGAAGGGACGTGCTAGGGGAAAGGACCGACACCGCGCGCATCGTTGACGATCCCAGGATAAGGAGCATCATCAATGAGGTGACTAACTGGCCCTGGCCGTTCATTTCGAACCATAAATCGGCCGGACATCCGTTGCACAAGTTCGCCTTCCTTGCCGACCTGAGGGTGGACCTTGAGAGCGCCGGTGGCGACCGTCTCTTGAGATCGCTCGAGTCTTCGATGGTGAACGGCCTGCCCCGCTTTCCCAATAGAACGCCGGTCCATTTCGGCGGTTCCGGGGAGACGGAACTGGCCTGGTCCTTGTGCGATACGCCTTTGGTCCTATATTCGATGTCCCGCTGCTTTCCCTCCTTCGATGGAAAAGAGGGAATGAGGACATTATCGTCCATGTCCAGGGACAACGGCATGCCCTGCCGGGTATCCCCGGAGCTGGGCAGCTTCCGCGGACCCGGCCGGAAGGACGACCCTTGTCCGCTGGCCAGCCTCTACACGCTCAAGGCCATCGCCCAGCTGGACCGAAAGGGGAGCGAGGAATTGGCAAAGAGCATCACTGGATCACTGCTCTCGCTTTGGGAGGACAGCCGGGAAAGGCATCCCTACATGTTCTTCATGGGCACGGACTTCAGGAAGCTGAAGCTGCCCTTTGTGTGGTATGACGTCCTGAGCGTGGCGGAGACGCTGAGCCATTATCCATGGGTCCTCAGGGACGAACGGTTCAGGGACATGCTCTCCGTGATCGAGGGCAAGAAGGATCAGGACGGACGATACACGCCCGAGTCCGTGTGGACCAGCTGGAAGGACTTCGATTTCTGTCAGAAGAAGGTACCCTCGCGCTGGCTGACGTTCACGGTGGAACGCCTGCAGCGGAGGGTGGAAGAAAGTTAGTCCTACTTCAGCATGGCGTCCAGCTTATGGCCGACCGCGTCCCAGTTGACGTGGTTCCAGAACGCCTCCACGTACTTCGGCCGCAGGTTCTTGTAGTCGATGTAGTAGGCGTGCTCCCAGACGTCCAGGTCCATGAGGACGCGGAACCCGGGGATGGCGTTCACGTTGTGCTTCTCCACCTGCATGATGATGGGCTTGTGCAAGGCCATGCAGTAGACCAGCACGGCCCACCCGGAGCCCTCAGCGCTGGCGGCCGCGGCGGTGAACTCCTTCTTGAAGCGGTCGATGGAACCGAACTCCTTGACCAGCTCCTCCTTCAACTTTCCCTTCGGCTCTCCGCCCTTTCCGGCGGGGGCCAGGGTCTCCCAGAATACGGAGTGCAGATAGTGTCCTCCCACCTGGAAGGAAAGGTCCTTGGCGACCGCCTTCCAGTCCAGGTCGGCATTCTCCGTCCGGGCCTTGTCCATCTTGTCCAGTATTGCGTTGGCGGCGTTCACGTAGGCGGCGTGGTGCTTGGTGTGGTGGACGGTTAGCTGCTCCTCGCTCAGGAAGGGGGCGAGGTCCTTGTATCCATAGACGAGCTTTGGCAACTCGTATCTCTTGGCTTGCTCCATGATGATTCTCCTGAGTCGCCTATCGCAGCAAGAAGCACATAACGGTTTTGGTCAATCCAACAAGAATAAATCGTTTCAGCGTATTGAGGTCCGATTAAGATGACGAGCAGGCGAGAGGAGCTGGCTACCAGGTACTTCAACTGCAGCGAGCGGGAGAGGGCGGTCTTCGAGGCCGGCATCAAGCTGGGGACGATATACCACCAGTTCGTAGGCACGCCTGTCGCCGCAGCCAACGTGGAGATACTGGAGAAGGCCATCGAGGACGGGGTGCGGGTGCAGCCCTTCGTGAAGGACGTCAAGGTGTCCATATCCCGCGAGGTATTGCGCAAGAAGAAGGACGAGTTCGATTATCAGACGCTCACCGGGAACATGCTCAACGTGGAGCTGACCGTCACCGTCGGGAGCACGACCGTCATCGCGGGCATGGACTTCAAGTCCGACCTGCGCTACCCTTTGATGTACGTCAAGGACATCGAATAGCCATTTATCCAGTCATTTATATTTATTAAAGGCGTTCAAGATCTATACCCAGACTTACGTCAATCAGCAAAGGTAATTAAGCTTGGATTCCCATATAGGGCTTCTATCGCATCGAGCCAAAACGATGCATAACCACCGGTGAAATTGATGAACAATATCAAGATCGGGATTACTGGGCTTCCGAGCGCGGGCAAGACCAACACCCTCATACAGGTCATCAAGATGTTAGAGGAGGAAGGTCACGTCGTCGGCGGCATGATCACCGAACCGATCTTGGACAACAAAAAGAGGAATGGCCTCTATGTCATCGATTGGATGACCAAGGAGAAAGGCGTTCTGGCGGCCACGGACATCCAGAGCAAGTTCATGGTGGGCAAGTACGGCATAGACCTCGAGGTTTTGCAGAAGATAGGCGTGCAGGCCCTGGTCAACGCCGTGGAGAAGGCGGACATCATCGTCATCGACGAGGTCGGCAAGATCGAGGTGGAGAGCGAGCAGTTCCGGGACACGGTCAAAGAGGCCCTGAAGACCGAGAAGCCCATGCTGCTCACTTTGCATAAGAAATCAAGGAACCCATTGCTCCAGGACATCAGACGGCGGGACGACGTGCGCATCTTGGAGGTCACGCCGATAAACAGAAACCTTTTGCCCTACAAGATTATGAAGCTGCTGAAGGGCGAGCTGTTGTGAATTTGGAAGGTTCAACCATCAAGGAGGGGAGCACCGAGCTATTGGTGCCTCTGGCGATCTCGGAGAAGGGACCGGGGAAGGTCCAAGGACGCGTCTTCTTTAACAAGCAGATGGCCTTCAACCGTGACGTCTCCGTGACCATGTTCCGTTCCGCCATCAAACCCCGCAAAGGCCTGGACGCCATGGCCGCGACCGGAGCTCGCGGAATAAGAATATGTCACGAAGCTGCCGGCGATTATCGATTCATCATCAATGACAGGGACTCCTTAGCTTGCGAATACATATCCGAGAACATCCGGCGGAACGGACTGGAGAACGCCGAGGTGTCCAACGCCGACTTGAGATGCCTGCTGGCGAACGAGATCTTCGACTACGTCGATCTTGATCCGTTCGGCACGCCCATACCTTTCGTGCCTGCGGCCTTGCAGGGAATGACCCGGAAAGGCATCTTAGCAGTAACGGCCACGGACACCGCGTCATTATCAGGTACGCATCCAGGGAAATGCCGCCGACGGTACATGGCCAACAGCCAGCGGAACCCCTTCCTGCACGAGAGCGGCCTTCGCATAATGATAGGGACGATCGTGCGCATGGCGGCGCAGGAGGACAAGGGTGTGACGCCTCTGCTCTGCTATTACGCGGACCACTACTTTCGCCTGTTCCTGAGGGTCAAGGATGGTGCGGGGCTGGCAGACACTTCCCTGGAACAATTGGGGTTCATGTCCTACGACCGGACCACGGGCGAAAGGAAGGTGGGCGAGGGGAAGATCGGCCCGCTCTGGCTGGGACCGCTGCTAGACAAGGACGCCGTCGCTGAGGTGCAGGTGCCGGAAGGGTTGGAGTGCCAGGAGCGCACGAAGCAGCACTTCGACATATGGAAGGAAGAGCTGGACGTACCGTTCTACTACGAGACGAACGAGATTACCGCCATGCTCAAGCTGTCCCCGCCCGGAAGGGACGAGCTGCTGACGGCCATGGGCTCCATCGGCCACGTCTCTCGCACAAACTTCTCTCCCACAGGCTTCCGCACCGACCGGCCGCTCGAGGAAGTGCTGGAAACCTTCCGTTCCATATGCTGAGCTGACAGGACTCGGTGGATCACATGACCAGCTTGCGGTTGGACACCACTAGAACTACATAGTTGAAGAATAGCCCGCAGGCGATCCCCAGTTCCACAAAGAGCTCACTGAGGAAGCTGTCCCACACCAGCAGCACCACCGCCTAGGTGAGGAAAGAGACGGCGGAGATCATGGCGTTGCTGATGTTGCTCAGCGAACCGGTTACCATGCGCAGCTCGAAGCGCATGATGTGCCTTCCCAGGAAGATGAATGTTAGGAGGGGGCCAAAGGACACCCATACGAAGAATGGTGTGTAGAAGTCCTCCTGTGTCTGCGCGTCGAAGATTGCCGCGACCAGAAGGAAATTGCCGACCAGGAACCAGGCCAGCCCCATCATAATACCGAACATGACCCCGCGACGCTCCTCGGGGGTCGTCAATATCCTTTTAGTTGACACTATACCCGACCTCCGCGTGTCCATTCCTCATGACACACGCTCTTCCCCGGTTTTGCACGGTTTTGAATAGTATTTGAGTATGTCGAGTGGATTCTACGTTCGAGAGCGCTATTGCCCCGTTAAGGCTGATGGCGGTGAGGAAGAAGCCTTTATCTATCTTGGCTGGTTTTGCGAATCGGTGACAGGTTGCCGAGCATAGCGGTCATTGGGGCCCAGTGGGGAGACGAGGGCAAGGGCAAGATCACTGATTATGAAGCTGGGCGTGCGGACATGGTCGTGCGCTACCAGGGCGGGTCCAACGCCGGGCACACCATCAAGGTGGGTGAAGAGGTCTTCGCTTTGCATATACTTCCTTCTGGCATCGTCCGCAAGGGCGTCATCAACGTCATCGGTAACGGGGTCATCGTGGACCTGCTCTCCCTGGACCGCGAGATAGCTGAGGTGGAGTCCCGCGGGCGCTCCGTGGAAGGGCTGCAGATCTCCGATAGAGCTAATATCATCCTCAACTGGCACCGCCTTCTCGATGGTGCGGAGGAACGCATCCGGGGAAAGAAAGGCGTGGGGACGACCGGCAAGGGCATCGGCCCCTGCTACTCGGACAAAATCGCCCGCAGCGGCATCAGGATGGGGGATCTATTGGACCCCGAGCTGTTGGAAGAACGCCTGGACACCGTCATGCCCCTGAAGCTCAGGACCATGGAGATGTTGGAGGTGCGGCTGGCCCAGAACCGGGAGGAGCTGCTCTCCGAGCTGCTCTCCTATGGCAAGAAGTACGGCAAGTTCATCACCGACACCTCGGTGCTGATCAACGAAGCTCTGGACCAGAAGAAGAACGTGCTGTTCGAGGGCGCCCAGGGCACCATGCTGGACATCGACCATGGGACGTATCCTTATGTCACCTCCTCCAATTGCGTGGCCGGGGCCATATGCACCGGCGCAGGAGTTGGGCCGAAGCGCGTGGACGAGATCATGGGCGTGCTCAAAGCGTACACCACCCGCGTGGGCGCGGGACCGTTCCCCACGGAGCTGCACGACGCCACTGGTGAGATGCTCCTGAACGTTGGAGGGGAGTTCGGTACCACCACCGGAAGGGCGCGCCGATGCGGCTGGCTCGATCTGCTGGTCGTGGAGCACGCCGCCCGCTTGAACGGATTGACGCAGTTCGCCGTGACCAAGCTGGACGTGATGAATGGCCTGAAGAAGATCAAGGTCGCCGTGGCCTATGAGATCGACGGGAAGCACGTCGAGCATTTCCCGGGCAACATCAGGATGCTGGAGAGGGCCGTCCCGGTCTACGATGAATTGAACGGCTGGAAGGGTTGGAAGCCCGAGGAGACCATGGAGATCGTCCGCGGCGGTTACGAGGCGCTGCCCAAGGAGATGCGGCAGTACCTGGGGTACATCGAGAAGCGGTCAAAGGTACCGGTCAGGATAATCAGCATCGGCAAGGGGCGCGAGGAGACTATACGCCGCTAAAGACTATCAGCCCTATCAGACACCGCTGATTTAACGTTCTTTTTAGCTCAATTTAGCTGCGCCTTGCGATACCCGGTCTGATCGCCTAACGGCATCGTGGCGTCGATAGCCACCTTGGACGTGGTTCCCTCGGTGCTCGGATCAAGCGAGGAACCGGCGGCGTTGTGTATGACCAGCAGTCCGCGGGAGGCCTGGAAGCGCGTGGCCACGGCCCACTCCACTTGCCTATCGTCGAATATGTCGATGTCCTGGTCCACGACGATGACTTGCTTCATGGACGGGTGACCGGCGAAGGCGGCCATGGCCGCGTTGTTGGCGTCCCCCTCCTTGTTCTTTGTGATAGAGATGACCCCATGCAGCCAGCAGCAGCTCCCTTCCGTCAAGCGCACGGCGTGAACGCGCGGCACAGCCTGTCGCACGGTCCGGAAGATCACCGGTTCGCGTGGCAGCCCCATCAATAGGAAATGCTCGATCCCTCCGGAAAGCACCAGCTGGAACACCGCGTCTTTCCGATGATACATGCGGTCCACGACGAACACTGGCTGCTTGCGCACCGCGTCGTAGGTGCCGGTGATGTCCACGAACGGCCCCTCGTCGGTCGTCTCGGACGTCAGGCGTCCCTCGAAGACGTAATCGGCGTCGGTCGGCACCGGAATGCCGTACTTGGTGCGGCGGACCTTCAGCCCTTCCTTCAGCCCGATGTGACGGAGCGCGCTGGCCATCTCCAGCTCGTTGAACTCGTAATCGGCGGACGTGGCCCCGGCCAATAGAACGGATGGGCAGGTGCCCACGACGAAAGCGACCTTGAGGTCCTGCCCCTTTTCCATGGCCATCTTGTGCATGGTGAACAGGTGGCGAGGTACCAATCGTATGGCGAACCTGTCCTTCCCGATGAGCATGAGTCGGTGGAAGGAGACGTTTATCTTTCCCTCGTACTCGGCGATGGCCACGCCGGCGGTGACGTACCTTCCGCCGTCCTCGGGATAGTACTTCGGTATCGGCAACTTGCGCAGGTCGAACTTGTCCTCGATCGCCTCTTCGAACTTGGCCTTCTTGACCTCTTCCACCGGTTTCGGGGAGGACAGCGCCTGCAGCAGCGCCTTGGTCAATCCGTCCTTCGGCAATCCTAGCGCCTCGGTGATGCGGTCCCTCTCGCTCCACAGGTTGCCGGCGGCCTTCATGCCGTTCAGGTCCTCGAACAGAACGGGGCGCCTCTGGTCGGCCATGAGGATGCGGGTCGGCTCGATCTCGATCGGCACCTTGCTATCGACTACCTTCACGTCCTTCATCCGGTCCAGGTGGCTTTGGACGGCCATGAGCGATAATTACCGTCCCATGATATAACCAATGCGCCCCTGGGGTGGCAACGAAAGTTAAAAAACAAGAGGGAGATATCGCCGGACGATGTCCGAGAACGACCTGGAGGCGACCATCAGGAAGTACGCCCTGCAGAACGCTGTGCTTTACGCGGGGAAGGCCACCCCCAAAGCGGTACAGGGCAAGGTGCTGGCCGAATCGCCGGAGCTGCGTTCCAAGGTCCAGGAGGTGCTGCCGTTAATCGCCTCGATAGTGGAGCAGGTCAACTCCATGGCACCCGAGGCGCAGCACAAGGAGCTGGAGGGCATCGATTCGTCCATGCTCATGCGGGAAAAGACCGAGAGACGCGTCGGTCTGCCCGAGCTGCCGAACATGGTACGCGGAAAGGTAGTGATGCGCTTCGCCCCAGGACCATCCGGACCGCTGCATCTGGGGCACACCCGCGTCGCCATACTCAATGATGATTATTGCAAGAACTATGATGGTAAGTTTATCAACCGCATCGAGGACACCAACCCGGACAAGATAGATCCGAACGCCTACGACATGATCCCGGAGGACCTGGATTGGTTAGGCGTCAAAGTGCACCAGACGGTGGTCCAGAGCGACCGCTTCGAGCTGTACTACGACGTGGCCAAAAAGCTCATCGAGATGGGCAAGGCCTACGTCTGCACCTGCCCGGTGGAGGAATGGCGGGGACTGAAGGAAAAATGCTTGCCCTGCCCGCACCACGACGAGGACGTGGCGACGACGATGGAGAAGTTCGAGAAGATGCTGGCCGGTCATTACGAGGAGGAGAAGGCCGTCTTCGTGGTCAAGACCGACCTCAAGCACCCCAACCCGGCCATAAGGGATTTCGTGGGGTTGCGCATCGTCACCTCAACGCCGCACCCCCTGAAGGGTTCGAAGTACTGCCTGTACCCCCTGATGAACTTCAGCGTAGCCGTGGACGATCATTTCCTCGGCCTGACCCACGTCCTGCGGGGCAAGGACCATTTGAACAACACTATGCGCCAGGAGTACATCTTCAAGTACTTCGGCTGGAAGCAGCCCCATTACACCCATTACGGTCTCGTTTCCGTCCCCGACGCCATACTGAAGACCTCCACCGTCGGTAAAGGCATAAGGTCCGGCGAGTACAGCGGTTGGGACGACGTCCGTCTAGGAACGGTTAGGGCATTGGCCAAGCGCGGTTTCCGACCAGAGGCCATACGCCACTTCTGGACCGACTGCGGCATCAAGGAGACGGACATCGAGTTCTCCTGGGACAACCTGTACGCGTACAACAAGGACCTGGTGGACAAGAACGCTAACCGTTACTTCTTCGTCTGGGACCCTGTTCCATTACAGATCTGCGGTGTACAGGAACTGCATTCCAGGGCCCCGAGACACCCTGGCCAACCGGAGCTGGGGAACCGGGAGTACCAACTGAACGCCCCCATAATCGTCCACGTGGTGGAGAAGGACCTGAACAACGCCATGGAGGCCGGGAAGGTCCGCTTGAAGGACCTGGGCAACGTGGAGTTCCGCTCCGGAAAAGCGCTCTATCTCGGCAACGACCTCTCGGTGCTGAAGGAGGGCTTCAAGATCATCCACTGGGTGCCGGACAACTGCACGCCCGCCTCGGTCATCATGCCCACCGGCGAATCGAAGGACGGCTTCGTGGAGAACATGCCCAAGGAAGAGGAGGGGAAGGTCGTGCAGTTCGAGCGCTTCGGCTTCGCGAAGGTGGAGAAGACCTCGCCGAAGATGATCGCCTACTTCACACACTGATCATACGACGAACGTGCTCCACAGCAGGGTCACCACGAAATACAGCAGCACCAGGGCGCAGACCAAGCTTATTCTCCTAAACAGTTTTGCCGTGACGTAGCGTCGGCCGTAGCCGATGAGCGCCGAATACGCTATACCCCAGAGCACCGCTCCAGTTATGTATCCGGTGTAGAAGACCAGGAAGTCCGTGAGCTGCGGGTCCGGGATTATGGTCACGATGGCCGAACTACCGATGCCGATCCAGAAGGCCAGTTGGAAGGGGTTGACGAAGGACATCATTATCCCGGTCACCAGGTCCGTGTGCCCCGAAGGAGCGTTCGCCTCCGGCAGTTCTTTTCTCCGGGCGTCCTGGAAGCCGCGATAGGCTAGATAGAGAAGCATCGCCCCGCCCAATATGCCCAGCACCCAACGGGCGATGTCGTTGTTCCAGACGATGGCCAGGCCGGTCAGGGCGATAACCGCCCAGGTGGTGTCCCCGACGATAGAACCCATCTCGATCCCCATCGCCCGGCGAAAGCCTCCGCTCACGCCTACGCGCAGCGCCTGTGTGTTCACTGCGCCCGGCATTCCGCAGAAGATGACGCTGAGCACCACGGCGGAAAGAAACACGGCCTCGTACACGTCCGGGGGAACGCCGTACCCCTTATTCCGTTTTCCTCATATGGCTGAGAGTATCAGGTTGGCCGCTCCGCCCAAGGTGAAGGCCAGGGCGATCGAGGCTACCGTAACTATCAGCGTGTCCTTGAGCCCGTACTCCTTGACCATGACGGCGAAGGCCGACATGCAGGGCATGAAGGTGGCCATGACCAAGGCGAACACGAACAGCTGGTCCATGGTCATGACGGAGGCGAGGTCGGCCGTGCCGAAGAGGACGATCAGCAATTGGAAGGCCATCTCCTTGCGCAGCACCCCGAATATCAGGGCGATGATGATGACCGCTGGCAGTCCCAGGAATCCCACGGTGAAGAAGGACAACGGTTGGACGAGAGACTCAAGCACGCCGTAGGCCGATAACAGTTCCAGGACTATTGAACCGACAAGCAGTATGGGAAAGGCTATGAAGAAGAACTCCTTGATGCGCATCCAGGTCTTCATGCCCACGTTCATGGCCCTCGGCACGGTCAGATCGGGTATCTCGATTATCAGGCTGGTCGGTTCGAACTTTAACACCTTGTGTAGCAGCCGCCCCAGTAAGAGAATCAGGCCGAGCAGTATGAGCAATATCACCAGCACGTACACGATGCCGCCGTAATGGCCGACGGTGCCGATAATCACGGCCATCTGGGCCGAGCAGGGCACGGCCATGATTATGATGGTCGCCAGGATTAGTTTCTCCCGGCGGGATTCGATCACTCTGGTGGCCATGATGGCCGGCACGTTGCATCCCATGCCCACCAGCATAGGGATGATAGCTTGTCCGTGCAGACCGATCTTGTGCATTACGCTGTCCAGAAGGACGACCACTCGAGGCAGATAGCCGGAGTCCTCCAGCAACGCCAGTATTAGGTAGAAGAGCAGGATGTAGGGGACGACTATGGCCAATATCGCTTGGATGCTCAGGTCCAGGCCTGACGCTAACGATGTGCCGACCTTGCCACCGATGCTGTCGCCCAGGTCCTGGAAGAATGTTCCGGTAACATCGGCGTAGAGCGATAGCAGCGTCCCTTCCAGCCAGGCGCCGAGGAAGATGATGGTCAGGAGAACGCCGGCCAGAACGAGCAGCAGTATGGGGATGCCCGTCCTCGGCCGCATGGTGAGGTCCGATATCCGTTGATTGCGGGTCCGCGGCCGGACCTTGGGTTTCATGACCTCGGAGATGACCCTTCCCGCCTCCCCGTAGCGGTCGCGGTTGATGTGCACCTCCAGGTCCTCATCATGCTCCTTGCGGAACTCCTGGCGCAGGCGGTGCACCTGCTGCGGCAGCTCTTTCGGAACGCCCTCGGTGAAGTGCTCGTCCCCCTCCAGCAGCTTGATGGAGGCACCACGGGGCGGGTATTTCAATTCTGATCTCTCGAGCCCTCTCCTCATGACCTCCAGGTAGGCTTCTATGTGCGAATCGTAGCTGACCTTGAACTTGGAGACGCGGGCCTTGTCGTTCACAATTGCTTTCAGCAGGTCCTCCATGCCCTCGCTGGTGACGGCCACGGTGGGGACGATCGGTACGTCAAGGATCTTTGACAGCGCGTCGATGTCGAGCTCGCCGCGCTTGCGAGCCACGTCCATCATGTTCATGGCCACGAGCACGGGGAAGCCGAGCTCGATGAGCTGGAAAATCAGGACGAGCGAGGGTTCGAGGCGGGTGGCATCGGCCACCACCACCACGCAATCGGGCTTGGAGGTGTGCAGCAGCTTGGCGCTGACCATCTGGTCCTCGGTCCCGGCAGTCAGGGAATAAAGGCCGGGAAGATCGATCACTGTGGCCTTGCGACCGTTCATGAGCACCTCGGCCTTGAGGTACTCTACGGTCGTTCCCGGGTAGTTCGATGATATCGCCCCCACCCCGGTCAGACGGTTGAAGACCACGCTCTTTCCGACGTTAGGGTTGCCTACGAGCACAACTTCCATCACTTACCACCGCGGCGCCGACGTCTCTCCTGGCGCCCTGAGGTGCTTACGTAGACCAGGTCGGCATATTCCTTTGCCAGCGCGACGCGGCAATCGCCCACTTGTACGAGCACAGGACCGCCTAAGGGCAGCTTCTCCTCAACCTTCAAAGAACGTTCCGGAACGAAGCCCATGGCTATGATCCGACGTATCTTCTGGGGGTCGTCACAGGAAAGGTGCGATATGACACCCTCATCGCCCTCCTTAAGGGAACTGAGAGTAAAGGAGCCTCTGTCCTTGCCCGCCTGGCAGAGCTCGTCCATTGCCGGTATCGGATCGCCGTCAGGGCAAGTGGTCGGGTTGTTCATCATCTCCGAGATGCGTCGCTCGCTCTCGTCGGAGAGCATGTGCTCCAGGCGGCAGGCTTCGTCGTGGCTCTTCTCCTTGCTGATGCCGAGGACGTCCACCAGGAACCTCTCCAGCAATCGGTGCTTGCGCTTGATGTGCGAGCCGATCTGCATCCCCGCCTCCGTAAGGGAGGCGCCCTTGTACTTCTCGTAGGTGATGTAGCCGAAGGAATCCAATCGCTGAAGCATCTCGGTAACGCTGGCCGGGGATATCTTCATATGCTTGGCGATGTCCGTCGTCCTGGCGGGGGTGCCGTCCTGGGTCAGCTCCCAGATGCACTCGAGATACTCCTCGACGTTCTCCGAGACCATGATTTAGGATATCCTAATAACCGATATATAATAATTAAGAACCCTAAAAGTAGCCATTGATATTGAAAAATAAATTACCTAAATAATTCAAAGGTCCTTGAAAGGTACAATGTCACAGCAGCCGCATTCGTGACACATGGTCTGGTAGGTGCGAGTGGTCAGACCATGTCCCAACAGTATGAGCTTTGCTTCTTGATTGAGGTGGATAAGCCTTTCCGGGGTAACTGGATCCAGCTTCCCCAACGCCTTCTCCAACGCGAGACGGTTGGTGGGATTGACCTTCAAGGCACGGATGCTGGGTACGACGCCTAAGTTGGCTAGTGCGTGTACGCCTTCCAGCACGTTGCGGTCCGTCTCGCCCAGACCGATGATGATGTTGGAGGTTACCTTTCCCCGACCGAAGACCTGTACAGCGTACTCTAAGAACTCCAGCTGCTTTTCCAGTTCTAATTTGGGGCAGGCGATTGCTATTATCATTGAATCGAAGCTCTCCACGTTAATCTTGATTTCGTTTGCCCCCGCCTCGTGTAGGCGGTCTATGTCCTCGAACGTGGAGACGTAAGGCTCGACGCCTATCGGCACATCGGGTAGTGCTTGGCGAACCTTGCGTATGACGTAGATGAATCGGTCGATCGTTTGTTGTATGGAGCCGACCACCGCGGAAGTGAACGCCACCCCTTTCATCTCGCCCTTCCTCTCGGCCTCGAGGACCATATCTACGACCTGGTCGAGCTCCAACGACTTCGTCACGTCCTTACTGAGCTTGCGTGAGGTGCAGAAGACGCAATCAAAGATACATTCCTGGCCGAGATTGAAGAAGGCCTGTTCCGGTGAATGGTAGAGGACTGGTTTTAGTTCGAGGTTATCGATGAACGGACGACCATCCCTGAGCAGTGAATACCCATCCGGTCCCCCGACCAGCTCGAACTCCCCCTCTATACGGGATATGCTCTTCTTTACTCGAAGTCCGTCGAAGGCCAGAACGATGGAGGCGGAGCCTGCGCCAGGTCCGGCGGTGGAACGGCTCAATCGGAAGGGCGGCCGGAAATCAGGAGATACCTTGACCGTGCCTCCGCAGATCAGTATCGCTTTATTTCGCACCGCGCTCAGATCAGCTTCCATTTCGCACCGTCGGCCGTGTCCTCTATCTTGATACCTGCTTCCGCCAGCCGGTCGCGGATCATATCCGAGAGGTCGTACATCTTGCGCTTGCGAAGCTCTTTGCGCATGTCAATGAGAAGAATCATGACGTCATCGAGCTTGCTCTCGCTTTCCTTCTTCGGCGGCAGAATGTCGAATATGGAGTCCATCTCCTCAATGAGCTGCAATATATTTGATGCCCCTCTGATGCTGAGCTCATTGGTATCCATGAGCCGGTTCGCTTCTCGGGTCAGCTCGAACATGTGGGAAAATGCGCCGCGGGAATTGAAGTCATCGTCCATCTCCGCGACGAACCCTTCTCTAACTTTGGCGATGATGGATGAGGCGTCATCGCTGCCGTTGCCCTTGTACGTCTTCAGGGAATCGTAGGAGTTGTGTATGCGCTTCAGGGAGGCGACCGCCTCGTCGAGCGCGGCCTCGCCGTACACCAGTGGTCCGCGGTAGTGAGTGTTGAGGAGGTAGAAGCGCACTACCTCTGGGGGGTAACGGGCCAGTATATCCTTTACCGAGAAGAAGTTCTTCAGGGACTTGGACATCTTCGCGTCGGCTATTTGGAGCATTCCATTATGCATCCAGTAGTTGGCCAACGGCTTCTTCGTCACCGATTCAGACTGCAAGATCTCGTTCTCATGGTGCGGGAAGATGAGGTCGTTACCGCCACCGTGGATATCGATCGTTTCTCCTAACAGCTTCCGGACCATGGCCGAGCATTCTATATGCCAGCCCGGACGGCCTTTGCCCCAGGGGGAGTCCCATGATATCTCCCTTGGTTTCGCTGCCTTCCACAGGCAGAAGTCCATGGGGTTGCGTTTGATCTCGTCCACTTCGATGCGAGCGCCGGCCTGCATCTCCTCTAGCTTGTTGCCGGAGAGCTTTCCATACTCCGGAGCTTTGGATACATCGAAGTACACGCTGCCATCCGGCGTCACGTAACCGAAACCAGCCTTGATGATGTCCTCGACCATGGTGATAATCTCGGGGATGGTCTCACTGGCCTTCGGGTAGATCGTCGCGCGCTGCACGCGTAGGGCGTCGGAATCCCGGAAGTAGGACTCGATGCACCTTCGGGAGCGTGCCCCATGTGCACATCGTCGTAGACGGTGACGCCGCAGACATACATCCTAACCTTCTTGCTCTCGAGCGGTCGGAACTCCTGCTTGGCCTTGGCCATGGTGTTGTAGATCTGCAGAGTCAACTGGTACACCTCCTATTTGCCGTTCTTTTCGTTGAGCATCTTCTCCAACTTCTCCAGGCGGTGGTCCAGCTCGGAGATGTTGTTCGTGAGCTGCATCATCGCGTCGCGCAGCGGGTCTGGCAGCTCGTCGTGGCGGAGGTCCACCTTGACGCAGGTGCCCTCCCTCTTGACGACCCGTCCAGGCACACCGACCACAGTGGAGTCCGGCGGGACGTCCTTTACGACCACGGAACCGGCGCCGATTTTCACGTTGTCCCCGATTGTGATGTTGCCGAGCACTTTCGCTCCGGCACCTATCGTGACGTTGTTGCCGATGGTCGGGTGGCGCTTGCCGTGGCTGGTGCTGACACCGCCTAATGTGACCCCTTGGAATATGGAGACGTTATCGCCGACTATGGTGGTCTCACCGATCACCACACCGACGGCGTGATCTATGAAGAAACCCTTGCCAATGTTGGCGCCGGGGTGAATGTCGGCACCGGTGAGAAATCGAGCGAAGTAGTTGATGGCCCTGGCCATCATGATGTTGCCTTTGAGGTATTGGCGGTGAGAGATGCGCTGGAAGATGATGGCATGAAGACCGGGGCTGAAGTAAAGGGCTTCCTTGAACGACTTTGTCGCCGGATCTCGCTCCAGGACGGTATTGACGTCATCCTTCCAGTTCATAACCTCTACTCTCGAAACAGCGCGGTGCTCATATATCTTTCTGAGGAGTCTGGGAGCAAGACCACGATCTTCTTTCCCCGGCCAATTTCATTGGCCAGCTTCATCCCGGCGAACAGCGCGGCTCCAGAGGATATGCCGCCCATTATGCCCTCCTGTCGGGAAAGGGCCCTGGCGGTATCGATGGCCTCCTCATCGCTCACTGTGATGATGCGGTCCACGAGCTTCATGTCCAGTACCTTTGGTACGAAGCCGGCCCCGATGCCCTGTATTTCGTGTGTACCAACCTTTCCCCCGGATAGCACCGGGGAGCCCGCTGGTTCCACTCCGACGATCAATACCCCTTTTTTCCTTTCCTTCAGGTATTTTCCTACGCCGGTGATCGTACCCCCAGTACCGATGCCGGCCACGAAGGCGTCGATGGAAGGGAGGTCCCGGAATATCTCTGGGCCGGTGCTCAGGTAATGCGTTTCCGGATTAGACGGGTTATCGAACTGGTTGGGCATGCAGTAGTTCCCCGAGGAACTGAGCTCCTTGGCTTTTGCCACCGCCCCGGCCATGCCCTCGCTTGCGGGCGTCAGGATGACATTGGCCCCCAGAGACCTGAGCAAGTTGATTCGCTCCACGCTCATGTTCTCCGGCATGGTTAGGGAGATCTGATAACCTCTGGCGGCGCATACGAGCGCAAGACCGATACCGGTGTTACCGGAAGTGGGCTCGACCAGGCTCATGCCCTTCTTCAACTGACCGTTCTTTTCCGCTACCTCGACCATGTGCAAGGCGACCCGGTCCTTTATGGACCCCCCGGGATTACGGCCCTCTAGTTTAACATAGATCTCGGCCGAGGATGCTATCGAAATATTGTTGAGCCGGACCAACGGAGTGCGCCCGATGGTGCTCGTTATGCTGTTGTGCAACATCTTATCCCGCGTTGATGAGGATATGCTTTATTAGGGTTATAAGTAAGCGACAATCGTTTACTAAATTTTACCTCAGAACGCCGATCAACTCTTCGACATTTAAGTTCAGAACACTATATTGGCTGGATACCCACAATATCTCCACTTAAGATATTTATATAAAATTCTCGTTTTAATATCTCACTCACAGCTCGATTCATCTCCAGCAAATCCTTATTAAGGGGGTTGCTTCCCTAACCTCACAGAAGATGCTATGGAGACCTTGGAGACCATAAAGACCAGACGGAGCGTACGCCGCTATCAGGACCGCCCGGTGGAGAAGGAAAAGATCGCTACCATTCTGGAGGCGGCTATACAGGCGCCCTCGGCTATGAATCGTCAGTGCTGGCGCTTCGTGGTCGTTACAGACAAAGAGAGGATCGCCCAGATATCCAAGTGCCAGGTCATCATCAATGGCTGGATCAAGGACGCTCCGGCCGTGATTGTGGTCTGCGCCGACCCCAAAGAGAGCACGGACATGAACGACCTTCCGTACTACATGTGGGACGCCGCCCTGGCCATGCATAATATGGTCCTAGCGGCCACGGACCTGGGATTGGGAACATGTTATCTGGCGGCCTACAATGAGGAGAAGGTCAGGGAGCTGCTGGAGATCCCGAAGAACCTCCGGGTGGTGTGCATGACCCCCCTAGGCTATCCGGCGGAGAAGAGATCTATGGGCGAGAAGATAATGAAGGCCGTGGCCCGCAGCTCCATCAGGAAACCGGTCTCCGACGTAGCGCATTGGCAAAAGTGGTAGGTCATCATACCTTTTCCCACATCTTTCGTCCGGTGCGAATGATGTTATCGCTAAATATTATTTAATAAATTAATTAATATTAGTCTTTAAATCCGTGCGAAATTCGTATTATCTGTCATGAAAGAGATCAAAGGCACGGTCATGATCAACGAGCCGGCGGCGAAGGTCTGGACCACCATAACGGACTTCGCTTCTTATCCTGAATGGAACCCCTTCATCACCCTGATGAAAGGGGAGCTGAAGGAAGGCAACGTCTTCGACGTCACCGTCTCCCTGCCCGACCGCCAGGACACCAAGTTCCAGTCGAAGTTGGTGAAGGTCGAACCGCACAAGGAGATGCTGTTCCATGGAAAGATCAAGGGGGTATTGATGACCGACGACCATTCTTTCCTGATCGAACCGCTGGAGGAGAACGAGTGCGTCTTCTCGCAGAACATCGTGTTCAGAGGGCTATTGTCCTACCTGACTAGGGGCATTATCTGCGACTCGGAGAAGGGATTACAGCGGATGAACGAGGAGACCAAGAAGCGCTGCGAGAAGAAGTAGAAGTGAGTGGAGCTGGGACCGAGATTTGAACTCGGGTGTGCGGATAACCGCCTTGTGGACTGCAGTCCGCCACATGGCCGCTCTGTCATCCCAGCTTGAAGAGCCCATCAAATTTTGCATATAATACGTTTTCTCATGCCTTCCTGCACTAGACCGTTCTTAAATTATCCCTACGTCGGCCTCGATGGCTCCCCTTGGGTTCGCACATGTCAATTCGATGCTCATCTTGAGTACTTGGTGATGACCAGCACGCTCATCGAAGGTCGATCTAAGGGCTGTTCATATGTTCAGCGCTCTGACAGTTCCTACCCTGACAGACCTTGACGCAAAGTCCGCATCTCAATCCGCCGAGCACATTGAACATGTAATCCCGGCACTTCTGCGGTTCGATGGTCCCATCCTCATGCAACGCCCCGGCAGGGCAGACCTTCACACACCTCAAGCATTGAGCGCAGAATGGTTCCACAAGTTCTCCCGAAGGACTACCTGGGACCAATGGAGCGTCCGTTACCAGTGCGGTCATGCGTACCCGCGGACCCACCTCCGGCAGAAGGAGGAGATGGTTGATGCCGTAGTTTCCCATGCCGGCCAGATATCCTGCGTACTTTATGGAAACGTCAGCCTTCAGCGTCTCCCGGTCCGCATACCAGTATCCGAACTCGCTTCCCTCGGTGGGAACTATGGTCGCCCGGTAACCCTTCCTTTCGATGGTCCGGGCCATCCTGAAGGCCATGTCCCTAAGCACCACCGTGCCGGCCAGCAGGGTGTTGGTGTACTCCGCCCGTCCCAGGGGAAGGTTCTCTACCGCCCCCTTGGGCACGATCACCCCGATAACAATGACCGACATGGACTGAGGCATTATGTCCTGCGGTCGGTTGCTCCGATACGAAGGGTCCAGGAAGCCCGATGCGGGGGCCACCCCGAAGAGATCCGCTCACGCTTGGACTGAAGCTTCCCTCAGCTCCTGAGTCAATTTCAGGTCCATGTTCGAATGGACGTCATTGCTCGTTAATATTGATTCTCATCGTCAAGCCCCGCGCTCATAGCGATATCCTCCGCACGTTGTTCTCCATTTCGATCTTTCCTTTCGGATGAAGGAATTTCGGTTGCTCCAGGGGCGATAAAATAGTTCGTCCCTTTGATCCTGACAGGCCGATCGCCTTCTCCAGAAGCATGGAAAAATGATATTAGCTGAATTGAGCATCAGCACCTCATGCTCCCCGACCATTGCAAGGACGTCTCCCTGCGCCACGTGGACTTCCCCCTCACCCGCGAGAACATCCTCCGGGAGTACCAGGGCAAGGAGGCCTACACCCGCACCGACTTCATGATCCTGCGGAACAGCGGTGACACCGCCACGGTCCGGGTGATCAAGAGGAACGGCAAGGACCTCTTTCGCCCCATCACTGGCCTGGAGATCATCTCCCTGCCCAAGGACACCGTCTTCATCCACGACGAGGACGTCGATGTCCTTAACGTCTCTCAGCTGGCCCGCCTGGTTCGCAAGCATGATGGCAAGACCGTGGTCGTCTCCGGCATGTTCTCCCACGTCTCCTTCCTGAAGACCGACCAGCTCCTGGACCTGCGCGTTCTGGACGTGATTCCGCCGTCCCCTTCCAAGCTCTCCGTTCTGGTTGAAAGAGCTTTATCTTCTGGACTGGTGGAGAAACCTATTGTTCCCGAGTACGTCAACATCGACATCATGGAACAGGAAAGGAAGGTCAAAACACCAGGCGTCATCTTTCCCTGCCGCGCCTCCGGACTGACGTCCAAGAAGAAGATATTCTACCTGGACGAGACGCCGGAGATAGACGTGGAGTCGACGCTCATTGGCTGCGACCTGTCTCGTCGCATATTCCAGCACATCTACAGACGGCCGGTGGAAAGCCTGGACATCTGCCCTCAGAACCTGGCGCCGAAGGACGGCGTGCCGACCATCGTCAAATGCTGCAAGGTGAAGGAAGGGTGTACCGTGGAGGGCAACATCGCCTCCGTGCCCTGGGGCGCGAACATGATGGACGTGGTCAAGGCCCTGCAGGCGCTCTTCCCCTGACCTCATTTCCTCTTGGCGAAGGAGCGCGCTTTGGCCAGCGCGGCAAAGCCCTTTTCGCTCTCCCCTAATTTGCATAACGATTCACCGAGCACGTACCAGGCGTCCGGATCTTCCGGCAGCCGCTCCAGCTGCTTCTCGGCCATCCTCTTCGCCCTCTCGTAGTTGCCGGAACGCAGGGCGTTCCTGGCCTTGTCCATATACCCAAGCTGGGACTGGATGCGCTCGAACATGGCCTGTTCCGCCTCTTCGATGAAGACCTTGAGGGCGTTCGGCGTGAGCCAGGGGTAGCGGGACGCCAGCAGCTCCTTCAGCTTTTCTGCTTCCTTCGGCTTGATGCGGTACGTCGTCCCGTCGAAGGCCGTAAGCGGAATGTTCACCAGAAGATGGCCGTGGCTGACCTCGATGAAATTGGGATTTACCTTTTCATCTTCCTTCTTTGCCACATCGCTGGCATTAACCATCCCCTTAAAGAATTTGCCGATTACGACCTTACGTCTTCGATGATTCGTAAATCGAAAGCAATAATAACCCAGCGAAAGTTCCTAAGTTCATGCACGAAACGGCTCTCAGCCCCTACAACCCCAAGTTGGAGGTGGGGGATGTCGTGGTCTACGATTCCACCTTGCGCGACGGCGAGCAGACCCCGGGGGTCACATTCAGCCTGGAGCAGAAGGTAGCTATCGCCCGGAAGCTGGACGAGATGCGCGTGCCCCAGATCGAGGCCGGGTTCCCGGCGGTGTCCGAAGCGGAGCGGGAGTCGGTGAAGGCCGTCTGTGACCAGAAGCTGGACGCGGACATTCTGGTGCTGTCCCGCATCACTAAGGGGGACATCGACGCCTCCATAGACGCCGGTGTGGACATCGTGCTGCTTTTCATCGGCACATCCGACCTGCACATCAAGTACAAGTTCAAGAAGGACCAGCAATACGTCCTCGACAAGATCGTGGAGGGCGTGGAGTACGCCAAGTCCCGCGGCGTCAAGGTGAGCATGAGCGCCGAGGACACCACCCGGACGGAACTGAATTTCCTCATGAAGGTGTACCACACCGCCGAGGAGGCCGGGGCGGACCGCGTGGGCGTCACGGACACGCTTGGATGCGCTTCACCGGAGGCGATCTCCTTTCTGGTATCTCAGGCCAAGAAGGAGGTCAGGACGCCGGTATCGCTACATCTGCACAACGATTTTGGTTTAGCTCTCGCCAACGCCATCGCCGGCGTGAAGGCCGGGGCGGATGCGGTGACGACCACGGTGAACGGCATCGGCGAGCGCTGTGGGAACGTACCGCTGGAGCAGTTTGTGGCCACCATGAAGTTTATCTACGGCAAGGACCTGGGCATCGACTGTGCCCAACTGAAGGAGGTCTCGGAGATGGTGGAAACGTTCTCCGGTCTCAGACGCCCGGTCAATCAGCCCCTGGTGGGGCAGAACGCCTTCTCACACGAGTCGGGGATTCACGTGGCCGCCGTCCTCAACTGTCCGCTGACCTACGAGAGCATCCCACCGGAGGCGGTGGGGAACAAGCGCCACATCCTGATGGGCAAGCACACCGGCCTCAACTACATACGCAAACGGGTGGATGAGATCGGACTGATGGCCACCGAGCAGCAACTGACTGATATTTTAGAAATGGTGAAGGAACTGGGAGAGAAGAAGGGACGGGTGGACGCCCACGAGTTCCGCGAGATCGTGGCCTATATTATACGCCCGGTCCTCACAACCTGACGGCGCGCCCGCACTCGTCGCGGCGCTGTTTGCCGAACTCCTTCATCCCTTTCAGCTCTTCACCGGTGAACACCGGCCCTTCCTTGCATACGCGCTTGCCATCGATGGCGCAGGAGCCGCACAGGCCAGCGCCGCATTTCATGTAGCGCTCCAGGGACATCTGGCAATGAACCTTCTTTTCCAGGCAGAGCTTGTGCAAGAAGAACAGCATCTTCTCCGGGCCGCAGCCGAGGACCAGGTCGTACTTCTTTTCGGCCATCATCTCCTTAGCTAGTTGCACAGCGTTGCCGTGGAAGCCTTTACTGCCGTCGTCCGTCGACACCCGCACGTTGGAAGAGGTCTTCTTGGACCTCTCCTCGAACAATAATTCTTTTTCGTTCCGGGCCCCGATGGCCGTGTCGACCTCGTCAGCGGCGATGCGTTCCATGGCCGGTAGCAAAGATGCCATTCCCGTGCCGCCGCCGACCACCAGTACCTTCTCCTTAGGAACATGGTACCCGCGCCCGTAGGGACCACGGACCACGAACCTCTTTCCGACCTTCAGGGAGGTTAGGGCTTTGGTGGCCTCGCCCACGTTCTTCACCGTGACGCCTTTCCTCGTGCCCAGGTAGGATAGGGACATGGGTATCTCGTCCACTCCCGGGATCCAGACCATCACGAACTGACCGGGTGCCGCAGGCGCGTCCCAGTCGAACCTGAGCGTCACCACGCCGTCCGCCTCTTCCGTGCGAGAGGCGACGGTGACCGTATCCTGGCGTACCAGGAACAGCTCAGTCATGGGCCACCCCCACCAGCTGCGATATGTCCTTGAACCCGTTCTGTGACATGTAGACGGACATCCCGGAACAGATGTCCCCGAAGACTTGACCCCCTTTACGGCCGACGCCGCTGCCGATTTGGACGGCCGCGGCACCGGCCATCATGTACTCTAGAGCTGAACGCCAGTCTTCGATCCCGCCGACGCCGATGACCGGTATGTTGAGGTTCTCGTAGAGCTCGTAGACGCATCGGACCCCCACGGCTCGCACCGCCGGGCCGGACAATCCCCCGAAGCGATTGGAAAGGACCGGGCGTCTCATGTCCACGTCGATCTTCATCGCTTTGAGCGTGTTGATGGCCACGATGCCGTCCGCGCCAGCCTCCTCCGCGGCCTTGGCCACCTCGATCAGCATGTGCGTGTTAGGGGTTAGTTTGGCGAAGACCGGAATGAACACCGCGGCCTTGACCGCCTTGATGACGTTGGCCACTACCTCCGGGTCCACGCCTATCTCCATGCCGTAGCCTTTGGCGTGCGGGCAGCTGAGATTGAGCTCCACAGCATGAGCGCCGTATCCCTGCATCTTCTTGGCCAGGTCGGCGAATTCCTCCACCGAGGCTCCGAAGACGCTACCGATCACCGGCACATCGGCCTTCAAGGCCTCGAGCATCTCCTTCTCGAAGGCCTCTATCCCCGGGTTCGGCAAGCCCATGGCGTTCAGGTAGCCGTGCTCCATCTCCACCAGGGTGGGGTTCTTGTGGCCTTCGCGAGGAACGGAACCAATGGACTTGGTGACCAGGGCGCCCGCACCACCCTTGGCCATGGCCAATAGGGAGCCTCCGGTCTCGCCCATGATGCCGGAGGCCAGCATGGTAGGGTTCTCCATCTCGATGTCGGCCAGGACCACCTTCAGGGAAGTCATCGCCTTGCGCATGCCATCCAAGAATATTAATTTCCCCCTCCCAAACAGCGCTCGACCGATCCCACCGTGTGCTCGGACGTACATGTCCTTCTGGATAAATCCTGATGGACTGAGTCCAAACCATTAAAAGACGGCTGCATCATGTTAATGTCTGGGGGTTCTAAACTTGTTAACCGAAGACGGCAAGGCCATGATAGCTCGCTCTGTCAGGGTCAACCTGAAGAAGAGTCCGAATAAAAAGGCGGACATCAAGAAAAAGGTGCTCCGCCACTTTCTGGACTACCGGGAGGCTTTCGGCGGAGGAAAGGCGACGGGCGCCCTGGTAAAAGAGGTGGAGAGGTACATCGACAAGGTCATGACGACCTGACCTCTCCTCACATTTTTTTCGTATCCAAAGGCGTTAATAATGTAAATCCCGTTCCGAGCACGACTGGAATGGATGTTTCACGCCTTCGCCAGGACTTCCCTTTGTACCAGCAGGAGAAGCCGCCGATCTACCTGGACAGCGCCTGCCAGAGCCTTCGCCCTCGGCAGGTCGTGGAGGCGATGAACGAGTACTATTACGATTTCCCCGCCTGCGGCGGCCGCAGCGTGCACCGGCTGGCGACGGAGGTGTCCATCCGTCTGGACCGGTCCCGGGAGGAGGTGGCCGAATTTGTCGGCGCCCCGGATCCGGAGTGCGTCATTTTCACCAAGAGCGCCACGGAATCGATGAACCTGGTGGCCAAAGGATTCCCTTTCAAGAAGGGCGACCGGGTGGTCACTACCGACATGGAGCACAACAGCAACCACGTGCCCTGGATACTGCTGGCCAAGAAGATCGGGCTGAAGCGCGGGATCGTCTCCTTCTCTGATATTGAATCGGGTAACCTCGAGCCGCTTAAGGAAGAGCTGGAGAAGGACGTCCGTATGCTCAGCGTCGTGCACACGAACAACGTCGACGGAAGCACTATCCCCCTGAAGGAGGTGGTGGAGCTGGCGCACGATCACGGCGCGATTGTTATGGCGGACGGGTGCCAGACCGCCCCGCACAATTCCCTGGACCTGAAGGATCTGGACGTCGACCTGTACGCCTGGTCCATGCACAAGATGCTAGGACCGTCCGGCACCGGCGTGCTGTACGGTAAGCGGGAGGTATTGGAACAGATTGAGCCGCTGATCACCGGCGGCGGTGGCGTGTCCATAACTTCCTACGATTCCGCGGAAATCTTACCGATTCCAGACAAGTTCGAGGCTGGCCTGCAGAACTACGCCGGGATCATCGGCAGCGGGGCGGCCGTGCATTACCTGAAGGCCGTGGGAATGGACGCCTTGATGGAGCACGAACATCGCCTGAACTCCATCCTGACCAAGGAGCTCAAGGGACTGCCTAAGCTGTCCGTGCTGGGACCGGAGGATCCGAAGCGCCGCGGGGGCATCTACTCGTTCAACCTGAAGGGCATGCTGCCGCACGATGTGGCCATGATACTCGACGAGATCGGCTCCTTCCTCATACGCTCCGGAATGCACTGCGTGCACCCCTACTTCAAGGCCAAGGGCATCGAGGGCTGCGCCCGCGCTTCGTTCTATCTCTACAATACTGATGAAGAGATGAAGAGGTTCGCCGAGGCGATCAGGTACCTGTCAGATAAGTTCGCTGACTGAGCGCAGTGAGCATGAGACCGCCCTCGTCTGTGACCACCTTCATGTAATCGCTGTATCGGAGTACCAAGGAGTCCACTTCGACATAGGTCCCGTCGGTCAATTGGACGAAGAGGCGAGCTGAAGGGATCCGGAAGCTGATATTGGTGTTCCCGTCGTCCAGCATCGCATAGCTTCTATGAACGGTCAGCGTGGACGAAGCTGGCAATATGTTATGCAGTTCTACCTCCTGCTCCAAGCCCGGCCCGGCCTCGTTCATGCAGTTCAGCATTTCACGGATGTTGTCTGCGACCTCTTGCATCGCTCCTTCCTTTGCGGTTTGGCCTTGCATCTGTACACCCTGCACTAGCACGCCCATCAGCACCGCCCCCACCACGAACGCCCACACCTTTGAGAGGTAGAACTCCATCATGCCGATTCCACCCTCACCACGCCCCAGGTGTCCTCCGGACAGATCAGTCGCAGCCTGCTGCCGCCGCTCAGTGTCATCGGGGAACCGTCCTCTGTCAGCACCTGCACGCCGTTCAGATATCGGCTGCCCAGTTCCTGGCTGCCGGCCATCCAGGTCAATCTGTGGCATTCCACCGAGGCGTTCCCTCCGCCGATGACGATGCTCGTTCCCGCGGGCAGGTCGGCCGGCAGTTCGATTATTCGAACGTTGCCGGGTCCGTCGGCGGCCATCTCCTCGATCACCCTGGAGATGTCCTCGGCGACGGTCGCCAATCGCCGGTCGTCAATGCTGTCATTTAGTTGGCCCAAGGAGGAGAGCACCGTTGGCAAAGTCAGGGAGATGAGAAGGGCCACGACCATCAGTCGCAAGGGGAGCCCTTCTATCCCTCTCTTATCGTTTCTCAAGCCATCACCCGGATATCACCGGGACCTGAAGGGACGAGTCGGTTCCCATTCCCCCTTTGGCCACGGTCACGGTGATGAAGTCGATGCCCTGCCCGTAGTGCGAGGCGGTTAGACCATCGAACACCACTTTTCCCTCGGCATCCGTCGTCCCGTAGGCCGAGGAACCGTCGGAATCGCGCACGCTGCATCCGTCTAGCACTACCGAGGCTCCGGCGACCGCGTCATTGTTCTGGTCGCGGACGTAGATCGTCAATGTGATGTCGCCGTTCTCGTAAGTGCCGTCCAGATCACCATCGGTCAGGATGATCTCCGACGGGCTTCCGTTCACCGAAGATATCGCCTCCGGCGTAGACAGCCCGCCCATCCATCCGACCAGAACGGCCGTGCCCAGTCCGGCCACTATTACCATTATCATCAATTGCAGGGGCAATCCTTCGATGCCCCCGTTCCTGTCCCCACGCATCATTTTCTTAGAGAACCTCATTGTATCTCCGAAAAGGAAAAGAACGGGGTAGGGTCATGGCCCTCTCGTCTACAGTGATATTAACTTGCCTGTCGTCACTAAGCAGAATAAAAAACGATTTAATTGGAATTATCGCGCGATTCTTATCAGAAAACGAATATTTCCTCCGAAATCAATTGAAATTGTTGACACATCGAGGCGAAATTATTATAAAAACCTGTTACATTCCCTGCCACGCAGTCGCATGCGTGAGCCATGCGCCTGAGGTCTCAAGATGTTCAAGAAGGTGCTTGTAGCTAACAGAGGGGAGATCGCCATCCGGGTGATCAACACCTGCAAGAGGATGGGGGTCCCGACCGTGGGGATCTACACCCCCTCCGACAAGCATTGCAAGCACGTTTCATTGGCGGACAAGAGCGTGGAGCTAAAGACCGACGAGATCGGCATAGGTTACCTGGACATTGACGCCATCATCGACGTGGCCAACCGCATGAGCGTCGACGCCATACATCCTGGCTACGGATTCCTTTCGGAAAAATCGGAGTTCTCGGAGCGCTGCGAGGAGGAGGGCATCGCCTTTTTAGGACCATCGCCAAGGGCCATGAAGCTTCTCGGCAGCAAGCTCTCCGCCCGTGAGTTCATGTCCAAGGTGGGCGTGCCCATCATGCCCGGGACGTTGGACCCGCTGGAGAACCCCAGCGACGCCATCACCCAGGCCAATCGGATTGGTTACCCCGTCCTTCTGAAAGCTTCGGGCGGTGGCGGCGGGCGCGGCATGCGCCTGGTGCACAACGATTCGGAGATGGAGGACGCTTTGACCTCCGCCCGCAACGAGGCGGACAAGGCCTTCAAGAACCCTACAATTTACTTGGAGCGCGCCCTGCTCAAAGCGCGGCACATCGAGTTCCAGGTGGTGGGCGACTCCCGCGGGAACGCCTTCTGCCTGGGCGAAAGGGAATGCTCCGTCCAGAGACGTCATCAGAAGATCATAGAGGAGACCCCTTCCTGCGCCGTTTCCCCGGAACTGCGGGAGAAGATGATCGAGCTGTGCATCGCTGCGGTCAAACGCGCTGGCTATACCTCCTTGGGCACCTTCGAGTTCCTGATGAGCGCGGAGGGCGAGCTGTTCTTCCTGGAGGCCAACACTCGCATTCAGGTGGAGCACCCCATAACCGAGCTGGTCACCGGGCTGGACCTGGTGGAGATGCAGCTCAAGATCGGTTCCGACGTGCCGGTGGAGGACGTTCTCTCGGAAGTAAAACCGAAAGGGAACGCCATGGAGTTCAGGATAAACGCGGAGAACCCGTTCAACAACTTCTTCCCCGCTCCCGGGCGCATCGAGAAGTACATGGAGCCGGCGGGCGACCACGTCCGCGTGGACTCCCATGCCTACGAAGGGTACGTGGTCCCGACGGAGTTTGACAACCTGCTGGCTAAACTGATCATCTCTGGCAAGAACAGGAACGAGGTACTCTCAAGGTCGCAGGACGCCCTGGACCGCTATACGGTCACCGGCATAAAGACGACGATACCGTACCACCGCCTGGTGGTCAGGAACCCCGACTTCCGCGCCGGCAACTACAGCATCGACTACGTCAAGGACCATCTGCCCCAGGATCTGCTTAAGACCACCGAGTTCTCTCTTTTCGAAGGCATCGGCCGTTAGAGGTCGACGGCCAGCACGTCTGAGTATATCGGTCCGGAAGGCGTCAGCACGCTCTTCTTCAGTTTTATGTCCTTCACGGCGAAGGCACTGAACTCCTGGCCTTCGTGCACCCTAAGGAAATCGGTGAGGTCAGGCCTGAAACCCTCGCGGACCCTGGCCAAGGTCAGGTGCGGGCTGAACGCCCGCCTTTCTCTGGGAAATCCGAGAGGTTCGCAACCATCCTCCAGGACGGTGGCCATCTTGATCAACGGCTCCGCCCCCTCCATCCCTATCCATATCACTCGAGGACGACGGATGTTGGGGAAGGCCCCGACGTTCACCAGACGGACGCTGAACGGCTTAATTCCCATCACCGCCTGGCGCATTACCGCCTCCAGCTCCGGGACCGTCCTCTCGTATATCTCACCTAGGAACTTCAGGGTGACGTGGATATTGCCCGGGGAAACTGGCTTCAGCGCCTTGCCGAACTCTTTCAGCTCCGCGATGGCCTGTTCCAGTTCAGGTCCGCATTCCACGTCCACCGCGATGAACGCTCGGAAGCTCATCAATCACCTAGGAGCTGGTGGCATTCCTTTAACATAGTCTGGGCATCGGTCAGCTCCATGATGTTGCCGGCAGGCTGGTTGCCGCCGATGACGTACATGTGCACGTCCTGAAAGCCCAGTCCGGGCCACGTCCTGAACAGGCGCTCCGCCTCGGCGGCGTAGATCTCCTTGCCCTTGGGATTTCCGCAGGTGAGGACTACGACCGCTTGTTTCTTGCCCCGGAGTCTGGTGGCGTATTTGGCCGGTGGCTTTCCGAACTCCAGCAAGGCGTACAAACGGTCGATGAAAGCCTTCAACGTAGCAGTTTCGGCGCCGAAGTAAATGGGCGATCCGACGACCAGGGCGTCGCACTCCTTGATCTTCTGATAAAGCATCTGCATGTCATCCTTGATCGCACAGGTTTCGTGCTTCTTGCAATGTAAGCAGCCCTGGCAGTCCTTGATGTTCAGCGAGTTCAGGTCGTAATAGTCAAGGTCGACGTCGGCGTGTTCCTTGGTCATTTCCTTCAGTATCTTGGCGGTGTTGCCTTCCTTGCGGGGGCTGGCGTTCAAAGCTAGTACTTTCATCTATCGCACCTTCTGCTGCTGCAAAGGTGCGTCGGAAAATAAAAAGATTAGCCAGTTGTCTTTTGTTATCTAATCGTGCTCCGCGGTGAAATGACCTATGGACGGGGATTGGTTGGTCGGACCTGGTCCATTCACGAACTTTCGAGCATATACATTAAATAATTCACCCATCATGCAATAAATTACCTTGAGGAAGCAAGCCATTACAAGTTCCAGACTATCGCCGGTGCGTGAAAAAAGCGCGTTCAAAAGATATGATGATAACGCAAAGCTCCACAAACAATTGGTGACTCTGGGAGGAGATCATCGATGAACGACAACTGCATCGCCGCTGTAAAGATAGATCAGGACCTTTGCAGCAGATGCAAGGTGTGCTACTCACTGTGCCCGTTCGAGGCCATCGATCAGAGGCCGGAGGACGGTAGAATAATGATCAACATCCAGAAGTGCCAGGTCTGCGGCATATGCTACAGCGCCTGCCCGGTGTCGGCCATCGAGATGGCCTACTATGATTATGACGATCTTTTGGAGCATGTCCGCTCGTCAGACGAGAAGGCGGAAACGCTGGTCATGATGTGCCGGGGCAACTCGCCGAGCAGCGGGGAGGTCCAGGACATCCTGGCCAGCAACGGCCTGAGCGCCGATAGATACATCCCTTTACGAGTTCCCTGCGCCGGACGGATCCCCACGGACTTCGTCTTCAAAGCCCTCCAGTCAGGGATCAAGAACATCGTCTCTGTGCAGTGCCGGGACGGGTTCTGCAGGATGAAGGAAGGAACGTCCATCGAGACCAGGCGCCTGCTACTGGGCATGGCGGTCATCGAGCAGCTCGGTTACCCGAGGGACACCCTCAAGGTGGTGAAGTATTCCCGTAAGGCGTTCTGGATCAACAAGGAATGCGTGGGCTGCGACAAGTGCGTGTTCGTCTGCCCTTACGGCGCTATAAGGGCCGAGCCGTTCTCCTCGCCAACCATCGATAACGACAAGTGCACGGGCTGCGGTGCATGCCAGATGGTCTGCCCGCACAGCGCTATTCAGGTAAAAGGGTTCGAGTTCGATAAGGTCCTCGGCTCATATGCGGAGGCGGCAGTGGGCATGAAGGCTCGCTCAAGTAAGCCGGCCGTCCTCGTCTTCAGCTGCCAGTGGTCCGAGTTCTCCGCCTTGGACGACCCAGAGAAGATGCTCAAGGGCAAGAACGCCATGGTCCTGGAGGTCCCTTGCTTCAAGAGCATGGACCCGGTGCACGTCATCAACGCCTTGCGACATGGTTTCGATGGGGTGATGGCCGTGGTCTGTTCGGCGCAGGACTGCAAACTGCAGAACGGAAGGGATACGGCCGAGAGGCAGCTGGAGGTCCTCCAGAAATCCTTGAAGAAGCTGGGCCTGCTCGACCGGTTCGAGATCCACGAGCTCTCGCCAAGGTGCGAGGGCGAGTTCGCCATGAAGTTCGAGGCCTTCTGCGAGAAGATCGCCGCCAAGTCAACTTGCGCTGTGGCCGCGCAAAGGAGGCCTTAACGATGTACGGTATAGTGTCCAAGAAGCGGCTCGCGTACAAGGAGAAACTGTTCGAGGTCGAGGTCCCGGGCATTGCGGCCAAGGCCAAGCCAGGACAGTTCCTGATAGTCATCGCCAAGGAGGGAGGCGAGAGGGTCCCCCTGACCATATGCGATTACGACGCCCGGAAGGGCACGGTGTCCTTCGCCTTTCACGAGGTTGGAAAGTCCACCAAGGAGCTGGGAACCTTTGAGCAGGGCGACAGCCTGTTCAACGTCACCGGGCCCCTGGGCAATCCGTCGGAGATACGGGATTACGGCCGCGTGCTGTGCGTGGGCGGGAGCATCATGATCGCCCCGCTCCTGCTCCAGTCCAGAGCCATGAAGGCTGCGGGGAACCATGTGACGACCGTACTTGGCTGCCGGAGCAAGGAGTTCCTGTTCATGGAGAAGGAGGCCGATGCCTGCAGCGACGAGGTGTACGTGGCCTCGGACGACGGCACGGTCGGCGAGAAGGGCATCGAGTTCCTGAAAGACCTGCTTACGCGAGAGCGCTTCGATCGCTGCGTGGTCATGGGGCCAGTGGTCATGATGAAGGCGGTGAGCGATATCACCAGACCTTACAACATACCGACCATCGTTTCCTTGACTCCGATAATGATCGACGGCATGGGCATGTGCGGCGTGTGCCGGGTGACCGTTGGCGGCAAGATGCTCTTCGGCTGCGTCGACGGCCCGGAGTTCGACGGGCACAAGACCAATTTTGATGAATTGATCAACCGGCAGCGTAGCATGCTTCCGGAAGAGAGGCTGAGCTCCATCCTTTGGGAGACGAAGGGAGGCTGCAAGTGTGAAAGGAAATGAGCCTCACGACAAAAAGGCCGCACTTGACGAGGACGTTCCTATGCCCAGGCAGGAGCCTCGGAAACGGGTCAAAAACTTCAGCGAGGTCGCCTTAGGCTATACGGAAGAGATGGCACTCCAGGAGGCCGCTAGGTGCTTGAAGTGCAAGAAACCGCAATGCCGCCAGGGCTGCCCGGTGGACGTGCCCATCCCCGAGTTCATAGAGCTGCTTAGGCAGGGCCAGTACGCCGAAGCGATAACGGTGATCAAGTCCAAGAACGCCCTGCCAGCCATCTGCGGGAGGGTATGCCCGCAGGAAAATCAGTGTCAGATGAACTGTGTCCGGGGCAAGAAGGGCGACCCGGTCAACATCGGGCGACTGGAGCGCTTCCTGGCCGACTGGGAGAGGGAGCACGGGGTCCAGATACCGGAACGAGCCCCTTCTACAGGTCGGAAGGTGGCCATAATCGGAGCGGGGCCTGCCGGACTGACCGCAGCGGCCGACCTTGTGAAGTTAGGGCATGAGGTAACGTTGTTCGAAGCGCTGCACGTGGCCGGGGGGGTGCTCAGCTACGGCATACCGGAGTTCCGCCTACCTAAGGAGATAGTCAAGAAGGAGGTGGAGTACGTCCAGAAACTGGGCGTGGACCTTCGAACGGGCAACCTCATCGGCAGGATTCACACCATCCCCGAGCTGATGGAGCAGGGCTATGACGCTATATTCATCGGCAGCGGCGCAGGTCTGCCGCAGTGGACCGGCTGCCCGGGGGAGAACCTGGGCGGCATCTACTCCGCCAACGAGTTCCTTATTCGGGTCAATCTGATGAAAGCTTACGATTTCCCAGAGAAAGACACGCCCATCCGCGTCGGCAAGCACGTCGTGGTCATCGGCGGCGGCAACGTGGCCATGGACTGCGCCCGCATCTCCATGAGGCTGGGGGCCACGGTCTGCCTGAACTACCGTCGCTCCCGGAACGAGCTGCCGGCCAGGCGTGAGGAGATCGAGAACGCCGAGGAGGAGGGCCTGATCTGTAAGTTCCTCAGCGCTCCTGTGGAGTTCTTTGGCGACGACAAGGGTTGGGTCAAATCCATGAAGAGCACCTGCATGGAGCTGACCGAGCCGGACGCCAGCGGCAGGCAGGGATGCCGGGCCATCCCCAATTCGGACGTCGAGATGCCGGTCGACACCGTCATCGTGGCCATCGGGCAGACACCCAACCCTATCATCCAGCGCACTACCGCGGGACTGCAGACCAACCCCCGGAACGGGACCATCGTGGTGGACACGGACGGACGCACCAACCTGAAGGGCGTCTTTGCCGGGGGGGACGTGGCCACCGGGGCGGCCACGGTCATCAGCGCCATGGGGGCCGGGAAACGGGCCGTCAAGGCCATGCACGAGTATCTCATGAACGAAACGCCGAGGGGGGAGCGACCATCGACCGAAAATTAAGGATCGCGTTCTACTGGGCCGCCAGCTGCGGCGGATGTGAGATAGCCGTACTGGACATCAACGAGAAGATACTCGACCTGGTGAAGTTAGCGGACATCGTCTTCTGGCCGGTGGCCATGGATTTCAAGTACAAGGATGTCGAGGGAATGCCGGACGGTCACATCGACATAACCTTCTTCAACGGCTCCATACGCAACAGCGAGCAGGAGCACATGGCCAAGCTGCTCCGCTCTAAATCGAGGATACTTATCGCCTTCGGATCGTGCGCCAACGAGGGCTCCGTGCCCGGGCTGGCCAACTTCAGCGACGCCAAAAGCATACTGGAAAGGGTCTATCTCAATGAGGATGGCCCCGCTGACGCCGTCATCCCGAAACCTGAATCGAAGGTAAAGGAGGGCACTCTCAGGATCCCGGTGTTCTACGATTCCGTCAGGACGCTGGCCCAGACCGTGGAAGTCGACTACTACCTACCGGGCTGCCCACCCCCGGTCGCCCTCATCACCAAAGCCTTGGACGCCATCATTATGAACGAACTGCCGCCGAAGGGGTCCGTCCTGGCACCATTGCCAGCGGTGTGTGACGAATGCCCGCGGATAAGACAGAACAAGAAGATCTCCAGCATACACCGCGTACATGAGATCACCCCGGAGCCGGAACGCTGCCTGATGGAGCAGGGGATCATCTGCATGGGGATGGCCACCCGCAGCGGATGCGGGGCCCAGTGCCTCAAGGTGGACATGCCCTGCACCGGCTGCGGCGGGGCGGCGCCCAACCAGTCCGACGTAGGCACTGGCATGATAACCGCATTGGCCTCCATCCTGAACCTGGATAAGGAGCCTGGGACGTACACCGATGAGGAGGTCTCCGAGCTCATATCGCAGATCAAGGACCCTGCGGGCATTTTCTACCTGTACAGCCTGCCCTCGTCCATCTTGCAGAAGAAGGTGGTGAAGAAATGAAGGAGATAAGCATCGATCCGATCACCAGGCTGGAAGGGCACGGCAGCGTGTCCATCTTCCTCAACGAGGCGGGCGAAGTGGAGAACGCCTATCTCAAGATCCCCGAGCTGAGGGGCTTCGAGGCCTTCTGCGTCGGACGCCCGGCCGAGCTCATGCCTATCATCACCACCAGGATCTGCGGGGTCTGCCCGGTGGCCCATCACTACGCCTCGGTCAAAGCGCTGGACGAGGCGTTCCACGTCACACCGCCGTCCGCGGCCAAGAAGCTGCGGGAGCTACAGTACATGGGCTACATCTGCTACGACCACACCCTGCACTTCTACTATCTGGGCGGGCCTGACTTCATCGTTGGTCCGGACGCGCCACCGAATAAGCGCAACATACTAGGCGTCATAGAGAAGGCCGGCCTCGACGTGGCCAAGGAGGTCATCAGGCACCGCGCCTATGGGCAGAAGATAACCGAGATAATCGGGGGAAAGGCCACGCACCCGGTCAGCGGGCTTCCCGGCGGTATAAGCAAGCCCCTCAGCGAGGAGTTCCGCGCCTCCATCCTGGAGATGTCAAGGTCCCTGGTCAAGTTCGCCCAGTTCACCCTGCAGCTCTTCCACGACCTGGTCCTGGACAACCCCAAGTATCTGGAGATGATCAAGAGCGAGGTCTATACCCAGAGGACCTATTATATGGGCACGGTGGACCCCAAGAACCGGGTCAACTTCTATGATGGCGAGGTTCGGGTGGTGGACCCTTCAGGCAGGGAGTTCGCCAGGTTCAGGGCGGCGGACTATGCCGAACATATCGAGGAAAGGTCCGAGGAATGGACCTATTCCAAGTTCCCTTTCCTGAGGAAGGTCGGCTGGAAGGGCTTCACGGACGGAGCGGGCAACGGCATATACCGGGTAGGTCCGCTTGCTCGCCTAAACGCCGCGGACGGGATGGCCACGCCCCTGGCCCAGGCCGAATACGATAGGATGTTCGGTATGCTGGGCAAGCCGGCCCATGGCACCCTGGTGTTCCATTGGGCCCGGTTGATCGAGCTGCTGTACGCCGCCGAGCGGGCGGTGGAGCTGGCCAACGACCCGGAGATCACCAGCACGCACGTCCGCAACAAGACGGGTGAGCCGGGCGAGGGCGTCGGCATCGTCGAGGCGGCCAGAGGGACGCTCGTCCATCATTACAAACTAGACCGGAACGCGCTGGTCCAGAACGTCAATATGATCGTTGCCACCACCAACAACTATCCCTCCATCTGCATGAGCATCCGGGACGCCGCCAAGGGCCTGATCCATGGCGGTAAGGCGAACGAGGAGACCCTGAACCGGGTGGAGATGGCCTTCCGGGCCTACGACCCCTGCTTCGGGTGCGCCACGCACTTCGCGGTCGGCCAGATGCCGCTGGAGGTCCAGGTGTACGATTCTGGGAAGCACCTAGTGGGAAGGTTTTCCCGCCAGATAGACGGATAAACCCCCCGTTCGCATATCATATCAAGGCGGATGCGTCAAGTGAAAGAGCACACTCAAAACCTCGAGGACGAGCTGCATGCCTGGCTGAAGGGTGCGGCCAGCATAGTGCTGGCCGGCATCGGAAACTCCATCCGCAGGGACGATTTTGTTGGCGTCAAAATAGCCGTGGACCTGGTGGGCAAGGTCTCCGACACGATGCACCTTATCGAGTGCGAGACCGTGCCGGAGAGCTTCGTGGATGAGATCGTGGAGATTAGACCCACGCATGTACTTCTCATCGACGCTGCAGTGCTCGGATTAAAGCCTGGAACGGTCCACCTGTACGATGCCGAGGAGGTCATGAACGTCCCGACCATCTCGACCCACACTTTACCGCTGAGGGTGTTCTGTGATTATGTGAAGGAGCTCACCGGAGCGAGGATCGCCCTTTTGCTTATAGAACCGAAGAACGTGGACTTCGGCGAGGGATTGACCCCGGAGGTCGAGGCGGCGGCGGTCAGGGTCAGGGGCGCTCTTCTGGACAACCTGCCCTAAGGAATTTCGATATATGCTTTCGTACATCAATAAAATTGAAAATCAGGTAAGATAAATGGTTTGATGGGCGGTCGGAGACCGTTGGGAATTCACTTGGACAGACAGTCGTTGGGGCACTCGTCGATGCACTTTCCGCAGTCGGTGCACTTCTTGGGGTCGATCACGGCGACATCGTCAACGGCTAATGCCCCGCTCGGGCAGACATCCTCGCAAAGTCCGCATCCCACGCACTCGTCCACGTTAACCTTAGTAACCATTGTAAGGCACCTATGAAAAGGTGGAAGAAAAATTTTAGTATTTATGCTTTACCTATTCTAGATAGTCACTCACCTAACGATGAGCACAGAGGTGCTGGCCTTTTTCGAGAGGGAGGAGGAGACACTGCCTATCAAAGCCCCTTTGGCCGCCCCCATGCCCCTGCTTCCCGTAACGATCAGGTCCGGGTGGAACGTTTCGGCGAACTCCAGTATCTTGGCCACCGGCGGGCCGTGCAACAGATGCGCCGTAGCCTGCACCCCTTCTGATGTAAGGATCTCAAGAGATTCCTGCAGCACCTTGTTCCCCTGGACCTCCATCTCCTCGGTGCCTGCCTCAGCAACCAGCGAGGCGAACTCCCGCATCTCCACCACGCAGACGACCGCTATTTCGTAGGAAGGGGTGGACAGCGCCAGCAGGGCCGCTTTGCGCAAGGCCTTCTCGCCGTGCACCGAGCCGTCCACTGCCACCAGTAGCCTCAATTGCTTTCCCTCCATGGGTCGAACCACCTCTGGGCCATGAGCGTGGGCGCCAAGGCCCCTATGATTATCACTCTCACCAATATTGAGAATTGCGTTCGGTCGAGGAAGTCTGCAGCACCTCAGACTCCCAAAAACAACCCCATTGTTTTGGTTATGGGTCAATCACGTTGCATTTAAATGATTCAACGCAATTACCATTTGGTTTTTACCAACAAGCGGTTAAAATAGCGTCAAACCGATAGGGAAGCATGCGTTACGTCTCCGGCCTCGTGCTCGGCCAGGATGGTTTCTTTCCCGGCTACGTGGGCATCGAGGACGGGGTGATCGCTGAGGTGGGGAAGGGGGAGAGAGGCGGGGCGGACGCCAACGGACTGATCGTCCCTACCCTGGTGAACGGGCACACCCACATCGCGGACTACATCGTGCCGGTGGACCCGACATTGTCCTTGGAGGAGCTGGTGGCGCCGCCCAACGGTCTCAAGCACCGCCTGCTGGAGAGCGCGAAGCCGGAAGACCTCATGCGCGGCATGCTGGAGATGAAGCGCTTCATGGTCCGGCACGGGGTGTCCCATTTCCTGGACTTCCGAGAGGGGGGATACGACGGTTCCGATTACCTGAGGAGGTTGGATGGCGATGGCGCAACGTCAGTCATAATGGGGCGGCCGAAGCTCTTGGAGTTCTGCCGCCAGGGCACCCGCCGTCTGCTGCGCGTCGCCGACGGCATAGCCGTCTCCTCCATCTCCGACTGGGAGTACCCGGAACTGCAGAAGCTGGCTAAGGAAGTGCGCTTGCAAGGACGTCCCTTCGCTATCCACGTCAGCGAAAGGGTGCGGGAGGACGTCGAAAAGGTGCTGGACCTCAAGCCCTCGTACGTCGTGCACATGACCGAGGCCACCGACGCGGACCTGCAGAGGATCGCTCAGGAGAACGTGCCGGTGGTATCCTGCCCCCGTTCCAACCTCTTTTTCGGCAAGGTTCCTCCGTTGAAGAGACTGCTAAACAACGGTGTGACCGTCGCCCTGGGCACGGACAACGCCATGCTGTGCCTGCCGGACATGCTGGCGGAGATGGAGATGGCCGCCCGGGTGTTGCGGTCCCAGGGCGTCGGTGGCATCAGGGAAGCCCTGCAGATGGCCCTGAACGGAAGAAAATTATTAAATGGCCAGGAATCGTTTAGTATAGAACCGGACGCACGTTGCGAGCTGATGGTGCTCAGGTACAGGGGTGGGGACCCGGTCGCCGACCTTGTTCTTAGAGGCGCCTCGGAGGCACCGGAGCTGGTATGCATAGGTAACAATTGCTGGAGATGAGAGGATGGTCCTGTTCAAGAAGATATTGATTCCCACGGACGGAAGCGAGTACACCAAGGCGGCCGTCGACAAAGGGCTGGAGATGGCAAAGGTCTTGGGGGCGGAGGTCACCGCTCTCTATGTGGTGGACCAGACCTCGTTCATAAACTTCCCCATGGATTCCACCATCGTGAGCGTGTACACCTTGCTGGAACGGGAGGGCGCCGAGGCCATGGACTACGTGAAGAAGGAGGCAGAGAGAATGGGCGTGAAGGTCACCACCTGCATCGAGGAAGGCTCGCCGTCCCGCAAGATAGTGGACCTTTCGGCCCAGCACGACCTAGTGGTCATGGGCACGTTAGGTCGCACCGGTTTTTCCAAGTTGTTACTCGGCAGCGTGGCCGAGCGCGTGGTGCGCTTCGCCAAATGCCCGGTTCTCGTCATCCGTTCCCTGGGGGATGATTCCCAGTGACCAACGTCGGGGACGTCATGACGTCCAACCCCATCGTGGCCCAGGTCCCGGGTTCCAGAGCCGAGGTGCTGAAGATAATGATACAGCATAACCTGACCGGGCTACCTGTCGTTCGGAGAAACGACGGTTCATTGGCCGGCATGATAACCCGTCAGGACATATTCGACCGCCCGGACGAGGAGCAGGCGGCCATGATCATGCAGCGGGAGCACCTCTCCATATCGCCCAAGGCGTCGGTGGAGGAGGCGGCCAAGCTGTTGGTGGAGGGGACGATGCGCCACCTGCCGGTGGTCGAAGGCAACCGCCTGGTCGGCATATTGACGCCCACGGACCTGCTGTGCATCGTGGAGAAGCGGGGCATCGACTCCCCGGTGGAGAAGGTGATTCGCTCGCCTTGCGTCCCCATATTCCAGGAGTCGCCCTTGGCCGTGGCGTCCGTCATACTAAAAGTATCAAAGTCCTCGGCACTGCCGGTGCTGGACGAACATGGGCGCTTAACGGGCATAATCACTGATCGGGATATATTCAACAAGAGCTACGTGGAGGGCGTCCAGGCCATTTCTGACCTGGGCATTGCGGAGGACGAGGACCAGTGGTCCTGGGACGGCCTGCGGAACGTCATGAAGCTGTGGTACGAAGTCTCCAAGATAGAGCTACCAGGCGTGCCCATAAAGGACATCATGGTGAAGGACCCCATCACCGTGTTCAAGAAGACCGCCATCTCCGAGGCGGCGCGCATCATGCGCAAGAACGATTTCGGTCAGCTGCCCGTCCGTGATAACAAGGACCGGCTGCTGGCCATGATATACGATCATGATATCATATCGGTGCTGATCAAGGAGTAATGAACCAGATGAAGGAGGTCAACTCTGGTGAGATCCTCTCCCTGTGCAAGAGGAGAGGGTTCATCTACCCCGCCTTTGAGATATACGGCGGCATCGCTGGCCTGTACGACTACGGGCCGCTGGGCACGGCGCTGAAGGCCAATATCGTGGAGCTGTGGCGCCGGATCTACGCGATGCAGGAAGGGTTCGTGGAGATAGACGGCGACAACATCGGGCCGGAGGCGGTATTCAAGGCCTCCGGGCACGTGGACAACTTCACCGATCTTTCCGTTACTTGCAAGGCGTGCGGAGAATCGTTCCGCGCGGACCACCTGACAAAGGGGCTCCACCCCAACCCCGACTCCCTTTCCATCGAAGAGCTGCAGAAGCTCCTGCGCGACAACAACGTCCGCTGCCAGTGCGGCGGGGAGTTCGGCGACGTGGAAGAGTTCAACCTCATGTTCAAAACGAAGATCGGGCCAGGGAACGGCCGCACCGGCTACCTCCGCCCGGAGACGGCGCAGTCCATCTTCGTGAACTACGCCAACCTCTATCGTCACTGCCGTGAACGATTGCCGTTCGGCTGCATACAGGTCGGTCGCGGCTTCCGCAATGAGATCTCCCCGCGCCAAGGCGTCATAAGGCTGCGGGAGTTCAACATGATGGAGGCCGAGCTCTTCGTGGACCCGGAGGACAAGACCTGGCTCCGTTATAATGACATTAAGGATAACAAGGTGAAGCTGGTCCCCAACATCGGGGAGGAGGAGGTCGAGATCACCTACGGTGAGGCCGTGGACAAGGGAACGATAGGGAACCAGACCTTGGCCTACTTCATGTGGGTGACCTACGATTTCTTGACCTCCGCGGGCATCGATCCGGCACGATTGCGCTTCCGCCAGCATCTTAAGACGGAGATGGCGCACTACGCTTCCGACTGCTGGGACGCCGAGGTGCTCATAAGCTTCGGCTGGACGGAGATCGTGGGCATTGCCGACCGCGGCTGCTGGGACCTGTCCCGGCACATGGAGTTCTCCAAGGCGGACCTGACCGCGTTCAAGCGCTTCGACGAGCCGAAGGACGTGGAGTGCGACGCCGTCCGTCCGAAGTTCGGTGCGCTCGGCCCTCGCTTCAAGGGCGCGGCCGGGGACATCAAGAAGCAGTTGGAGGTCATGGACGCCTCAGCGGTGCATGACGGAATGGTCACGGTCACCGTCGACGGCCAGAACGTGGACCTGGACACCATGTACTATGAGGTGGTCCGGGTCAAGGAGAAGGTGAACGGCGTGAAGGTGACGCCGCACGTCATCGAGCCGTCCCATGGCCTGGACCGCATACTATACAGCTGTCTGGAGCACGCTTACCGGGAAAAGGACGGGTACGTCACCCTCGGACTAAAACCGCAGGTGGCGCCCATCAAAGTAGGGGTGTTCCCGCTCATGACCAAGGACGGCATGGGAGAGGTGGCCAAGGCCCTGGACCTTGCTCTGCGGGAGGAGGGCATCGCCACCTACTATGACGATTCCGGTTCCATCGGCCGGCGCTACGCGCGCATGGACGAGGCCGGGACGCCCTGGTGCGTCACCGTGGACTATGACACGCTCGAGAAGGGCGACGTGACCATCAGGGAACGGGACACCGCCGAGCAGACGCGGGTCCCGGCCGACGACGTGGTGACGCTCATCAAAGAGCGCCTGCGGCGCAAACTATCTTGCTGAACTTATATCTTAATGGACGAGGAAGGTGAGCCAAAATGATAGGAGAAAGCATCGAGGGATTGAAGAAAAGGGAGCTGCTCAGGTCCCTCATCGACTCTAACAAGGTCGAGGACCTGATGAAGAAGAAGTTCGAGACCGTAGACCCGGAGATGACCCTCTCTGACGTGGTGGCTAAGATGAGGTCGTCCGACATGCACGAGATACCTGTGGTGGACGGCAAGAAACTGCTGGGGGTCATCAGCTACGGCACGGTGATCAGGAAGAAGAACCTGGTCATTGGCACCAAGGCCAGGACCATGGTGGAGAGCACCCCGGAGATCACCTTGGAGACGCCGATCACCGAGATAGCCGAGCATTTCCTTTCCTCTGGATACCGCCAATTGCCTGTGACCAAGGGGAAGGCGGTGCAGGGCATAATCACCCGCGCTGGCATAATCTCCGTCCTCACCAAGCTGAAGGACGTGAAAGCCCTGAAGGTGGCCGACCTGATGAGCAGCGGCACCCGTTCCGTTCACGAGAAGGACCTAATCAAGGACGCCATGTCCCTGATGCGGGAGCTGGAGGTGCGCACCGTCCCGGTGGTCGACGACAATGACCGGTTGATCGGTATAATAGGCATCAAGGACATCGTGCAATACTCCTGGAGCGGCTCAGGCACCCAGGCCCAGGGCCGTCGGGACATGGGAGGAAATAACAACCCGGTGGAGCTGGAGGTGCGCTCGCTGATGCACGACTCGCCGGTGACGCTAGCCCCCGAGGACCCGTTGACGAAAGCGATAGAGACCATGGTGGACCGAAACATATCGACGATACCCATCATCTCCAAGGACCACATGGTGGGGATCATCACCAAGTACGACATCCTGGAGCTGGTGGCGTCCGTGCGCAACCGGGACATGGTCTACACCCAGATATCCGGCCTGGAGGAGGAGGACCGCTTCTCCCTGGACGTCATGGAGAAGGAGATACAGTCCGGTCTGGCCAAGATCTCCAAGTTCACCCGGCCCCTGCTCTTCACCATACATGTCAGCAAGCACAATCGGGAGGGCACCAGGGCCAAGTACTCGCTGACCGGCAGACTGAGCACGGAAGGCTCGCACTACATGGCCAAGGCCGTGGACTGGTCGCTCGGGCAGACCACCGTGGAGCTGATGGACCGCCTGGACCGTATCGTCACGGATAAGAAGGAGCATAACGAGGATATGCGCACCAAGAAGAACCGCCGCTGAGCTCCGGGCTCAGCAACCTTTTTTAAACCTTTTCCCATTCCCTCTCCAGTCCATGTCACAGTATGAAGCGATACCCACGGAGAGGAAGTGGCAGAAACAGTGGAAGGACTGGGAGCTGTACAAGTTCGAGATGGATTCCGATCGGCCGGTCTATTCCATCGACAACCCGCCCCGCTACGCCTCTGGCGCCCTGCATCTGGGCCACGCCACCGGCTATTCGCTCATCGATTTCGCCGCCCGTTACCACCGGCAGCGCGGCTACAATGTCATGTTCCCCCTCTGCTTTGATGTGAACGGCACGCCAGTGGAGGTGAGGGTGGAGAAGAAGTTCGGCATCAACAAGTACTCCGTGCCCCGCCAGAAGTACATCGAGATGTGCGAGGAGTACGCCAACTCCTTCATCGAGTCCATGAAGGCCCAGTTCGAGATCCTAGGGGAGAGCATGGACCCCTCCGTCTACTATCAGACGGACGCTCCTTATTACAGGCGCATCACCCAGATCACCTTCATCAAGATGCTGGAGAAGGGGCTCGCGTACAAAGGTGAGTACCCGGTCAACTGGTGCCCGCGCTGCATAACGGCGTTGGCGGACGCCGAGGTGGAATACGACCAGAACGTCACCAAGCTTAACTACGTCAAGTTCCCCCTGGCGGACCTAGACGAGAATATAATCATCGCCACCACCCGCCCGGAGCTCATCTGCACCTGCCAGACCATCGCCGTGCATCCTAACGACGCACGCTACGCGGAACTAGTCGGCCAATACGTCATCACCCCGGTGTTCGGGAAGAAGGTCAAGGTCATCGCCGACGAGAAGGTCGACCCGGCCTTCGGCTCCGGCATCGTCATGATCTGCACCATCGGGGACAAGACCGACCTGGAATGGGTCATGAAGTACAAGCTGCCCCTGGACAAGGGTATCGACGAGGAAGGGCGCATGACGGCCATAGCCGGTCCTTACGAGGGCATGCCGGTGAAGGACGCCCGAGCCAAGATCATCAAGGACCTGCTGGCCCAGGGCCTCATAGTCAAGCAGGAGGAGCAGGTGCAGAACCGCAGCATCTGCTGGAGGTGCCACGCTCCCATCGAGTTCCTGCAGGTCAAGCAGTGGTTCCTCAAGACCATGCCCTTCAAGGAACAGGTGCTGGCCAAGGCCGACGAGATAAAGTGGTTCCCGGAGTTCATGAAGGTCCGGCTGCAGGACTGGGTCAACTCGCTGCAGTGGGACTGGGTGCTGTCGCGTCAGCGCTACTTCGCCACGCCCATCCCGGTGTGGGAGTGCCAGAACTGCGATTTCGTGCTGCCGGCCAAAGAGGAAGATTGTTACATGGACCCCACGGTGAAGAATCCGTACCTGGAGAAGTGCCCCATGTGCGGCGGGGAGCTGAAGGGCTGCCCGGACGTGTTCGACACCTGGATGGACTCCTCCGTGTCGCCGCTCTACAACACCTTCTGGAAGCGGGACGAGGAGAAGTTCAAGAAACTGTACCCGATGTCCCTGCGGCCGCAGTCGCATGACATCATCCGCACCTGGGCCTTCTACACCATCCTACGGGAGTATCTGCTTACTGACGAGAAGCCCTGGGAGCACATCATGATCCACGGGTTCATCATGGCTCCGGACGGAACGCCGATGCACACCTCGATCGGGAACGTGATAGACCCCATGCCGCTGCTGGAGAGCTATGGGACGGACGCTCTGCGCTACTACGCCTGCACCTGCACTCTAGGCGAGGACCACGCCTTCCGCGAGAGGGACGTCGTGCACGGCAAGAAGCTGTGCACCAAGATCTGGAACCTCGGCAAGCTCATCGAGATGACGGTGACGGAGAGGCCGGAGAGGGTGCAGTTGAAGCCCATCGACCGCTGGATCATGAGCCGCTACACCAAGGTCCTGGAGACGGTCACCGGGCATCTGGACAACTACAATTTCGATAAAGCGATGCGGGAAGTGGAGAACTTCGCCTGGAAGGAGTTCGCCGACCACTACGTGGAGATGACCAAGCACCGCACGCGGACCAACGACAAATCCGTGCGTTACACGCTGTACACGGTCTACCTGGGCATACTGAAGATGATGGCCCCGATGCTGCCGCACGTGACCGAGGATGCGTACCAGGCGTTCGCCGCCATGGACGACTCGAAGTCCATCCACATCAGCAAGTGGCCGGAGCCGGAGCACATCGACGAGGAGGCGGAGGTCAAGGGCGAGCTGACCAAGGACATCATCGCCGCCGTGCGCACCTGGAAGGCGGAGAAGAAGTATCCTTTGAACAAGGAGCTCCTGAATGTGGAGATCGTCGGAAAGGGCGCCTTGGCCTTGAAGGGATATGAACAGGACATCGCCATGACCGTGCGCGCGGGCAGGGTCGAGGTCCTGGAAAAGGTCCAGCTGAACGAGTGCCCCATTCAGGTGAAACCGGTCCACGCCAAGATCGGCCCCCTGTTCAAGAACCTGGCCCGGGACGTGGTAGCGCAGATCGCGGCCATCGAACCGGAGACGGCCATGCGAAAGCTGGCCGAAGGCGGGTTCGAGGTCACCCTGGACAACGGGCGGTCGGTGCTCATCACCAGCGACCTGGTGGAGGTCGTCTGCGAGCTGCAGTTCAAGGGAAAGTCCGTGGAGACCATTCAGGTCAGGGACCTGCTGGTGGTCATTGAAGTCAAATGATCTTTCCAGCCGGCGCTTGCCGGCTCACCACCATCTTTTCCTGTACGTCAGGTAGACGGTAAGTTTCCACAGTAATAGCGAGATCAGGAAGAAGACTATGCCGTTCTCGTTCACCAGCAGGTAACAACCTCCAAGGAAGGCGAATATCAGGGAGACAATGGCTAGCGCTCCTCCCCATTTCAACGCCTGGTATAGCTGTTGCAACGGGACGTAGACCTGGTCGTACAGCAGGTAGATTACAAGCACCAGGACCAGCAGGAAGGCCGCCTGGACGTAAGGTGAGACCAGGGACAGCACGCTATCGAAGAACAGCGAGCCGGGGCTGGTTCCCAGGACCAGGAAGAGGCCGAAGAGGAACATGGAAAGTACCGGCAGAATCGAACGGTCGCGTCTCCTCCTTGCTCGTGCCATCTGCGGGGAATCCGCTTCCCGATATTTGAATCGACGGCTGGATATCTGGAATTCAACAACCTTTAAATGCAATCAGTGCATTTCCGAAAAAGCAACGCGGGTGTAGTGTAGCTGGTTATCACTTGAGCTTGCCAAGCTCATAACTCGGGTTCAAATCCCGGCGCCCGCACTCTCATCCATAGTCAGCATATAAAAATGGAGAGAAGGGGTTTTAAGAATCTTTCTTTGCTGCCCCCTTTAACCTCGAAATTTTCTTTTGAAGAGTCTGAAGATAAAGGATTAAATCATCAACGATGTCTATATCCGATTTTACCTTAACATAAAAATCCTCTGTTTGGATAATGTGCCAGCCGAGGTTTTCCTGGCTTTGCTTTTCCGATGATTTTTCAGTCAATGGGACATCGATTGGACTGACATTTTCCGAGAGTTCGGTTGGTTGATAAGGAGTCGATGTCTTGGATTGACCTCCGAAGGATAGCCCCCTTTCGTCTCTGACGATGATACCTGTGTAAATGAGATATTCTAATAGGGTTCTCAGTGCAAGCTGCTCTTTTATTTTATCTGTTTGAGCGGCAATTGCTAACTCCCCGAGGAATTTATCCTCGGACATTATTGGTTCGTTACTAAAAACTGATGTTGCTATTTCAGCAAACCATGTTTTCACAATAAGAGCGGCCAGTATTGGTCTTGCTTTATCATCACTCACGGATTTCGCATTGATAAATTGTATTGCTTCCTGAGTTGGAACATATAATCCACGATCCGAGGGAGTAATCAGCCCGATATCCCGTAAAAATCGGACATTCATTGATGCTGCTTGTGCAGGAATCCCCTCCCCTTCTATTTGAGATGCGGAAATTCCACTTGATCTTCTTTGGTTGACAATCCTCTTAAGAACATCAAACTGGACCTGAAAACTATGTCTATTGGAAGGAAGGACATATCTGCTATATACCCTAGCTTTCCTTTTTGCTCGTTCATCCTTATCTTCTTCTGGTTTTACACTTGGTTTGGTTGATTGTTCCATGTTATAAACCTCTTATATGGAGTAAAAGATGTTTGTTATATATATATTATTACCTTATTATGTAGTATATGTTTTCATATTCATATTAACATGTTATACATATTATGTAACATAAAATAATAATGTATATTATTGTACAATATTTCTAAAACAAGGTATTTCACCACGGCTATCGCCCCTCCTATCACAAAGATAGTTAGGTAATAGAGTTGAACCGGGATGGGGTGATTATTGGTATTTATGATAATCCCGACCAGAGGGAAAAAAGATGGAGGATAGTAAGCTCCTCTCAACCCTTTTTTATCAAAATAAATGGGTGATTGTGTAAGACCGCATACTTGCTTATTCTATCGCTGAAGTCCTCAAGCTCATCCAGGAATTTTGGTTTACACACCACGACAATTACATTGTGATATGCATCGAGATGGCGGAATACCTGACCAAACGCTCTGTCCAGCTCCCCGCCCCTTGGCGACTTCTTGACTTCGATGGGATAGTTTTGATCGACGAGAATATCGACCAGGGTATCTCCCGCTTCCATTCTCGTGGTATGACCCCTTCCCGAAAGGAATGCGTTTAGATCAGCCCTATAACCATCTTCAGAAGCATAGGATATTGTGGGAAGCCACGCATCGATATCACGCACCAAGACATCAAACCCGGCATCTCCTTTGACCGAGATGGTTGATTTCCTACTGGGGGTTGAAGGAATGACCTGAGTTGCCTTAGGCTCCGATTTGGGTTTGTGCTTATCTACACCAAACAAATCGCGTAACAAATCATCCATCTGGTCATCTTTGCTGCGTCTCCGAGGCAGGTCATAAGCTGATGCAATCGAATTAAGTGAAATACCATCGAGCGCACTCAATACCGACTCTGGTGATCCATCGCAGCTCTGAACTATCCTGAGGATAAGCTCATCCTTTTTCCCTGAGACTGGTTCTCCCAGTTTATACAATGCTGACTTCAACGCTTCTTTGTCCAATACATCCAAGACATCAAGCAACAGATTGCCTTCTTTGTCTTTCGATTTGGCCTTGGGTTTGGTCTCTGCTACGGAGGACGCTTGGAGCGGTATCGGTTTTGCAACCGACACAATTCCAAATTGAGCTTCCAATATCTCGCTTACTTGCTCATCTTTCAAGCGCTTTCTTTGAATACCGTATTGAGAAGCCAGATATTGTAGGTTGGCCAGGTCGATCATTGGAATGATCAACTGAGGGTTGCCGTTCTGGGAATTGATTAAACGAAGGACAATCTCGTTCTTATTCCCGGAAATCGCCTGGTCAAACCTCATTAATAATGACTGAAGAGATTCCTTGTCCAGACTTAGCAGCATATCATACAATTTCTTACTTGGTTCGTCTTGATAAGGGTTAGACGATTGAGAGCTTTCGACGGGTGGTGTATGTTGAGTAGTAAATGTCAATTCTGATTTAGGCGTACTTTGAGTTGGTAAAACAGACGGTTGAAAATGGTTCGGTTCCTCATCAACAATCTCATTCAAGATCGTATTGATAATATCGCCTTTCGAGGCCAGTCTAAATTTGGACAGTAAGCTTGCACTTGTCTTCTCATTCCTGATTATGTTGGCCAAAATCATCTGGGGCATTCTCGATAGTAGAGGAGCAGCGTTGGTTTTATTGAAGTTCTTTTCTACAATCGCCAGCATTTCGCGCTTTGAACCGGTATAAGGAAGCCCCGACGATTTCATCATTATGGAAATGTCTTCCTTTTGGGCGTACTTATCCATTAAGTCTACTATCCGCATCGATGACTGCAAGGTACCTGAGTGGGGTTAATATTTTCTATTGTAGACTTCTTAATAAAAAGGAAAAAGACGGGAAAGGGTTTTCCTAACCCCTTTGATTGAAACCAAAATATTAATGTCTGGCTAGTCTCGGGTTCGAATCCCGACGGATGCACATACTGATATATATTCCTTAAATAAAATAAGATGAAAAGGGTTTTATGAGCTGGCCCCGCGTAGCGCCCGAAAATTGATTTCAATATTTTCTTATCTGGCTCAAGTGACGCGTAGTCCCGGATTAGCCCACCATAACTCTCATCCTGTCGATATTCACAAATCTGCGAGAGTTTAAAACAATGGCAAATATAAAATTTAACGACGAGAGAGTTATTCAGAAGGATTAAAATTACAAATCAAAGCGGCCCCGCGTAGTTCGAAATGACAATCACCAATTGTTTTTAATCATGAATTGATGTTAGAGCAAGTCGATCATGGACATGGTCGAAGCGGCTAACCGCAACCGATCAGTCCATCCGGTGGGGAATCATGAAGACGATTCTATGGTGGTTGATCGCAGGTTCTAAGGGTGGCATCAACCGTGCAAGGATCATAGAGGCTCTCCACGGAAGGCCATACAACGCCAACCAGCTGACGGTGATGTTGGGACTCGACTACAAGACCATCCGCCATCATCTTAAGGTCCTAGTTGACAACAGGATCATCGAATCAAATACTGGTGAAAAGTATGGCACGATGTACTTTCTCTCCACGGAAATGGAGGGGAATTATAACCTGTTCATTGAGATATACAGCAAGTTCAGGGATAAACCAACTATGGTTAAAAGGGAGGAATGAGGATGGATCTGTCCGGTTTTATATTGGTTCCAATCGGCATTGAATTGGTCAACTTAGGTCTCTTGTTTGTGCTCATGCATATATTTTGGAAGAACTACCGTCGGTTAAAGTCCAGTTTCACTCGGGGTCTTTTGCTCTTCTCCATTGCTTTCTTTCTGAAAAGCATTATGAACACCGGCTATATTCTGATCATCGCATTTAACGTGATATCCGATGAGCATATGGTAGGGGGGATACTGCCTTTCGGGTTCAACGTGTTCGAGAGCATTGCGCTGATAATGCTGATAAGAGTCACGAACGAATGATTTGGGTGAGATTTGGGCCTAATACTGGCATTTTTCCTAATACCCCTTATAGAATAGCCCGCCCCAGGTAACTTACAATGGTTGAACCAATAGTAATAGAACACCTGAGCAAGGACTTCAACGGGTTCCGGGCGGTGGACGACCTGAGTCTCGTTGTCAAGAGAGGTTCCTTCGTCGGTTTCCTCGGCCCCAACGGGGCCGGGAAGAGCACATCGATCAAGATATTGACCAATCTGCTGTCGGCGACGAATGGATCTGCTAGCCTGAACGGAATAGACGTCGTCAAGCGACCCAAGGAGGCAATGGCACAGATAGGAGCAGTGGTTGAGACCCCTGAGTTCTATTCATACCTTACACCGACAGAGACACTTTCTTATCTGGGTGAACTGAGAGGGATGAGAAAGGAGGATATAAGGCGGCGAAGCACGGAAGTGCTGGAAACGGTCAAGATGACCGAATGGAAGGACAAGCGCATCGGCAAGTTCTCAAAGGGAATGAAACAGCGCATAGCCATAGCCCAGGCGATACTACACGAACCGCCGATCGTCATCTTGGACGAACCGACCTCCGGTCTGGACCCGAGAGGGATGTTCGAGGTAAGAGAGATACTGGTCGATCTGAAGAAACAAAACTACACCGTGTTCATGTCCTCTCACCTGCTTAACGAAGTACAGGATGTCTGCGACGAGGTCGCTCTGATTAATTATGGAAAACTATTGAAGAGCGGTACAGTGAGCGAACTGATATCGTCCAATAACTTCCGCAGACTAGAGGTCAAGATGAGGCAAAGTGTCAATATGGAACTGCTGAACAATATCTCAAAGATGGACAAGATATCCGAGCTGGAACCGGCCGGAGATAATATTGTCGTTATGATGTTGAAAGGTGGAGATGATGCCCAGATCGAACTGTTGAAAGAACTTCAAGGCCTCAATCTTGACATAATCTCATTCAAGGAATCTGGCGTGGCGCTGGAGAACCTGTACATGTCCCTTATCAAGGAATCGAAGTGATCTTCATGAACGAAACAAAGACAGTGAAAATTCGCGAAGTCACTTCGAACCCACCATCGGACGCGGCACAAGTTGTGACCGTGTTCAAGTACGACATATTGAAGTATCTGCGCAGCCGGCGGTTGATGGGGATGCTGGCCATAGATGCGCTGGTCCTGCTGCTCATAACCCTACTGCCGCCTCTTCTGGGTAGCGATTACTCGGACGATGCCGATTCGTTCGTCAGGACCTACGCTTCGTTCGGAACGGTCCTGGTCGTCATCGGAGCCACGTTCTTCGCCGGAGACGTCATTGTATCCGAATTCCAGAACCGCACAGGCTTCCTGCTCTTCCCCAATCCGGTTAAGAAAGGGACCCTTCTGATCGGCAAGTTCCTGGCTTCGGTGGCGGCGATGTTCTTGGTGCTCGTGATCTATTACGGCGTAGCGCTGTTGCTCGGGGTGGGCATCACTGGTGGTCTTTCCGTCAATGGGGTCGAATCACTGATGCTTGCGATGCCGTACTCAGTGGCGGCTCTGGCCGTTGGCTATCTGATAAGCACGGTGATGAAAGGATCGACGGGAGCGTTAATCTTGACGTTCGCCCTGTTCCTGTTCATCTTCAGCATCATAACGAGTGTGCTGAGCGCCAGCGGCGTAGACCCATGGTTTATTTTGTCCCAGGCGGGTCAGAGCATCACCGACGTCTTTGGTGCATCGACCTCAGACAACGGAGGAGGTTCTGGGTTCAGCATGAACTCGTACAGCGCGGACACCGGAGTCTCCATCGCAGTTATGCTGGCCTACACGATTGTGGCACTGGCCCTTACCTACGTATTGTTCAAGAGGAGAGAGATGGCTGCCTGACCGTCGCCAAACGCCCTTTGGGGCCTTTTTATTTTTTTCAGTTTATAATCAGTGCACCCACCGGTCTGCTTGAACATTTGATTTTCTGATTTGGATTCTTCCGGTCCAACGAGAACGGCTCATGTAGGTCATTCGATATTCTGATTTTTACTATCCTGAGAACATCTGCATACGATTTCAGTTACCAAGGACGGCATCACATTGATATTGATTGATGTGTGACTGTGAAACACCTTCCACTTCATTCATACACCATATGTTGAAGCTAGAAAATGCAACTAGGTAACAGATGACATAGAGTTATCGAATGTTAGATATCCTAAAATTGAGAACTCACCATCTTTTATACATTCGATTCTTCGAGGGTTATGGCTACAGTGATGATTTTACGAACAACATTCAATAGCATCATAGACCAGATTAAAAATGATGATTCGCCGCGTGTCGTGCTATCATCACGATGCGATGACGTCTGCAGGGCTTGTCCGCACAAAATCGATGATTCGTGGGCCCTGTTGCAAAACTAGTTTGACCAGAACTCCTTCCTCATGGCCAGCTGGATCAGGTTGAACAGGCAGAACTTGATCCGCACCTCATTTTTCCGAGCAGCTTTCGTCCAGCATCTCAGCCGATAACCGAGCAAAGCATCAATCATGCTGAACACCGTTTCGGAATGAGCGCGCTTCGCCGTTAACGCGGCGAAGCGCTTCGGCCAGTGCTTTGCGAAGCTGACCAGCTTCTGGTACAGCGTCTCAGGCTCCACGACCAGCTTGGCGTTCTTCTTGATCTTGTGAAAAGGCGTGGCACCGTGCTGCCTGGCCACGGCCAGGCAGTCGTTGCCCACGTAGGCGGAATCGGCCAGACTTCGTTTGGGGACGACGTTATCGGGCAAACGGTCCCAGACGTTCCAGGACGTCTGGGACTCGTGTACGTTCGAGTCTGAGAGGTAATAAGCCAGTATGACGAACTCGTCCACCTCGATGACGATGTTCGCCTTCACCCAGTCCTGCTTCGCGCGTTGGGCGTGCGGCGTCTCACGCCAGCCTCGCTTCCTGCCAGAGTATCCAGTGGCGTCGGTCGAGGCGACAACCTTCCTGGTCGGAAGGTCCGAGAGAATATGCTGGATGAACCGTTCCAGCACGACCGCGAAGCGGTCCGACTGGATCATCCGGCATAAGGTGGAATAATCTAGAATGGTCTCGATGGAATAGTAGTCCTGCATCATTGCCAGCATTCCTTCCGTCTCACGGAAGGTCAGGTCCAGCAGCTGCTGGACCAGGAATCCGATGAGCACGACGCACTCATCGTATGCTGGCCTTCCGGTCGGTCTCCTCCGCTGCCAGAACGAGAACTCATCGGCATGTAGGCGAATGGCCTCCATGGCCAGGCGGAGGCCGTTGACAGCCAGATCGTCGTATCGATCAAAATCCATTGTCACCTTCTCGAACTGGATCGAGAAGGTGTCAAGGTGCGTCTGCCCGGAAAAATTGAATATCGAGCGCGGTATCTCTATCATTGTGACTGTCAAACAACTACCATCCTGAACAGCTGGTATATGGTGACAGCCACACATATAAATTTCTATAACAATATAGATAATACAGAATAATTATATTGTCAGAGTGTCGGATTTAGTTTTGCAACAGGGCCGTTAATGATTGAAAAAAATAATAGTAAAGTGTTTGAATAGCCGGCCCTGCGAATTATTTGAATAATTGAATTTCAATTCTAATCATCTGGCTCAAGTGATGAGTGGTCTCGGCTGAGCTCATCACGTCTCTTATCAAGCTGACTTTGTCATTTGGTGAAGATTTTTTTCAGAGGAATTGAACGAACAATTGATGATGGACGCTCACGCGTCCAGCATTGGAAAATTACCGAACTCTTCCCGGAACCGACCTAATCAATGGTCAAGGTGAGGATACTATTCGATGTCAAAATGCAAATCGAGATAGAATGCAATGGTTGCGACGAGGTCATGACGTACGTTCGAGATCCATGAGCCCACGGTGCTTTCCTGGAGCGGATTAAGGATTATCGGAAGTTTGATCCGATGATACCGGGAGGGCGATGAGAATCTGAACTATCCAGTAACAATACACTCACTTTCACTGAACCGAAGAATACCCTTTTTATAGACAATCCATTACATCATTTATGGTCGCTGAAAAGTATTCAGTCGCTAACCCCGAGATTCTTTTTGATGGAAAGGTTCTGACTAACAAGGTTCTGCTAGCCCAATGTGACATCTTAACGCACAAAATATCTGTAGGAAGGGGTGAATTTATCGATGGCCTGAAAGAAGCAAGCTATTTCCTGAAGATTCTGATGGATCCGGAAGCTGAGGCTACTCTCTATGAGATTTTCAATAAGGGGGTTGTAGAACTGAAGGTCACAGATCCGGCAACCATGCATGAATACCAATCGAAGGTTTTCATTAAACAAATACCGTTGATGGGATATGAACAGGTTGTTACTCTAAAGCTCGTTCATTCGGATTGATGTCAATCCACTTCTGCGAACTGAAAATAGAAGTCCTCGAGCTTTCGGGAATCAATTTCAAGCTGAAGGACTTCCGGCGGCACGTAGTTTCGCTAAGTAAAGCAACAATTTTTTCTACCTCGTTATTAATTAATAAATCATAATGTGTATATAATAATAAAAATGATAAAGGGTTTATGTGAAAAACCATCTGATTGAAATGTAAACTTCAATTACTGGCTGTCGTGTTGGGTAAATCCCTTCCCCCGCACCAGAATAATAGGGGTTATAGACATCTTTTTAAAAATATCACCTCCTCATCAAACCGAGACTGAACTAACCTTTTTATGATTGCAAGAAGGTGTTAAGTTATATCCTGACCTCGACAGTTGATCGTATCGAATTCAGTAAAATTTAGTCATTATTCGATGCTGGGCGCACGAGCGTTCAGCGGAATGGGTAGAAATTAAGGGTGTCCTCAACATTAGGTTGAGTTTGTGACAAAACAATCCATGCTGAGTCGTCCTCAGCCTGGACTATCTATGCACAAATTACAGCAGGGTTGAGGACTCGTTTAAAATCTGTTTGGCCACCTCCTCGAAGCGGTGGCCAGAGATTCGATCAATCAAAATACTGTGCCTAAATTGTCTGATTAACTGTCAAGGTTAGGTTATCATTGGGAACGCCATCGTCGTTCTCCTGGGCTTGCAGATGATGTTCTCCCGTGGCTGGATGTCTAAGGATTCCTCCGCAGAGCGGCCTTGGCCGAGATTACTAGGCAACATCGTATTCCGCGCACTGATCCCTTTTGCCTTCCCAAAGTGGTCTTTCGATCGTTGTTTCCGTCAAAACGCATAGCCTATAATAATAATCTACTGTATTATTAAAATCAATAATGCTTTTATATGTTCATTAATGTGCAGACATCTACATGAATATAGCGCCGAAGATCGTCTATGAAGAGGTCGACCTGCACCTGTCGCCGGCCGAAGCCTTCTCCAGGCTGCGGCAGGGAGCGGAGGCCTCTTTCCTGTTGGAGAGCGCGGAGGGGGCCTCCCGCACCGTCGCCTATTCGTTCCTTGGCGCCTGTCCTAGGGAAATCGTACGGAGCGATGGCGGACAGGGCGTGGAACGGTTACGCGAGGTCATGGCCACCAGGGACCGCACAAGGTCCCCGTTCCCTTTCATGGGCGGGCTGGTTGGTTACTTCTCTTATCATCTGGTCAATGCGGTGGAGCAGGACCTGCACCTGCGGGACGGGGGATTCCCGTCCTACGAGCTAGGGTTGTACGACCGAGGCCTGATCTACGATCATTCCGCCTTCAAGGTCTATCAGTTCCATTCGGAGGGCGAAAAGGGAATCGCTCTGCCCGCCGAGGTGCCGCAAGGGGAGAACTTCCGTTTGCTGGAGCGCACATCCGGGACCACCGAGGAGGAGTACGAGCGCGGCGTGGGGACGCTCAAACAACGGATCAGGGAGGGCGAGGCCTTCCAAGTGGTGCTCTCAGGACACGAGGAGTACCGCTTCGCCGGGGACCCCTTCGGGCTGTACCTCAAGCTGAGGCAGGTCAACCCATCGTCCTACATGTTCTACCTGGACTTCGGCCAGCGGAAGGTCCTGGGCTCCAGTCCGGAGACGCTTGTTACCGTGAAAGGAAGGGAAGTGATTACCTATCCCATCGCCGGGACCCGGCCGCTCGGCTCTGACCTCAAGGAACGACGGAGCAACCGCCGGGATATGCTCTCCGACGAGAAGGAGAGGGCCGAACACATCATGCTTGTGGACCTGGCACGTAATGATCTGGGCAAGGTCTGCGAGTACGGATCGGTGGAGGTCGCGGACCTCATGCGGGTGGAGGAGTACAGCCACGTGCAGCACATGGTCTCTCGGGTGCGGGGCATATTGCGGAGCGACCGGGACGCCTTGGACGCCCTGGCCGCGGTCTTCCCCGCCGGGACGGTAAGCGGCGCGCCTAAGCACCGGGCCATGCAACTGATAGAGTCCTTGGAGGGACGGGGAAGAGGGCCCTATGCGGGCGCTGTTGGCTACCTGTCCGATAGCGGGGACGTGGACACGGCGATCACCATACGGTCGGCCTTCGTGAACGGCGACCGCATCTCCCTGCAGGCTGGTGCGGGCATCGTGCTGGACTCCGTCCCAGAAAGGGAATTTCAGGAGTGCCAGAGCAAGCTAGGCGCGATGCACCGCTCTCTGCAGATCTGCCAGGGGGGAGGAGCGTGAGACCGCATGTGCTGCTGGTCGACAACTATGATTCCTTCGTCTATAATCTGGCACACTCCCTGGCCGCGGCCGGCGCTGAACCGCATGTGGTCAGGAACGACCGGCTGGACCTGAAGGCCGTCGAGGGGAGGTATCATGGCATCGTCATATCCCCGGGCCCAGGGCACCCGGCCAACCTCAGAGACTTTGGCATGTGCGTGGAGCTACTTCGCACACTGTCCCCGTCCATCCCCACGCTCGGCGTCTGCCTGGGACATCAGGGTATTGCCCATGCCTTCGGCGGGAAGGTGGTCCGGGCACGTACTCCCCTCCACGGAAAATCCACGCCCATCAGCCACGATGGCCGGGGGTTGTTCCGGGGGCTGCCCTCGCCGCTGATCGTGGGAAGGTATCATTCCCTGTGCGTGCAGGAGGAGGACCTCCCCTCGTGCATGGAAGTGACCGCCTGCAGCGAGGACGACACGGTCATGGGCCTGCGCCATCGTCAGTATCCGATAGAGGGGCTGCAGTTCCATCCCGAATCGGTGCTCACCGAGCGCGGGCAGGACATCGTGGACAACTTCGTCTCATCTTTGGAGCGAGGGGCATGACCCAGGCCGAGAGGACGGTCCAGGCGCACCGTTTCGCTTGCGAGATACTCAATCAGAAGATATCCGACCAGGTCATAGCCGAGCGCCTGAAGGAGATGGTGCGCAGGGGGGAGAGCGCCGAGGACCTCATGGGCATGATATCGGTGTTCTACCCCCAGTGCAAACGGGTGGTCACGAAGCATCCTATGGTCATGGACCTGTGCGGCACCGGGGGCGCCCCGGTACGGACCTTCAATGTCAGCACTATCAGTTCCTTCGTCCTGGCCGCGGCCGGGGTCCCAGTGGCCAAGCACGGCAACCGTTCCTCGAGGGGACGTTGCGGCAGTGCCGACATGTTAGAGGCGCTGGGCGCAGACATCTCCCCCGGCACGGAGCAGACGACACAAATGCTGGACCGGATCGATTTTACCTTCCTCTTCGCCCCGGCCTACCATCCGGCCATGCGCCACGTGGTCAAGGCGCGAAAGATGGTGCCCGTACACACCGTCTTCAATGTGATGGGGCCGTTGATGAACCCGGTGCTGGGGCCCCGCCGGCAATTGCTGGGCGTGCATTCCCCGGCGCTGCTGGACGTCGTGCCCGCGGTCCTGGACCTTCTCGGAGTGGACCGGGCGTTGGTAGTCCATGGCCAGCCGGGAATGGACGAGGTATCACCCTGCGGCGCCACTCAGGTGGCCGAGCTCAGGGGCGGCACCGTCGAGAGGTACGAGATAACCCTGGAAGAGATAGGGATGAAACCTTGTCAGCCCAGATCCGTTGGCGAGCTGGCCCTCCAGGCGGCGGCCCGCTGTTGTACCGATGTGCTGCGGGGTCGTCGTAACGAGCGCCGGGACATGGTCCTCATGAACTGCGCCTGCGCCTTCTTCGCCTTCGGCAAGACCAGCAGCCTGGCCTCGGGGCTCTCCTTGGCGGAGATGACCATCGACAGCGGGAAGGCCTTCGCCAAGATGAGGGAATATGTGATCGCCAGCAGCAGGGGGGCGTCGTGATGCTCAGCGACGTGGAGGACCGTTTGTCGCTGCTGGTGAGCAACGCCCAGGAACTGGTGGGATGTGGTTTCTATTCCGATCCTGCGGTGCGTCCTGGCGGATCGCCCGGGGCCGGCCCGGCCTCACTGACCAAGGTGGTGAGGGAGCACCCTTCCTTCCCTATCCTGGCGGAGATAAAGCTGGCCTCCCCCACCGCTGGACGGCTCGGCCCGCACCTGGCCCAGGAACTGATCGACGACTACTGCCAAGGAGGGGCGGCCGCCCTGTCCGTCATCACCGAGCCACGGTACTTCAAGGGGTCGCTCCGATATCTGGAGCTGGCTGCACGTACCGGCCTGCCAGTGATGATGAAGGACTTCGTGGTCGATGTCAGGCAGGTGGAGGCCGCCGCCCGTCTGGGCGCTTCGGCCATACTGCTCATCGAAGGAATATTCGAACGTGGATTGGCTTCCGGGCGGGACGACCTTATCGAAAAAGCCCACCGCCTAGGGTTGGAAGTGGTGCTGGAGGCGTCCGACCTGGAGGAGGTGCAGGGGGCGATGACGTCCGAGGCCGACGTCCTGGCCTTCAACCGGCGGGACCTGCGCACCTTCCGCCAGGGCCCGGATGCGCTCGGTGAAGCCCTGCGCCTGATCGGGGAGGGCGGCCGACCGGCCATGGCCATGAGCATGATGGACACCAGGGAGGACGTGTGCCGGGCTCGGGACCTGGGCGCTTCCTGCGTGCTCATCGGCTCCGCCCTGAGCGGCACGCCCAGCCCACGGGACAAGCTGCTGTCGCTGAAGGTGGGAAGATGACCGCGATCAAGATATGCGGCATGCGCCACCGCGCCGACCTGGAGAGCTGCCGTGAAGCCGACTACCTGGGATTCGTGGTGTTCACAGATTCGTCGAGGAGCCTGGACCTTGGTACTGCCTCGGACCTCATGTCCTGCTGCGGCAATCTGAGAGTGGTAGTGACCACGGAGACAAGACGGAGGGAGCTGGAAGGGATAGTCCGCCGGCTGGACCCGGACGCTCTGCAGCTGCACTCACCTTTTGACAGGAAGCTCCTGGAGAGCACGAGGGATCTGGGGGTCCCGGTGTGGGGGGTCATGACCGTTCGCCCCGGAGCCTGCCTTGACCGCGAGGCCTTGAACTCCATTCATGCATTGGTGCTGGATTCCCCAGGGAAGATGCCTGGGGGCAACGGGCAGGTCCATGACTGGACCCTGAGTCGGGCCATAAGGGACGAGGTGGATCCTCTGCCGGTGGTGCTGGCCGGGGGGATCACCCCCGGGAACGCCGTAGATGCCGTGAGGAAGGTGTCCCCCTTCGCCCTGGACGTGTCCAGCGGCGTGGAGGGGGAGGCGGGGAAGGACCCCGTAAAAGTGAGAGAGCTGATCATGAAGGTCAGAGGTGAGGACGGATGAAGGACAGGTTCGGAATTTATGGCGGACAATACGTGCCGGAGGTGCTGGTGCCGGCCTTGCAGGAACTGGAGAGGGAATACGTCGCCGCCAGGGCGGATCCCGAGTTCGTCAGGGAGCTGGATGACTTCAACCGTCATTACGGCGGGAGGGAGACCCCCCTGTACTTCGCCAAACGATTGACGGAGATGTGCGGCGGGGCCAGGATATACCTGAAAAGGGAGGACCTCTGCCACGGCGGGGCGCACAAGTTCAACAATGTGATGGGACAGGCGCTGCTGGCCAAGCGCATGGGGAAGGGACGCCTCATCGCCGAGACGGGGGCGGGTCAGCATGGGACGGCCACGGCCATGGCCGCGGCGGTGCTGGGGATGAGGGCGGAGATATACATGGGAGAGAAGGACGTGGCCAGGCAACGCATGAACGTCTTCCGCATGAAGCTCATGGGGGCGGAGGTGCACGAGGTGCGCTCCGGCTCCCGGCTGCTGAAGGACGCGATAAACGAGGCGTTGCGGGACTGGGCAGGAAGCGTGGAGAGCACCTACTATCTACTGGGCACGGCGGCCGGACCGCATCCCTATCCCACGATGGTCCGGGACTTCCAGAGCATAATCGGACGGGAGATAAGGCATCAGCTGATGGAGGCCGAGGGCCGTTCACCGGACCTGCTGGTGGCCTGCGTGGGAGGGGGGAGCAATGCCATAGGCACCTTCCATCCGTTCATCGAGGACCGGGGGGTGCGCATGCTGGGCGCGGAGGCGGCTGGTGACGGTCTGGAGACCGAACGCCATTCGGCCACCCTGTCCCGGGGCGAGGTGGGCGTGCTGCAGGGCTGCAAGTCCTATCTGCTGCAGGACGAACATGGCATGATCAAAGAGACCTACAGCCTCGCCCCAGGTCTGGACTACCCGGGCGTGGGTCCGGAGCATAGCTTTCTTATGGATATCAAGCGGGCGGAGTACGTCGGAGTGACGGACGCACAGGCCCTGGAGGCTTTTGTGACGCTGTCCCGGGTGGAAGGCATAATACCGGCGCTGGAGAGCGCCCATGCCGTGCATGCCGGGATGCGGGAGGCTTCGGGCATGCGCCGGGACCAATTGGTGGTCATCACCATTTCCGGCCGCGGGGACAAGGACCTGGAGACCGTGTTCGGCCTGGGAGTGGTGGGATGAGCCGGCTGAGCGAGGCGTTCGCCGAGGCGCGGCGGGAAGGCCGGACGGCACTGGTCTGCTATCTCATGGCCGGCGTCCCTTCCCCCGAGGGCTTCATCGACATGGCCATGGCCTGCCTGGAGGGCGGGGCGGACGTTCTGGAGATAGGCATACCCTTCTCCGATCCGTTGGCCGACGGGGCGGTCATACAGGAGGCGGGGGTCAGGGCGCTGGAGAACGGGGTGACCCCGCCCATGGTACTGGAAATGGTGAGACAGCTCCGGGGAAGGACCACCAGGCCCCTGGTGCTCATGGGCTACTACAACCTCATATTCCGCATGGGGGAGGAAAGGTTCGTCTCTGCCTGCTTGAAAGTGGGAGCGGAAGGCGTCATCGTACCCGACCTACCATTGCATGAAGGCGAATCACTGCGTCGTACATGTTCGCAAAAGGGTTTGGACTTGGTGCAGTTGAGCACCCCCCTGACCCCGGACGATCGTAACCATGCGCTGATGGATGCCACATCCGGTTTTCTGTACTTAGTTACCCGCACTGGTGTCACCGGGGGAGGGGTGGTCGATACAAATGACCTCCGACGCATGGTGGAGCGGGCCAGGAAGGCAAGGGATGACGTTCCCTTGGCCGCGGGTTTCGGCATCTCCGGACCAGAGCATGTTCAGATGGCAAAGGAGGCGGGCGTGGACGGAGTGATCGTAGGTTCGTCGTTAGTAGCGATGACGTTGAACGGTTCTTCCCCGACCGAGGTCCGGAACGCTGTTAGACGATTGTCCGTGGCATGCGGTCGGGGGGCTATTATATGATCAATGGGTGCTCATTCTGTAAAATTCATTTATTAACATTGTTAAAATGAATACTAACCTTATTCTGAGCTGATTTTTTTATCCTGAATTCGACAGTTGATCTTGAGAATATTCACTGCTTTTAGAATTTGACAGATGATTTTTCGGTGTTCTAACCTCATCGAAAACGCCCGTTTTCGGGCGTTTTCAACTAGGTCGAACACAGATATTCAGCCAAAATGGCCTTGTTGACCGCGTTGAAGTTCGAATAGAACCTCTTTTTAGCCCGTTGCCCATCGAAACCACCGTTTGTCCTGAGATCGACACTTGGTCGTGATAATTTTCAGAGAAATTGAGCATCTATTGAATTCAACGAGATCGACTGTCGAAGTCAGAATAGAGAACCAAAACAAGAGATGTACCTCCTGCTATACTTGAGGTTCGTATGCTACAACATTAAATCGTAATGAATAAATATATATTCCCAATAGAACCTTAGAAATATCAACGCCGATAGTTCAAGTTAATGAAGTTCAAGAAAATGAACAATAAAAATACTGCATGCAGCTGGAGTGGCGGAAAAGACAGTTGTTTTGCATTAATGAAAACTATTCAAAATGGTTATACACCTAAAATTTTATTGAATGTATTGAATGAAGAAGGAAAGATTTCCCGGTCACATGGTATTCCTTCGGCTATATTACAAGCACAGGCAAGTGCAGCAGGGTTGCCCATTCATTTCATCAGCAGCAGTTGGAAAGATTATGAGAAAAAATTTATTGGCACCTTGCAACTATTGCAAAAGCAGTATCAATTACAATATGCGGTGTTTGGAGATATTAATCTACAACCGCATAGGGATTGGGAAGAAAAAGTATGCGCCGATGCGGGAATAAAAGCCATTTTACCACTCTGGCAACAAGACAGCAGAAACTTGATGATGCAAATGATGAGCAGCGGCATCGAAACAATGATCGTCAGCTGCAATGAAACATTGGGCGAGCAATTTTTAGGAAAAATTATGAATGAAGAACTCACCGATGAATTAGATACACTAGGTGTTGATGCCTGCGGTGAGAACGGCGAGTTTCATACTCTTGTTTTGAATTGTCCCCTGTTCAAACAAAGGATTGATGTTGTCGTTAAAAACAAACTGAAACAGGAAAAGTATTGGTTCACAGAATTAGTATTGCCTTAAAAAATTGGCTCCAACCCCATTCATGCGGGTATGAGGCTTCCCAGGATCACCTGCGAGAGATATTGCTTCTTTATGCCATTGCTTTCCAATCCTATTTTCATACATTCGGATTATGCTGATAAATCGGAGAAATACGTCATCCCCTCCACCTTCTTCCAAGGGAAAATCGAGAACAGTTCAGAAAATGGTCATTTTCAATCTATATACTTATCATAATGATTGTGAGGTAGGCTTTTTTCAATTCTATATATTACCCCCGCACTTAGATTTATTTAGTATGGCTGTGGAAAATAGTGGTTCGATTTATTTATCCGCATCGAATAAATGTAAACATCTAGACCGCTATCCTTTAGAACATGGGAAAGGGGGCATTAGGTTGAGTCATGTATTGATATTATTAGGGGATTTCGTATATTTCGATGCTTTTTCATAAATACTAATGACGCCAATCAGCTTTTCCAGTAATCCCCTAAGTAGATATTGACACTTTTATGAGTGGTCAAATCCATCTTGTAACCTCGTCCATTGATGGCCTTTTAGATAGTGCAGGGGAAGCATCTGGGTAACCGAGTAAGCAGCCATCTAGGGCATACTCCCCGAAAGGAATGCCGAGGAGCTCACAGAACTCCTTGTCCTCAGCCATCCGTTCGGTGATAGAGAAAAGTTGGAAGCCAAGTCCAAGGGCGTTGGCCTTCAGCCACATGTTCTCCAGGCAGTGGGCCAGGGAAAGCTGTGCCACATCAGGAACACCTCTCTGTTCGGCTACTACGACATAGTACGGCGCCTTCCCCAGGTTGGGTGGTCCTTGCTGGCTGGTCATCCTCAGCATGCCAAGGTACCGCTCCCCACGACTTCTTTGAAAAGCATCATGCTGCATCCGTTCCCCCAGCTCTTCGGACAGGATGGCACCTCGATGCTTCATTAGTGAGATTACTTTAGCGGTCGCATCACTTTCCCGAGGGATTATCACGAACCGTCGAAAGTCTTCTCGGGTTACGCTGAGCTGGGCATAAGGAGCAAGGAGACCGGCCTGAAGGACCATCTCTACCAAAGGTCTTGGAGGGCTCTGTGCTTTGAACTTGCGGACCGTTCGTCTTGAATCAATCAGATGATCAAGCACCTGGTTCTGCTCTTCAATGGTGAATGAGGTCATAATTATATCCCTTTCCACATACCCGATTAATCAATGATATCTTTATTCTTCGGCATTAAACATCTTACTCTCCCCCAAGTAGGATTGGTTTGAAACTACTAGTTTATCTTAATTTCCGATGAAATTTAAAGTTTAGAATTAACCTTTTTTACATTTTATAGCATTAAAAAGAATCTCCTTTTTTTAAAAAAATAATTTTACTTATGATTCCTGAGATAATAATTCTATTAATTTTAAGTCTCATGATTCTATTCTTTATAGTTCAAGGGTTCGAATCCTTTCCCCTGCCCAATTTTTATAAATATTTATGGATAATTAGATTTTCGTAGACACCTCTCATATACTATCAATAAGTACAAAATAATATAATTGAGTTATATACTAGGAAAATTGAACCTCATGATTTACAAAGAGGATAGATTAAATCATTATTATTCGAGTAGTGGGGTTTTTGATTTTTTTCATCAGCTCATCCTTCATTCTAACAAACTATCAAAGATCATTATTCTAACATTTTTTTCAATTTTCCTCATCGTTCCATTATTGGGCGGTCCGAATGAAAGTACAACACGTCAATTAGAGTCAATTACAGTCTTCTCCGGGCTGACCATAGTCTTCAGTCTGATGATCATAGTCGTACACACATTTGCAAAAAGACAATCGGACCCAAGACTCAAGAAAGCTGGTTCGGGAATCATTTTAATAATTTCAATACCAATCTTGCTCTATCTTCTAACCATCATCTTGACATTCTTGTTAGGTTTAGAGGTAATCGTGGTGCTTAGGGCGATCTCATCGGTAGTCATCATAATCCCCCTCATACTGATCATCATGATTCTGGTCGAATCGGTAATTCGGCAAGGGATTGTCAAAAAAAGAGTCGAGAGTGCCTTTGGGCTTGATCTTCCTGACCATTGTATTGATAATATACACATTTGCCACGGTTTATTACGTCAACGGTCTATTAGAAAAGGCTGATCCAGCGGGCGATTTCTTAAGCACTAGCGTGATCAATGTCAGTTTTGAGGATTCGATGTATTATAGCGGTCTCATTTTTACAACGCTTGGTTCATCAGAAATCATCCCCATCGGCATTGGTCAAGGGGTCACATTGTTCGAATCCGTCACGGGCTATCTAGTGCTAGGCTTCCTTACTGCCATATTCATTCAAGCAATCATTACTGGGAGAGAAAAATGAAGGTCTGCAAAATTCCCACTTTGTAAAATCAGTGCCATTGATGGATATCATCTGGCGAAAGTGGGAAACCTTGAGGTCCATTGCAGCCAATATTATATTACTGTGGGGTGGTTTTCGAAAATAGGCCCAAGCCCCCGGGGTCCTTCATTCTATTATCAGGGATTATTGCACTTATAAAGGCATCAACGGTCTGCACGGACACGAAAAACATCTTCGGCAAGGCTTAAAATTGTGAGTTTTCAGTAGCATATTAATATCGATCTGTACAATCATTTTTTTCGTGTTGGCAGGACTTAAGATTCTGTCCCTAGCGGTTCAAGGGTTCGAATCCCTTTCCCCGTAATACATACCTATTATACAAGAGAACAAGAAAGTAAGATATAGATATTGTATAAATCTATTTTTTATCAATTGAAGACAAACGAATTAGAGAGTTATTATATATGATATATATTTATAAATAAAAAGAAATGGGTTTAAGTCGATAATCCTCTGATTAATTAAAAAAATTGACTTACTGGTTATCGTGTCGGACAAATCCTGGCGCCCGCACTTCAACAATTTCAAGCTGCCTCGATTTTGATTCTATCGAAGGGGCTTTATTGCTGGTAGGGAACCAGCTTCTTTTTGCTTTCCCAATACAGATGGAACTCCCTTACCTGTTGTACGCAGGTCTGTTCCGGTTCGTCCTTGTGGGCGGGCTCGCTGGCCCTCTTCCTCGGGGAGCGTTATGGATGGGAAAGGGCCTCTTGATCTCGGGTTCAGGCCGGTGCACGATCTCTATGTCTAACAAGTCAATGGGCTTGCCGGTCCTGCGCTGGATGTCCCTGATCATGCCGCGCTCCTCGGGCAGGAATATCGATACCGAGGTGCCTTCCTTCCCCGCCCTGCCCGTGCGTCCGATGCGGTGAATGTAGGTGTCCGGATCGCTCGGCGCGTCGAAATTGATAATACAGTCCACGGCGTCGATGTCCAGTCCGCGGGCGGCTACGTCAGTAGCTACCAGTATCTTGATTGAACCGTCCTTGAAGCTCTTGATGACCCTTTCCCTCTTGTTCTGGGCCACATCGCCGTGTATCGCGCCGACGCGGTAATTGTAGGCCATTAGCTTCCTGGTCAGCTGATCGACCTTGTGCTTGGTGTGACAGAACACAATGGCCTTGGGATTGTTCGTGTCGAGGATGGTGCAGAGCGTGTCGCGCTTAGAGTCCTTGTCCGATATGATGTAATATTGTTTGGTCAGGTCCAGGACCGGCTTATCCTTGGAGACCAGTATCTCCTGGGGGTTGACCATCTGATGCATTGCCAATTGTTTAATATCCGGCGACATGGTCGCGGAGAACAGCAGCGACTGCCTCTTCCTGGGCACCTTCGATAAGATGAAATTGATGTCCCTGATGAAACCCATGTCCAGCATACGGTCCGCCTCGTCCAGTACCACGACCGATATCTTGGAAAGGTCCAGGTCGTTCCGGTTAATGAGGTCCTTGGTCCGGCCAGGTGTAGCCACTACGATGTCCACACCCCTTCTGAGCTTGGCTATCTGAGGCTCGATGCCCACTCCCCCGTAGATGGGGATGCATCTGTGACCGGTGAACTTGGAGAGCTTGGTAAGCTCCTCGGAGACCTGATTGGCCAGTTCCCTGGTGGGAACCAGGACCAACGCGGATGCGAACCGCATCCCGGGCTTGATGTTCTCCAGTATTATGGACCCGTATGCGCCGGTCTTTCCCGTCCCGGTCTGGGCCTGGGCGAACATGTCGCCGCCCTTGAGGCCTAACGGTATCGCTTCTATCTGCACGGGTGTGGGCTCTGTCCACCCCATGCCGTTCATTGCCCTGATGATCTCCTTTGAGATCTGTAGATCTGTGAAAGTTGTCACGATGTTCACTCTATGAGGAAATTGAAAAACGCCCTGTAAAAAGACGAATTTGATTTCGAACAGTGGTTGCGATTTCAGTATTTAAATGTGCGTACTAACGGTGATGGGTACGTGCATCTTCAACGCGAAGATGACAGCCCCTACGATCAAGAGGACCGCTGCCAGGCCGAAGCCGGCCATGAACGATATCGCTCCGATCATCATGCCCGTCACGAGCGGCCCTAATGAATGGCCTATGTCCATGACCGAGCTCAGGACACCGATGGAGGACCCATGGGACGACGAGCCAGCTATCTCCGTCACCAGGGCGGAAGTGGACGCCGTGACCGTGGCCACGGTGAGCCCGAACCCTATGGAGAGAACGGATAGGATCAGGATGTTTGAGGATATGGGCATGAGCGTCATGGTGACCGCTCCCAATAGCAGACCGGCGACGATGAACTGCACCCTTCCATGTTTATCGGACATCCTTCCCATCAATGGCTTGGCCATGAGCATGGCTACGACCTGAATGCCCATTACAAAACCTATTTCCAGCGCGTTGAAATGAAGCATGCTGCTCATGTAGATGGGCAGGAACGTCTCGAAGGCGCCCATGGCAAAGTACTGCAGCGCCTCCATCGAGGATGTGACCATGATCTTACGCTCCTTTACCACATTTTTTAGGGCCGAGATCATAGACCCTTCGAACTTTTTGGCGTGGGCGGTCGCCCCCTTCCCCTCCCAAGGAACAAGCAGAGAGAACACCAGGGCCATGACGGCGGTGATGCCGATGATCAGGTAGAGGGAGAAGAAGCTGGTATAGAAGAGCAATGTCCCACCGAGGAAGGGCGCCATGAACCTGCCCACCATAGTGAACGAGGAGTAGGTTCCCATGGCTTGGCCTCTGACCGATGAATCATAACGGTCGGCCACCGCTGCCGTGGCCACGGGCATGAACATCGCGGTGGCGAACCCGTGATAGAACCTCACGAGCGCCAGCTGCCAAACCTCGGTGATGAAGAGGTAAAGGAATGGGGCGGTAGCGAATATTAGGAGGGAGAGGGTTATGATCCGTGCCCTACCGTGCTTGTCGGAATAGGCACCGGCAATGCCGCTGACTAGAATACCAGGGATCGGACTGATGGCAGAAATGAGCCCAATCTGCGCATCAGTGGCACCGATGTGGAGCGCCAGCAACGGCAATGCAGGATTCTTGGACATTGTGGAGGATAATATTGCCAGCGCTGCCAATGACCCAAGGATGAGAAGGAAGCGGCCGGCGGTGTCCCGTTTGCTTTCCACATATTCGCATCGACGATTCCTTATTTATGATATCTTCATCCAATCCTGGTTGATGAGATCCGACCTCATGCACTAATCATATATTTAGCGATAGATGCAACGACCTCTAAATCCAGCGTACCTACTTCTGCAACATCCATTCGGCCTGAAAATTGTCTAAGGGGACGTATGAATCGTCCTTTATTAGTGCCTGATTAAGAAAGGTTTAATGGGTTTGACAGATCACTTCTTCAGTTCGGCCAGTACCTGCTTCGTGAATTGCTTGGCCTCATCCTGGCCTGTCGCGGTCAATGGCCCCTTCATTCCAGTGACCCCTATGTGCAGCACGGCCTCCTGAGTTTTGAGACCCTCAGCTTTGGCCAGGTCCCTGAGCTTTGGAGCCGCCCCTTTGGTGGCCCAAGAGCCCTTGTTCCTCTCGGCCATGTCCTCAGGTACGCCCATCATGGTGTCGAACATGACGATGGGTTGGTCCTTCCAGCCCAAAGACTTCAGGTCCTTGACGAAGTTCTTTGCGGCCGAGGTCATCTTGAACATCCTGGTCGGTGAACCGACGAACATTATGTCCCCGTCCAAAGAAGGCTTGGAGTTATCCTTCAAGTTCACCAGAACGGCCTCGTTCCCGTCGGCCTTTATCTGATCTGCTATGGCTTCGGCCACCATCTTGGTGTTGCCGTACACGCTGTCGAAAACTACCATACTTTTCATGCAATGGCCTCGTGAATGGCTATGTGAGTGTTATTCGATGTCACATATCTAAAAATTACTCCGCATGTTATTTCCAACCATCCGGTCCGGAAATCGATGCCCCCTCAGAGCTCGCTTGCAAGTATACCTTCCTCGAAACTGCCTTTATTCCTTTACGCATTATAACAAAAATGAAGGTCTTTTGATAATGCTGGAACTCTCTTTCCGCTACCTATTTCTAATCAATTTATTTATTGTTAATGAATAATTCTTTGAAAAATTGTTAGAATGCATCCAGTTAAATACTAGAGGAAATATGGCATCCTTATCCCGCAACCACAAGGAAGCGAGATATAACAACAGTAGGTAGTTTAGTAATGTACGGAAACAGAGGTAATTCCGGCGGATACAACCGCCCAAGAAACGATGGACCCCGCGAGATGCACGACGTTGTTTGTTCCGACTGCGGAGCAGCGACTCAGGTACCTTTTAAACCGACTGAGGGCAGGCCTGTCTATTGCAGGGACTGCTTCCAGAAGCACAAGCCGAAGGACCGGTTCTAAGCACTTAGGTGCTAAACCTTTCTGGGGCGTAAGCCCCATTTAAACCATTTTCACTTTATTCTATCAAGCTCCTCATATCTGGCCAATGCTATGGACCGTGTCATCGAAAATGTTCCCAGGGACCAAAGGGTTTTTTATGTCAGAACCGATGGAACTGGATATCGTGTCGAAATCCTTGGACGGGAAAATGTTGAGGAAGGTACCTCTGCGGAATCCAAGCTCTATCGTGCTCTGCGAGATGGGGTTCGTATGCATCGATGTAGGCCATTTTCCCGACAGAAGGTCCAGGCGTATGTCCCCGAAGATCTTGGTGGCCTGCGTTTCCATGATGAAGCGCACCTCCCCCGGACCTTCGTTCTCCGGGGAGTTGGTGAATTGGACCAAGGGATGGCTCACTTCATGGCCTTGATGACCAGCACCGGGCACTTGGCCTCGCGGACCACCTTTTCAGCCACACTGCCGATGAGCAGGTGCGGTAATCCGGTGCGGCCCTGGGTGCCCATGACGATAAGGTCGAACTTATCGGACATAGCGATGATGTCAAAGGCCGGGCTGCCCATCTTGACCTCGGGGGTTATCTTGATACCCATAGCTTTCGCCATCTCGGTGGCCTCTTTCACTGCGGCGTCCGCGACGTCCGCCTCAGGGTTTCCGAGGGGCATAGAGGTCATGCTCTGGACCCGGGAACTCGGTTTGCTGATATCGATCACGCTCAGGGCGGTCACTTCAGCGTTCGAAAGCTTGGCTATCTGAAGTCCATGCTCGAGGGCCTTATTGCTGTTCTTGCTACCGTCGGTAGGTATCAGTATTTTTTTGTACGGAAACATGTCAACACCTTACTATTCTCTGTCATGATATTTCTTAGATGAGATGGATGAAAAGGTTTTCACTCCCCTTTTTTCTTGATCATTGAACCTGCTTCAGGAGTGGTGGCTTCGTTCCCGGGCTTTGCCAAGTCCTTCACCTCGATCTCGTGGTACTCCTCGGCGCTCTTTAGCGGCACGTTCTTGACGAACGCGCTGGCGACAAGCGCGAATAGCACGATGATCGAGGAGATGAAGAACATATAGCTGATGCTGTTGCTGAGCGAGTCCCGTATAGACCCCAGGACCTCGGTGGGTATGGATGCCGCTTGCGCCGAGAGGAGCAACCCGCCGATGCTATTGACGTCCGTGGTCGGGAGGCTGGCCATGGCCGCCGGGGTTAGGTTGGAGTTCAGTTCCGTCGCCATCTTGGCATTGACTATGGCTCCCAGGACGGCGACACCTATGGTCCCACCGATGCTTCGGAACAGGCTCATCGATGAGGTAACCACTCCCATCTCCTTCTTCCTCATGACGTTCTGGGCGGCAACGATGAAGTTGGACATGACCGCTCCCAGTCCCATGCCGGTGATGATCAGGAAGACAATGGCATCCGTTTGTGAGCTGCCGGAATGCAAGGTGGACAATAGATAAAGTCCACCGGCGGCGATGGGCGGTCCTATCAACAACCAGGGCTTATAGCCGGTCCTTTTCAGGAGGAACCCACTGGCCAGGCTGGTGGCCATAACCCCCATCATCAACGGAATGAGGGTCTCACCGCTGTTGGTGGCGCTCATGCCAATGATAGCCTGTAGGAACAACGGTAGGTACGATATCACACCGAACAAACCGAAGGACATTATGAACAAGCCAATGCTCCCGATGCTGAATATCGGTTCCTTGAACATGTGCAGTGGCAGTATGGGGTCGGCGGCCTTCCTCTCGATATGGATGAAGGCTATCAGCGAGCTGATGGCCAGTACCGCCAGGCCGATTATCTCCAAGCTGTCCCAGGCATAAGTACTTCCACCCCAGGAGACCGCCAACAGAGCAGGGCCCAGCGTGGAGGTCAAGGTCAGCATTCCCGGGTAGTCGATGGGCAACGCATCATCCTTCCTCAGCACGGGGAACTTTAGGGTGGTGACCAATATGGCCAGTATGCCCACGGGAATGTTCACGTAGAACACCCAGCGCCAGTTCATGTTGTCCACTATGAAACCGCCCAGGAAGGGACCGATGACACTGGACACGGCGAATATGGCACCGAGCATGCCCTGTATCTTACCCCTTTCCGTAGGAGCGTATAGGTCGGCCACCGTGGCCATGGTCACTGGCATCATAGCACCTCCGCCGAATCCTTGGATGAAACGGCAAACGATGAGCATCTCCATGCTATTGGACATGCCAGCTAATATGGACCCGGCCAGGAACAGCAGCATTCCCGTGAGGAACACCGGCTTCCGCCCAAAGCGGTCGGACATCTTCCCGGCTATGGGAATGGTCACGGTCTCGGCCAGCATGTAACCGATGAACAACCAGGCGTACAGGTTCATGCCGCCCAGTTCGCCGACGATCTTGGGGAGGCAAGTACCCACGATGGTCTGGTCCAGGCTGGCCAGCAGCATGCCTAAGCCCAGCCCTATCATGATGAAGGTCCTGGTCTTCTTGGCCTTTATATCCTGGTCTGTCTCGACCTTGTGGTTCGGACCTTCTTCAGCTTTCTTCTTTTTGAACATGTGATCCGCCCTTGACTATGAATTTTGAGCTACCTTACCGTCTTGATCGAAGCGGCCCATCTCTTCGAGCAGGGTGAACGAGCCGGGTTCCATGCACAGGAGCCTCTCGATAAGTCCCTGCATCACTTTGAGCCGAGCTTCGGTCGAATCTGTTCTAACTGAGGTCATATAGATGTCGCGCAGCCAGTTCATGGATGCCAGCAGGGCCACGGACGTCTCGAAAGGGTGCTGGGCGTGGAAAACGCCCTCCTCGTTCCCCTGTTCGATTATACGCTGCAAAACGGGGACCATGGACACCCTGGCACGTTCCTCCATGAGCAGATGGATAGCCTGGTTCCGTTCCTGCCGGAACAAAGATACCAGGTCCTTGGAGCGCTCGCTGACCCCGGAACTTACCGAGATCAACGCCGCGTACCGATCCAGGGCGCTAAGCCCCTCTTTTTCCATGATCTTGGCCACCGACGAGTCGACCTCGTCGAGCGTCCTGAGGACGATGTTCCTGAGCATCTCCTCCTTGGATTCGAAATAGTGATAGAACAGGCCTTTGGAAACGCCCATGGACCCCACGATGTCATCTATGGAGGTGTTCTCGAACCCATTTTCCTTGAAGAGAGAAAGAGCTGTCTCTAGGAACTCGTCCTGGCGGCTCGATAGCATGGTAGTACTGCGGCGTCTGTTCATTGACCGACCGTCGGTCAGTTTCAGAACCATATTTAAATTTGGCGGTCCGGATGAGTCGTATAATAATCACTGTTCGATCCGATCCTGCCTCTTGATCGCTTCGGCGTCAATTGTATCCAGCAGTCTGCGCAGACGCTCTCCCTTCTCCCGGACCTCCTCTTTGGTAAGAGTCCGACCTTCCGGGCACAGGTCGTCAATGATGATATCGCCCTCGTCCGTCAAGTTCACGGGATAGATGCTGCATCCAAGCGGTCGGGCGGCGTATTCCCGGCAGCGTTCCTGATCGCGGTCAAAGAAAAAGCAGTGACCGTTCACGTTCCTGAGCCGAGGTATGCGGTCCTGGCCTATGATCATGAACTCCCCCTCGGAGTATCCACGCCGCACCAGTCTGGATATGTCCGCCTGGCACAGCTCCATCTGAGTGTCCTGGCAGCATTTGGTGCAATGGGTGCAGCGCATCGTTAGAAGGGATGCCACAGGCGTGATTTAACCTTGAGCCCGATCCCCTCGACCTACCAGGAACACATTAATTATCAAGGACCTGCCATGTGTGAAATGGAAGAACGAGGTAAGGAAATGGGAGTGAGATACGGATTGTTCAATCATACCAAGAAAGAGTTCGTGGTGCCCGAGCACATACCCGTGGACGCGGCCGACCCGACCACCCACCCCTACGCGGCCTTCATCGCCTACCTGATGGTAGAGGATTGGAGGTACGATCACGTGGTGCTCATGGACGACTCGAATGACTTCGATTGCCAGCGCATGTTCGGTTCGAAGTACAAGGACCGCTCGGTCGATCTGTGGAACTGTTTCGTGACGATATTCGGCTGGCAGTTCAAGGACCTGAAGAAGGTCTGAGCCCTATACGTCGGATGTGCGCGGCTCAGATCTTTTTGAGCATGTTCAGGCTCATGGTATCGTAGCCCAGCGATTCGTAGAGGTGTCTGGCCGCATCGTTGTAGGCGAACACGTGAAGCGCCAAGGAGCTGATCTTCATAAGGCGGGCTTTGGCCTCCAACGCCTCCATCATAGCCCTCCCGTAGCCCCGCCCGCGGAACCCTTCCTCGATGAACACCGTGAAGATGAATCCGCGCCGCTCTTCTCCGGGCTCTACTCGGATCCAGACGTGGCCGACCGGTACGTCTGTCTCGGAATCTTTGGCGGTGTAGAAATGGTGACCTTCGGTGTGCGAGCCGTTCGGCAGCAGGTTGTCGTGGGCCTCGCGGGACCTCTCCAATGAGTTGTAGGAGGACCAATACCCGGCCTTGACGTTCTCGTCGGCGTACCGTCTTATGCCCCCTTCCACCATGGCCTTGAACTCCTTCTTGGTCATGGTGACCAAACGCACCTCTACCAACTGAGCTCACCTGACCCTGGGACATGCGCAAGGAAATTATTTTAAACGATTGACGCGCGCCCTGGGATGCACACATCTTTTAAATCTAATCAATGATCGCTGGCGGGGCGGTCGAGGTCCAATGGCACGCTGTAGAACGTTTTGCCGGAATACTTCGTTGGCCGCAGCCTGCCCGTGTCCACAAGCCTTCGTAGGCCCTCCCTGGCCTCCTCCTCTCCCATGGCGAACGCCAGCAGCTCCAGGGCCTGGTCTTCGCGCAAGGGGTGGTTCTTGGCGATCTCTACCAGCTCGGCCTCACGCTCCTCCTTGTTCCTTATGAACGGGCCCTCCTCTGGTCCGGTCATGTCTATGGCCTCGGGGAAGACATCGAACACCTGCTGCAGCGCCTCCTTGGTCGGAGGCCTTACCCAGCTCTCCGCCGGCGGCCGTATGGGCGCGTTCACGTACACCCGATCGGCGCCTACTTGCCTCATCACCTTGCGTATGTTCAGTAGAGAGGGCAGCGAATCGTTAACCTCTTGCACCAGCATCAGTTCCGCCCATATCTGCCCGTGATATTCATCGCGCAGTAGCCGAAGGCCTTCCAGGACATCGTCCAACTTCAGCGACCGCGGGGGCCGGTGCAATCGGCGGAAGGTCCGTTCGTCCCCGGCGGAAACGGTCGGGGAAATCACATCGAAATAAGACGCGGCCGCCCGCACTTCGGACAGGCGGAACATGGACCCGTTGGTGATCAGGGCCATCTTCCCGTCCCAGAACCTGCGGACCCCCTCGGCCATCTCTCCCAGGTTCAAAGCTATGGTCGGCTCTCCATCCCCCATGAAGGTGACGTAGTCGATCTCATTCCCAGAATCGATCGCCTTCTTCACGTCGGCGATGACCTCCGCCGTCTCGTAAAGCGCCACCCTTTCGGCCTGCAATTTCGGCGTTCTTCCCAGCTGACAATACACGCAGGAGTAGTTGCAGGTCTTGCGCGGCAGCGGATTGACGCCTAGGGACCTCCCGAACCTGCGGGACGGCACCGGGCCGAACACATACTCGGATATCATGGACGTTTTCGTTGTATGTTAGGCCGGCATGGGGTAAAATGATAATCCCGTAATGCAAAGAACTCAGAATAATGGATTAGTTAAAAGGTTTGACGGGAAAGTTTTGAGGGCTTGATCAGCCCTGGAAGCAGCGGTATACCCAGTACTTCTTTCCGTCAACGGTGATCTCCTCGGGCTTGGCCCTGGGGTCTCCGACGGAGTAGTACGGCGGGAAGTTGGGGTTGGCCTTGGTCACGCGCAGTGCGTCCTTCTCGTTGGGGAACTTCTTCTTTACCTCTTCAGCGACCTTGTCCGGAACGCCGAAAGTTAATTCGACAGTGGTCATATAATTTCCTCCTTGTAGCGGTCTTCACCGCTGAATACTCCAACCTCTTGCAGGGGTATAAGGGTTTGTTACACGCCCGTGTAACCAGATACACCCTGATGATACAGGTTCAGAGCATATGAAACGAGAATATCGGGGAAAGGATCAAGGGCCGGCACAGGCGGTCTGCTTGATGAGGTCGAGGTTGATACTGCGGGCGGCCAGGCGGTACACTATCTCTTTGCTCTCCCCCTTGTACAGCTTCACCAGGAAGTTGGACTTGTAGAGCACCTCCAGCTCCCGATAGATGGTCGCCCTCTCCTTGCGCTCCGGGAACCTCTCGTTGTACATCTTGTAGACGTGCACCGCAGAGGCCTCTCCCTCGGCCATTATCTTGAGTATCCTTAGGCGGGTGTCCGACGACAGCGCCTTGGCCACTTCCTCGATCTCCATCTGGGCGAGCATGTACTTCCCAGTTAATAAGCGTTGAACCCCCACCTAAAGTCAATTGGCTCTGGAATGTGGGGACGATTCCCGATCGGGGCTGGCACTGGACCTGGGTAATCGTTCTATATGCCTCCGGCCCATTACTTTTGAAAGGTGGACGCTTGGGCCGCAAGACCATGCTTTACGTGCGCATCATCAAGGGCGGTTTCCGTTATCGTTTCAGGCTGGCCAATCTGACCCGGTGGCCTCTCCTGGGAAGGATGATGGACCGTGCGTTCTTCGAGGGCGATGACATATACGTGCTGCCCAAGGAGACCACCGGCAGAATGGTGGACATCTCCCTGGACCTTCCCGACCAAGTCCGTGAGGACGCCATGGTCCCTTCCGAGGTCGTGCGCCACTTCGTGGAGGGCTCCCGCTACCATTTCCTCATGAACTACTGCATATGCCGCACCTCGGCTCACTGCCAGGACTATCCGTGAGAGTTGGGCTGCCTGTTCCTGGGGAAAGTTGTTCTAAAGATAGACCCCCAGCTGGGCCGTCTGGTCAGCAAGGAGGAGGCGCTGGCACATCTGGACCACTGCCAGGAGGCCGGGCTGGTCCACCTCATCGGGCGGAACAAGATAGACAGCGTGTGGACCTCCGCCACCCCGAAGGAGGACCTCATGACCATCTGCAACTGCTGCCCCTGTTGCTGCCTGTGGAAGATGCTCCCCCAGCTGGACCTTGGAATATCCAGCAAGATAAGGCGCTTGCCCGGGGTGCACCTCACCGTCGACCCTGAGAAGTGCGTGGGCTGCGGCAAGTGCGTCGAAGGCTGTTACGTCAAGGCCGTCACTCTCGTAGGTGGTAAGGCGGTAATCAATCAGGACGTGTGCAAGGGCTGCGCCCGCTGCGCGCACGGTTGCTCGGAGAAGGCCATAACGCTGCACCTGGAAGACCTGGACTTCATCGCCCACGCCGTAGAGTCTTTGACCCCACTGGTGGACGTGAGCAAGGAATGAATGTGGACGATACCAAGCGGTTAATTATCTCTTCAGTGAATGTTATTACATCAATGCGCTAACCTCGAGCGAGGCGAGCGGGCGGTCCGGAGGTGGATGACATATGGTCAAGAGCATCCCGTACGAGGTAGTCAGGCACCTGGGCGAGGCAGAGCTGAGACGCTACGACGAACTGGTCCTGGCCACGGTCTACGATATGGAAGAGGACGAGTCCTTCCAGCTCCTGTTCAGGTACATCGGCGGGGAGAACGACGGTCAAGTGAAGCTGTCCATGACCACTCCGGTCGTTACCCGTACAGGGGAGCCGGCGGACCCGGACTCCGAAGGGCACATGTCCTTCATCCTGCCCAGTGAGGTCAAGGTATCGCAAGCCCCGAAGCCCAGCGATCCGCGGGTGGTGCTGGAAACTAAGAAGGGCGGCATTTTCGCCATCATGCGCTTCCGAGGGAAGGCCGTCGGCGACGACGTGCAGAGGATGACCAATGAGCTGCTGGGCGAGCTAAAGGAAGCCAATTACGTGATGGACGGGCGGCCGTTCCTGCTCCGCTACAATTCACCTTTCACCCCGGGATTCTTGCGGCACAACGAGGTGGCTGTGCGGGTGGCGCAGAAGTAGCTGAAGAACTTCTGTCAAGGCCCCTTCGAGTGCTTACGTTTTCTTTGGTCGTGATATGAGGTCCACGGACATCTTTAGCTGCTCGGCCCTCTGCGAACCGATCATTACCTTTCTGCCATCCCTCAAATTGAACTTTACTCCACGCCTTTCGGACACATTGTAGGCCCGATCGGACGCCGTCCCTTTGATCCCCCAGCCGCCGTAATCGGAGAGAGGATCGTAATCCATCGCCTGATAGGAGTCGATGTCCCGGGGGGATAGCATTCGGGCCCGGGGCATGAACGGCCAAAGCTTGATGTATACCGCGTCCGAGACCGTGATCGTCAGGTGCATATTGAACATTATCAGCGGAAACAGAATGCCGAAGCCGATGAAGAACACGAGCACGAACTCATCCGAGGCGGGGTTGTTGCCCCAGGGCTCGCCCATTACCAGCTGTGTCACCGCCGCCCACCAGGCCAGACCGCTGGCGAGCAGGATGATCAGAACGAACCACCAGGGGCGGTAATACTTCAACTCGCGGAAGCGGACAGCGGGAACGCTCATGCGCAAACGTATCGGAGCCCTGAGTTTTTAATCCTCTGGTGGGGAGCAAGCCAAATAAACCCATCCATCCATATCATGCCGGGGTGGACATGGGCAGGAAGGTGGAGAGGACCGAGGAGGAATGGCGGAAGGAGCTGAGCGCGGAGGAGTACCGTGTGCTCCGCAACAAGGGAACGGAGGCCCCGTTCACCGGCAAATACTTCAAGAGCCACTATCAGGGCGCTTACGTGTGCACCGGCTGCGGCAAAGTGCTTTTCTTCTCCGATGACAAGTTCGACTCTGGATGCGGTTGGCCCAGCTTCATCAAGCCGGCGGAGGAAGTGGAGGAAAAGCGGGACCTGAGCCATGGCATGGCGCGCACCGAGGTGCTTTGCCCGGACTGCGGAGGGCACCTCGGGCATGTGTTCGACGACGGGCCGGCTCCCACCGGCCAAAGGTATTGTATAAATTCCGTTTCCATTAGGTTGAGACCGAGGGAGTGATCTTATGGAATCAGGGAAGACCAAGGCTAACACCCAACGAGCCACGACCAAGGTGGGAATGCCCCCTGGCTCCCTGGTCTACATCGGAGAGACCGGCCCGGCGCCTACCACCGTATGCCTATTGGACTATACCGAGACCGACGTGCTGGAGAAGACCGGGGTCACCCTGGAGGAATGTCTGCCTCTGAGGGACAGCCCCAGCGTCACCTGGCTTAACTTCTCCGGTATGGCCAATGTGGACATGGTAAGACAGCTTGGTGAGGCCTTCGGTCTGCACCCTCTGGTCATGGAAGACATACTCCACATGGGACAGAGGCCGAAGCTGGAGATGTACGATAAGTACGTCTATCTCGTGGTAAAAATGATCTACCGGAGAGAGAACGACAAAGAGGTCACCTACGAGCAGCTCTCCCTTGTCCTGGGCAAGAACTATGTCCTTTCCTTCCAGGAGCGGGAGGGCGATGTTTTCTGCGGATTGCGCGAGCGCGTCCGCAATAATAAGGGCCGCATCAGAAAATTAGGAGCCGACTACCTGGTATACTCCATGTTGGACTTGGTGGTGGACAATTACTTCCCGGCCTTGGAGAAGGTCGGGGACCTGGTGGAGGACATCGAGGAGAGGCTGTCCGATAACCCTGAGCCAGACATACTGGGTGATATCTATCGATTGAAAAGGGAGGTGCTCTTCCTGCGCAAGTCCATCTGGCCCATTAGGGAGGTGGTGGCCGCCCTTATGAGACAGGACACCGAGCTGGTTTCCCCGGGGACCAACACCTACCTGCGCGACGTCTACGACCACACCATCCAGGTGATGGATGTCGTGGAGACGTACACGGACATGCTGGCCGAGCTCCTTGACGTCTACATGTCCAGCGTCAGCAACCGCATGAACGAGATAATGAAGACGCTGACCATCATAGCCACCATATTCATCCCCCTGACCTTCATCGTAGGTGTATTCGGAATGAACTTCGCGTTCATGCCAGAACTGACCAACGAACTGGCCTATCCGGCGGTGTTGATCGGCATGACCGGCGTATCGTTGCTGATGCTCTACTACTTCCGACGCAAGGGCTGGATGTGAAGGATGGACATGGACGTACTATCGGTGCTGGCTGTCGCAGGGATCCTGCTATCTCTCTTCTTCGCTTTCACCAATGGTTACAACGACGCCGGGGCGGATGTGGCCACCATGGTCTCCTCCGGGGCGGCCTCGGTGAAGGGGGCGCTGCTCACTGCCTCCACCGCCAACTTCGTCGGCGCTCTGGTCGGGGGGAGCGCGGTGGCACTGACCTTGCAGGGCGTGCTGACCAACGATGTGGGGCAGGACGTGGCCCTGGCCATGTTCGCCGCCATCGTCGCCGCCAACGCCTGGAACCTGTTCACTTGGTATTACGGCATTCCGTCGTCGTCCACCCATGCTCTGATAGGCGGGCTGATAGGCGTCGGCCTGGCCTTCCATGGCCTGTCCGGGGTGAACTGGGGATGGGAGGAACTGCTGGGAGGGCACCTTACTGGAGTGACCAAGGTGCTGACCTTCCTTATAGCCTCGGTACTGCTTGGGTTCTGGGGAGGGTACATTCTGATGAAAGTAGCACAATTGGCCCTCCGTCGGGCCAAGGTCAGCGTCAACGCCGACCTGAAGCGGGCGCAGTGGATAACCACTGGCATGCAGACCTTCGCTCACGGGGCTAACGACGCCCAGAAGCAGATGGCTTTGATCGCCCTTCTTTTGATAGCGCTCGGATCGTCCTCTAGCATGGATGTGCCGCTGTGGGTTCGGGTGGCCTGTGCCGCGGCCATCGCCCTGGGTACGCTGGGCGGCGGTTACCGCATAATGAGGACGGTGGGTCGGAAGATATTCAAGATCAGGCCGGTGCACGCCCTGGTGGCTCAAGCCAACTCGTCACTGACCGTGCTATTCTCCACGCTGCTGGGAGCGCCGGTGTCCTCCACCCAGGTGATCACCTCTGGCGTGATGGGCGTGGGCACGGCGGAGAACCGCAAGCTGGTGCATTGGCGGGTGGGGAAAGACCTGGTGGTCTCTTGGTTCCTGTCCATCCCGGTCACCATGGTCTTGGCAGCGATACTGGTAATAGCATTGAGGTCGCTCATGGGGTTGTAACATGGAAGAGAAGAAAGGTCTGTTGGACGGTCTGTTCCCTCCGAAGTATGATTTCCACGCCATGCTGGTCTCCCAGGCGGATTCCACGGTCGAAGGCGTCGAGCTGTTGTTAGCGGCCTTGAGGGGGGAGAGGGAAAATCACTTGAGAGCGCTGGTGGAGCTGGACCACCGCACCGACCAGTTTAGGCACGACATGGAGCGCAAACTGGGGGAGGCCTTCTCTACGCCCTTCGACCGGCAGGACATATACAGCATGTCCCGGCAGTTGGAGGCGGTCATGAACTTCGCCCGGACTACGCTGGTGGAGATGGACGCCTTCGACGTGGAACCGGACCGTTGCATGCTGGACATGGCCGAACACCTGTTAGTGGGTACGAGGGAGGTGACTGAGGCCATGAAGGTGCTCGGCAAGGGTTTGGATAGGACCGACCTGCTCATCAAGAAACTGCGGGCAGAGGAGGAGCTTCTGGAGGAGACGTACATCCTCGGCATGCGCGAGGTCTTCCTATTGCCAGATCACATGATGGTGCTGAAGAAGCGGGAGATATACCATCACATAAAGGACGCCGGCAGGGCGATGAGCGCCACCGCCGACATACTGCACCGGGCGGCCTTTGGTATGGGTTAGAGGTCGATGGTGCCCACGATGCGCAACTTCCCGCCCTCGAGATAATGGACGACGGCGCGCGATCCCTTGTAATGGATGAGCGGCTTTTCCAGCGTCAGCACGACCTGTGGTGCCTTAACGTCCCCGCTGACCGATTTCACCCGGCAGGGCAGGAACTGCATCCAATGTCCCAGGTGCAACACCATACCTTCCTTGATCGGCGATTGCCAGTACTTTACCAGGTTCAATTGGACGTTGATCTCTGAGGTGACGATCATGCCCGGGTCGTTGGTGAGCACGAAACCACGGTCCAGCTCCTCGGCCTCGATGTTCTTCAGGGCCAGGCCGACCCGGTCGCCCCGGTAGGCCACGTCGAAGTCGTCGTCGTGCTTCTGGATGGAGCGCACCAGCGCCGTCCGCTCCGTCGGCAGCACCTTGAGGTTGTCGTGCCTGTTCACGACGCCCTTGGCCACGTACCCCAATATGACGGTCCCGACCCCCTTCACGTTGAAGTGATGGTCTATGGGCACGACGCCCAGCCCTTCGTTCACATATTGGACCTTGGCCGCCTCCTCCAGCAGGAACTCGCGGATGATGTTGGCGTCGTCGGGCATGTAGGTGTAGTTGGTCAGGACGGTGTCCTTGAGCAACGGGGCGATGCGGTCCGGGGTGAGGTAATCACGCAGGATGAAGACGCCGCGCTTGACCTTGGCGCAGTCCAGCATGAGCAACGTTTCGCCCAAAGAGGCGTCTATCTTGTCCACCACGACCAGCGCTATCTCGGCCAGGTTGACGCAGAAGTACAGCGAGTTGATGCGCTCCGGGTACTTGGACGGTTCCAGGATGCTGACGGTATCATGACCCTTCTTCAGGTCGTAGATGGTGATGTCGCTGACGGTCCCCTTCTTCCCCAGCTCCTTGGCCAGTCCGAGGACGCCGACCGCCGCCACGTTGAGGTTTCCCATGAACGGGGTCAAGCCCTGAAGGGACATTAGCCTTTCGCCGAGCCAATCGTTATCTATCCCCCTCCGCCATCTCCCATAGGGAGAATGTTCGAGCACGTAGATCTGGACAAGCACTTGGACCAGGCTAGCTACGACAAGGTGGTCCCGGAGCTGAAGGACCGGCTGGGCGAACTGCAGCGGCAGGCCAGGGACGCGGGCATGCCCGTCATAGTGGTCTTCGAGGGCTGGGACACCGTGGGCCTTAGCGAGATCGTAAACAAGTTCATCCTGCCCTTGGACCCCCGTGGCTTCCTGGTGCATCCCATATCTGCACCTAGTTCCGAGGAGCGCTCCCGACCTTTTCTATGGCGATTCTTCGTGCGCATCCCCGCCCGTGGCCGGATAGCGGTCTTCGACCGCTCCTGGTACTTCCGTTCCTTGGCCAGGGCCATAGACCGCAAGGAGGACGACGCCCGCCAGACCTGGCGCGAGATCGCGGAGTTCGAGGAGATGCTCTCCCGGGACGACTACCTCATAATGAAGTTCTTCCTGCATATCAGCAAGAAGGAGCACAAGAAGCGCCTGGAGAAGTACCGCGAGTCCGAACTGAACCAGTGCGGCATAAGCGACGTGGAGCTGGATTTCTTCAAGAAGTACGAGAAGATGCTGCCGCTGATCGAGGAGATGATCGAGAGGACCGACCGGGAGCACGCCCCCTGGACCATCGTGGAGGCGGAGGATCCAAAGTTCGCCTCGGCCAAGATTCTCACCACCTCGGTGCGCATGCTGGAGTACGGGCTATCAAAATTGGCCAGTAAGAACCAGATCCATATGGACAGCAACCCGCTCATCAAGAACGGACAGATGTTCAATTCCTCGCGCGGCGGAGTGGATCTGCAGAAGAATCTTTCCCAGGCCGAGTACCGGGATAAGCTGAAGAAGCTGCAGGACCGGGTAGGGGAACTGCAGTGCGAACTTAACCGCCTTAAGTTCTCGACCATCGTGGTCTTCGAGGGCTGGGACGCGGCGGGGAAGGGCGGGGCCATTCAGCGCCTGACGGCCGAGCTTAACCCCCGGGGCTACGAAGTGGTCCCGGTGGGCTCGCCGACCGTGGACGAGAAAGCTCACCATTACCTGTGGCGGTTCTATCAGAAGCTGCCCCCGGCCGGGCACGTCCGCATCTTCGATCGCTCCTGGTACGGAAGGGTGCTGGTGGAACGGGTGGAGGGTTTCTGCTCCACCGAGGAGTGGAAGTGCGCCTACAAGGAGATCAACCAGTTCGAGGAGATGCTGGTGAAGAACGGCACCGTTCTGGTGAAGATATGGATGGAGATCGACAAGGATACACAGATGCAGCGCTTCAAGGAGAGGGACGCCGACCCGCACAAGCAGTGGAAGATCACCGAGGAGGATTGGCGCAACCGGGACAAGTGGGACTTCTACGGACGGGCGATAGACGAGATGCTCTTCCGCACCAGCACCAACCAGGCCCCTTGGACCATCGTGGAGAGCAACGACAAGTACTACTCCAGAGTGAAAACGCTGCAGACCATAGTGGCGGCCATGGAGGCTCGGGTCCCGAAGGGAAAAGACTCCAAATGATTAATATCCTCAGGGCTATGCCCTTGCAATTGACAAGTGATCCTGATGACTAGTTTCCAAGATTTCGGCCTAAGGGATGAGATAATGAGGGCCGTCGAACGCATGGGGTTCGTCGAACCGACCCCGGTGCAGGAGCGTACCATCCCCCTTATCATGAAGGGGAGGGACGTCATAGCCCAGGCCCAGACGGGCACGGGCAAGACCGCGGCCTTCGGCATACCCATCCTTGAGTCCCTCACTAAAGGAGTCAAACCGTTCTCCCTCGTCATCGTGCCCACCAGAGAGCTGGGGGCCCAGGTGGCCGACGAAATAAAGAAGCTTTCCTATTACATGGACGACGTGCGGGTGCTGTCGGTCTATGGCGGAAAGTCCATTGACGATCAGATCGATGTACTGCGCAAGGGCGTGGACATCGTCGTCGGCACCCCCGGCCGCATCATCGACCATCTGCACCGGGGGACGCTCAGCCTCAACGAGATCGAGGTCCTGGTGCTGGACGAGGCCGACCGCATGCTGGACATGGGGTTCATCGAGGACATCGATTACATCGTCTCCAAGGTCAAGACCCCGCGCCAGACCATGCTGTTCTCGGCCACCATCCCCGTCGGGGTGCGCGAGATAGCACAGAAGTACATGAACGACCCGGAGACGATAATGATTGGCGAAGAACAACTAGTGCTGCCCACCACCAAACAGATCTACTTCAACATCGAGCGCAAGAACAAGATATGGGCGCTCTGCCGGGTGCTGGACGCCTACAAGCCCAAGGCCATGGTCTTTGTGCAGACCAAGGTGATGGTGGAAATAATTGCCAAGCATTTGGCGTCATACGGCTACCCCGTGAGCTCCCTGCATGGAGATCTTACGCAGGCCAAGAGGGAGAAGGTGCTGCAGGATTTCCGCGATGACAAGACTGCTGTGCTGATCGCCACGGACGTGGCCGCCCGCGGACTGGACATCGAGGGTGTCACCCACGTCATCAATTATGATATACCGGAGGACCCGGAGATCTACGTGCACCGCATCGGTAGGACCGGGCGCGCTGGCAAGGAAGGCGTAGCTATCACCTTCATCACCTCAAAGGAGAACTACCTGCTGAAGAAGATCAACGAGTTAGGCGTTACGGAGATCACCCACGAGGAGGTTCCGGAGAGCGGTCGCAAGGACGTCATCCGCCGGGTCATGGACTTCGAGGACCAGGCGGACCTGTTCGGCATGGTGCTCTTTGCGGTCACCGCGGAAGGCGCGTCGGTGGAGCGCGGGGCGCTCCTGGATATGTTGGTGCGCAAGCTAAGGGTCCCGGAGCTCGGGGTGGGCAACATCAACGTGCTTCAGGACCGCACCGAGTTCGAGATCCACAAGGACTCGGCCAAGAAGGTGCTTATGGAGCTGAAGTCCCTGCGCCTGAACGACAAAAGGCTCAAGGTGGAGATCGTCCACCGCGAGCTGCCCCCGATATCCATGCAGTAGGCGGAAACCTCTTCCTTCGTTTCTAATCAGATAAAGTGATGGAAAGGGGTTTGCCGATCAGCGCCGCTTCCTCTTCGACATCTTCATGATCGCTGCCAGCACCGGGAACTTGGCCATCTTCTCCTCGCTGATCATCTTCCCCGTCAGCAGTATGTCCTTCTTGAACAGGGTGACGGCGACGAACATGGCCAACAGCGCCATGATCGTCGAGTAGGCAATCCCGGCGAGCACCAGCGGATAATCGTCGAACATCAGGGAGCGCATGGCGATCATGGGATGGGAGAAGGGTATGGCGAACACCAATATCTTGGCCACCAGCGGCAGGGTGTCGAAATCGGTGAACATGGTGATGAACATGGGTATCATGGCCAGGAACGTCACCGGCATGGTCATGGTCTGGGCCGCCTTGTAGTTCTTGGTGAATATGCCTAGTATCATGCACAAGGCCAGGGCGAACACCAGGGCGGCGAAGAGCGAAGCCCCGACCAGCACGTAGTCCAGAAGGTCCAAGGTCAGCCCGTACTGCGCCAGGTCGATGCTGGACGATCCCATCAGGGAATTGAAGTAGAAGCTCATGCCCAGCATGTAGATGACCGCCATTATCAGGCCGACCACGGCCGCGCCCAGCAACTTGCCGAAGACGATGGACGTGCGGCTGATGGGCATCGTGAGCAGCGTTTCCAGGGTCTTGTTCTCCTCCTCCGAGCCCATGGAGGAGATGACGATGCTACCAGCGTAGATTATCACCATCATGACGATCAATGGCATGATGAAGGACTGGGAGGACATGACGCTGGAGAGGGTGACCGGGGATATGCCGGCCATCTCCTTGTCCTTGAAAATGGTGGTCTCGGTCAGCTGCGTGGGGTTCAGGATGATGGTGGCATTGTTGCTCAGGTCATAGGTGATCAGGGTGGCCGAGATGGTCTGGTCCACATTGAACAGCACGTTCTCCGCCACGGCGCTTGGGAGCGAATCCATGATGCCGGCGCCCTTCATAATCCAGTAGGCCTCGATGGTGCCGGTCTTGTTACTCAGTATGTCCGAGGTGAAGTTGCTGGGGATGATGAAGAGGGCCACACCGTCCTCGTCGTCCAGGGTCTGCAAGGCCTCCTGCACGCTGTTCCCCACGTACACTATCTCAGCCGTCTGGTTCATGACCTGGAAGGCCACCTCTGAAAGGATCTCGGTGTCGTTGTTTATCAGGGCGATCTTGGGCGGTTCGTCCAGCGAGTTCTCCACGCCGCTGAAAGCCCCTCCGAGGGAACCGAACAGCAGGGCGATGACGATTATGGGGATTAGAGTGGCCGGGGTGAGCAGCTCTTTGATCTCCTTCCTGGCTATCTTCGACAGGTTGCTCATTCCTTCACCACCGTGACGAACACTTCCTCGATGTTGTTGGCCCCATATCTCTCCTTAAGTTCGGCCGGCGTCCCTTCGGCCATTATCCTGCCGTCGTTGATGAGGGCGATGCGGTCGCATAGGAGCTCGACCTCTAACATATTGTGCGAGGACAGTAGCACCGTAGTGCCCTGTGCGGCGAACGCTTTCACCGTGCGCCTTATCTCCTGCGCGTTCAGCACGTCCAAGCCGGAGGTCAGCTCGTCCAGGATGGCCAATTTCGGTTTGATCATCAGTGCTCTGGCCACCAGCAGGCGCCGGGCCATGCCCTTGCTGTACGTCTCGACCTTATCATCTATCCTCTCGCCCAGGTTAGCGATCTCCAACCCCCGGGCCACCAGTTCTTCCGCTCCCTTGCCCTCGGCGAAGAACTGGGCAATGAACTTCAGGTACTCGCGACCTCTGAGGTGCTTGTAGGCCCCGGCGTCCTCAGGGAGGTAGCTTATGACCTTCCTGACCTGGTCCGGCTTGTTCCTAAGGTCGATGCCTTGTATCTTAACTTCCCCTCCGGTGATCTCCAGCAGCGTCGACAGGATACGCAGGGTGGTGGTCTTGCCCGCCCCGTTCGGGCCGATGAGACCGTATACCTCTTTCTCCCGCACGTTGAACGATATCCCCTTGATCGCTTTGAAGGACCCATAATCCTTGACCAGGTCCTTGACCTCAATGGCGAACATCAAGATTCCCCGGTTGGTGGTTAATACATACTCGTTAAAAAATTTGTTGCATCTGGATAAACACTGAAAAACGGTTGGAGATAAATATCGGAAAAAATAATCATGGACGATATGCGAGAACGCCTCATCCAATTAGGTCCCCTAGCTGGAATAGCGGGTACGTTCTCCTTCAACCTTCTTTTCATCGTGCCGGTCTCCCTGCACAGCGATTGGCGCTTCGGTATCGACTTCATGAACGTGCTGGGAACCCCTAAATCGGACGCCGGACTTTTCAATTATGCCGTCATGCTGATGGGCGCCCTGAGCGTCGTTTTCGCCCTGGGCCTTGATCAGTTCATCTCCTGGCACTTTCTGGGAAAGATATCGACCTTTAGCTTCATCGTGGGCTCCGCCGCCCTCTTCCTGGTGGGCTTCTTCCCTATCAATTACGGAGATCTGCACGACAAGTTGACCTGGGTGTTCTTCATCTTCGTGATGTCCATGATTCTAATGGTGCCGCTGATGTGGAACACCAACAGGCTGGACAGAATAGCCTTTATCAGCATCATTATCGTTTCGGCCTTCAGTTTGATAGGCGAGGCTATGGTGCAATTGGGGCTGATCAGGAACGAGCTTTGCGAGATCCTGGTAGTGCTGGTCTTAGGCGTGTGGATCGTGGTCATCTCGGTGCTTATGCTGTTGAAGCTGCGGAAGGAGCGCCTGACGGTCACTCCCGATAACGGTAGCTGATGTTGCAGCTGCCTTCCCGGCTGACCATGCAAGGGCCCATGGGGCGCTTGGGCGAGCAGCCGTGGCCGAAGGCCGGACACTCCTCCGAACGGATCAGCCCACGCAGCACCTCGCCGCAGCGGCATCCGCCCATGTCCTCCTTGACCTTGGGAGCGCCCTTCAGAACATTCTCGTAGACAAGGCGGGCGTTGTGCCTGGATAGGTCGTCGGCCACTTCCAAGGCGCTCAGGGGCAGCATGGGGAAGCCGCGCCAGGCTCGGTCCTCCTCTTTGAACGCTCGTGCCAGCATCTCCTTGGCCTTGGGATTGCCCTCCGGTCGGACCACCCGGGGATATTCGTTCTCCACCTCGGACCGCCCTTCCTTCACTTGCTTGGCCAGCATGTATACGCCCATTAGAAGGTCTAGGGGCTCGAAGCCGGTGACCACCTGCGGAACGCCTTTCGGACCGGCGAACGGAGCGAAGGGCTCCATGCCGATTATGGTGGCCACGTGCCCCGGCTGGATGAGCCCGTCTATCCTGACCTCGCCCATGGCGAAGAGGGCTTGGAGGGCGGGTGGCAGCAGCCGGTGGCAGCTGAGCACGCTGAAGTTCTGGGGAGGGGAGTGCAACAGGGCGTAGGCGGTGGAAGGGCTGGTGGTCTCGAAGCCGATGGCCATGAACACCATGCGATCGACCTCGTGGCTCATGCGCAGAGCGTCCTCGACAGAATAAACGACACGTATGTCCGCCCCCTCGGCCTTGACGTCCGCCAGCGAACCGATGGGCGTGGGCACGGCCATCATGTCCCCGAACACCGTTATGGTCATGCCGGCCCGGGCCAGGGTTATGGTCTCGACGACCTCCTTGGTTGTAGTGACGCAAACGGGGCATCCCGGCCCCTGCCCGATGGTCACGCCGACATCGGAGAGCATCTTCTCCAGACCGAACTTGACCAGGGTGTCCTGATGCGTGCCGCAGACGTGCATGAACCGGACGTCCAGGTCCATGCCTTTCAGCTTCTCCATTATCTTGGAGGCCGTACCCTCGTCACGATATCTGAGGTCCTTCATTATTGCACCACCTTCATCGACGTCACCCGGCAGGACTGTCCCTTCAGCACCTTGACCTTCCCCCGACATTTGGGGCAGATCAGGGAGGGCATGGTCATGTGGTATTCCTCGCCCAGCTTGTCAGCCTTTCCCTGATAGCCGCAGGACAGGCAGAGCAGTTCGGTCTCCTCCGGCTCGATCACCAGCTTGGAGCCTTCGAGCAGCGTTTCCCGGGTGATTATCTCGTAGGCGAACTGCAGCTGCTCCTCGCCCAGGAAGGTGAGTTCGCCGAGGGTCAGGCTGACCTCCTCCACCTTCAGGACCTTGTGCTTCTCCAGTTCCTTGAGCACGCTCTCCACGATGCCGGACATCACCGAGACTTCATGCATCGTCTACGCCAATCCATCAACCATTATTAATCCCTGCCCTCACCTCGTCCGCCGGGGGCGAAGGAAGACTGGCGTTGAGCAATCCTGATATACGCTTAGGGAAATACCAATCCCCGTTCAACATGCCGGACGAAAAACCGAACAGCGACGCGGCCATCGAGTCCATCATCGAGGGCAAGAAGATGGAGGCCTATGCGGAGCATCGCACCAAGGACATGCACGCCTGCACCCTGTGCGGCGCCATCGGCTACCGGAAGCGCCCCATGCGTCCGGTCGGCCATAGGTGGATATGCATCGACTGCCTGCGGTCGCTGAAGGAGACCTTGGAAGGACTGGATCAATGGGAAGCGGAGATCCAGCTGGAAAAGGAGATGTCCAAGAAGATCGATGAGACCCTGCGCACTTGATCATACCTTCTTAGGCAGCTTGGCGTAGTAATTGCACACATCTTTTACCGGACAGTTCGCGCAGTGGGGATTGCGCGGAAGGCACACCTTTTGCCCGAAGCGAACCATGGTGGCGTTTATGTCGCACCACAACCCCCGGGGGAACTTTTTTCGCAGCGCTATCTCCGTCTCGTCCGGGGTCTTGCAATCGGCCAGCCCGATGCGGTTGCTGATGCGGTGGACGTGTACGTCCACGCATATGGCCGGTTCCTTGAAGGCGTAGGCCATTACGCAGTTGGCCGTCTTCCGTCCTACCATCGGCCATTTGGTCATCGCCTCTATATCCTTGGGCACCTGCCCCCCGTTCTCCTGCACCAGACGGGCGATCTCCTTTATGGCCTTGGACTTGGCCTTGTAGAAGCCTACCGGTCGGATGATATTCTCCAGTTCCTCGAGCGGAGCCCCGGCCATCTCCGCCGGGCTGTAGAAACGGCGGAAGAGGTCCGAGGACGCCTTGTAGGTATTGAGGTCCCTGGTCCTTTGGGACAGAACGGTCGCCACCATCACATGGAAGGGGTCCCTCTCCCACCAGGTCTCCCCCTCGTCGATCAGGCCGGGGAAGGCCTGCCCCTTCACCGAATCGCGCATGGTCCGCAACAGCCACCTAAGGTCCATGCCTTCCCTCCAAGTAGCTCATGGCCTCGCCCACCGTGTACAGCGAGCCGCTGACCATGACCATTCCTTTTTTACCGGCCAACTGCCTGGCCTCCCGTACGGCGTTGCTTACGCCCTCCACGGTCCGGCAGCGTGGGTTCGCTCCCTGGCAGGCAGCGAGCAGCTCCTCGGACGACAAAGCTCGAGGCGTGCGAGCGCTGGTGCAGATGACCTGGTCGAAATGAGGCCCCAGGATTCTCATCGTCCCTCGCACGTCCTTGTCGCGCAGCATGCCAACAACCAATATGCGGGGGGAGCCTGGCAGGATGTCCAGCTCTGCGGCCACAACCGAGGCTCCGTGCGGGGTGTGGGTGACGTCCAGGATGGTAAGGGGCCCCTTGAGCACCACATCCAATCTCCCTGGCCATCTGACCTTGGCCAGACCTTCCAAGATGCTTTCCTTGGACAGTTCGATGTGCTGCCCCAAGATCAGCGCGCACTCCGCGGCCACCGCCGCGTTCTCGCACTGGTATCTTCCCAGCAAGCCGAGGCGCACGTCGGTTCCCAGCGACGGCAAGCGGACCGTCGTTCCTTCCATTTCCCTTCCTATGCATTCCGCCTGGAAGTCCACTCCCATCGCCCTGAGGGAGGAGGAGTGGCATCTGGCCATGTGAGATATCATACGAAGCGCCTCAGGCGACTGGGGGGAGGAGATGACCGGAACGCCTTCTTTGATTATGGAGGCCTTCTCGTAAGCGATCTTGCTCACCGTGTCCCCCAGAAAAGCGGTATGCTCCAGGCTGATGGGGGTGATCACGCAGCACCGGGGATGAAGGACGTTCGTAGCGTCCAGCCTTCCGCCCATGCCCACCTCCACCACTGCTTCCTCCACCCCCTGATCGGCGAAATGCAGGAAGGAGAGGGCCGTGGTTATCTCGAAGAAGGTCAGAGGGCGGGGGAACCTTCCGTCATCCATAAGCTCCCTGACCTCGGAGATCATCTTGCCCAGTCTGGCCTCGGGCATCTCCACTCCGTCGATGGTGATCCTCTCGGTGAAACGGACCAGGTGGGGGGAGGTGTACAGCCCGGTGCGGTATCTTCCGGAGCGCAGGATGGAGGCGGTGAGGGCGGATACGGACCCTTTGCCGTTGGAACCGGCCACGTGCACCGTTCCGAACTTGTCCTGGGGGTCTCCGAGGCGACTCAGCAAGGCCCGCACGTTCGACAGGCCCAGCTTGAGGCCGGCGTTCTCCAGGGAATACAACCAGAGCAGATCCTCATTCAGAGTGGCGTTCACAGGCGCACCTCCTGGACCCAGCTTCGGAGGTCCATCTTATCCCTCGATGCCATCCTCTTTATGGAGTTGGCGATGCCCGAGCCGTACTGCGCGGCCTTCTTTGGAGCGGCCGCGGCGGACAGCATCAGATCCGATGCCAGAAGACGGAGGGGCGCCTTATTGCCCAACTCGCCGATCATCTCACCGGAGGAGAAGCGGCGGGCGGCCTCGACCACCTCGGGACACAAGTAAGGACAGATCATCTCCTTCCCGAAGTAGCTGACGATGCGGTTCTCCAATTGACGCCCCCGGGTCAAAAGATTTTCCTGGTCCAAGCGCATGGCCCTTTCCCTTTCCTCGGTTCCCATGGCCGCGTAGCGGGCGTAGCCGCAGAAAAGCTCGTCGGCCCCCTGGCCGCTCATCAGCCTTATCTCGGGGACGACGGAACAGACGAAGTACAGGGGTAGCTCGAATGATATGACCAGAGGATCGTCCAGTCCCATCTCGGAGCGCAAAAAGTGCACGCCCTGTCGGACCATCCCATCGTTCAGGGTGATCTGTTGCCAGGGCAAGCTCAGCTCCTCCGCACCTTTTCTTGCCGCCCCTATGTCGTGAGCCCCGGGGAACCCCACGGTGTACAGTTGAAGTTGGCTGTACGGCCGGGCCATGGCGGCAAGCAGAGAGCTGTCCAGGCCTCCGGAGAACATCACCCCTGACTTACCATCCAGCCTGGCCTCCAGGCACGCTTCCAACGATCTCCGCAAATGAGAAAGCATGTCGTTGCCCAGTATGGACGACCATCTGATAATCCTTTCTTGAGATGCTGAATAGCATTATTATTAATCAGAGTAATAAGGAAGGGAGCCCATGGATAATGTTACTAGGATTGGCGTCTCCCTCGAGCCGGAACTATTGGAGGATTTCGACAAGCTCATAGAGCGCAAGGGATACATCACCCGGTCCGAGGCCATAAGGGACCTGATCCGCAGCAATATGGCCAAGGATATCATCAAGGAAGATGAGAACGCCGAGGTCTTCGGGACCATCACCCTTTTCTACAGCCACCACAAGGGCGGGGTGAAGGAGCGTCTGATGGATATACAGCACGAACATCACCATAAAATATTATCCTCCATCCACGTCCATTTGGATATCGAGCAGTGCCTGGAGGTGCTGATCGTTCATGGGACCGTGAAGGAGGTCAGACAATTGTCTGACGAATTGGGCAGCGTAAAGGGCGTCATACACCGGACGCTGCACCGCACGCCAGTGATCCTGGGCGAGGACCACGGGGAACATCATATCCACGAGCAGTGAGCTGTTCAGAAAGGCGGGAGCTGGGGGAGAAACCTTTTAAAACAATAGCTCTTGATGCCCCCTCAATGAAGAGACTGGTCATCTCGGAGAAGTCCAACGCCGCGGCTCGCGTGGCCACCATCCTTTCGGATGGCAGCGCCAAACGCAAGAGCGTGCACGGGGTCCAGGTATTCAATTTCGAGCGCGGAGAGGACGAGTTCTTTGTGGTAGGTCTCCGCGGCCACATCATCGAACTGGACTATCCACCAGAGTTCAACGAGTGGAGCAAGGTGGACCCGGCGGAGCTGGTCCGGACCGCCCCGGCCAAGCGGGTGACCGCGCTCAACATCCTGCACACCCTCAGCGAGCTGGCGCAGGAGTGCGACGAGGTGATCATCGCCACCGACTTCGACCGGGAAGGAGAGCTGATCGGACTGGAGACGGTCAATCACCTGGACAAGAAGCCGCAGAACGTCCGCAGGGTCAGGTTCAGCGCCCTTACCAAGTATGAGATAGAGAACGCCTTCAAGCAGCTGACCGACCCAGACCACCGCCTGGCTGAATCGGCGGAGACCAGGCAGATCATCGACCTGGCCTGGGGGGCCGTGCTCACTAGGTTCATCTCCCTTGCCAGTAGCCAGATGGGCAAGAACTTTCTTTCCGTAGGTCGGGTGCAGAGCCCTACTCTCACGCTCATCGTCGATCGCCACAGGACGATCAGCGAGTTCGTACCCGAGCCCTATTGGACCGTCTCGGCCAAGATGGAGAAGGGACATGAGTTCTTCGGTAATCATCAGGCCAATCCATTCAAGGACGAGAAGCTGGCCCAGACGGCGCGGCAGAAAGCCGACTGCGGTTCAGGAAAGGTCGTATCCATGGAGAGGAAGGAGAAGGACGAGTATCCTCCGGCCCCTTTCAATACCACCTCCATGCTTAGCGAGGCTAACAAGATGGGGCTCTCGCCGTCCATGGCCATGAAGATCGCCGAGGACCTGTATACCTCCGGATACATATCCTACCCCAGGACGGACAACACCGTCTATCCTCGCTCTTTGGGCCTCAGGAACATCTTGGAGAAGCTAAGGAAATCTGACCTGGGCAAGGAGGCCGAGGAGATCCTGGTACAGGAGCAGATCCGGCCTTCGCGCGGCAGAGTGGAGACCACTGACCATCCGCCTATCTATCCCACCGAGGCGGCCAGCAAGAAGGACCTGAAAGGGGCGAAATGGACGCTGTACGAACTGGTCACCAGGCGCTTCCTGGCCACTCTGGCCCCTTCGGCCCGCTCCGAATCGGCCAAGTGCGTCCTGGACCTAGGAGGGGAGCCTTTCCAGGCTGACGGTTACCGCTTGCTGTACCCCGGCTGGAGGAAGTATTACCTCTACTGGAGGGTGACCGAGGTCCTGCTTCCCGATCTGAAAGCCGATGACCTCGTCGCTGTCAAGGAAGTAGGGTGCGAACACAAGGAGACCAAACCTCCGGCCCGTTACTCTCAAGGTGCCCTGCTGCAGGAAATGGAGAGGCTGGGACTGGGCACCAAGAGCACCAGGCATGACATCATCCAGAAGCTCTACGACCGCAAGTATGTTGACGGCAACGACCTGATACCTACCCTCAGCGGCGTGGCCGTGGTCAGCGCTCTGGAGAAGCACGCTAAGATCGTCACCGAGAGTCGCATGACCGCCCAGCTGGAGAAGGACATGGACGACATCGCCAACGGCGGTTCGACCCAGGCCGAGGTGGTGGAGGAATCCCAGGACATGCTGGAAGATATCGTCAAGGTCATGACCGAACACCGCAAGGAGATCGGCGACGAGATCCACAAGGCCCTGCAGGAGCAGCGCTTCATCGGAGAATGCCCCAAGTGCGGCAAGGACCTACGCATCATCCGCACCCACAAGGGGAGCGAGTTCATCGGATGTTCCGGCTACCCGGAGTGCAACGTGACCTACCCCAAGCCCGGCGGGGCCTTGGTCCAGCCGAGCGATGAGAAATGCGAAACGTGCAAGCTGCCCATGGTCAGGGTCATCCGGCGCGGTTCGCCGGTCAAGGTGCAATGCATCGACCCGGACTGTCAGAGCAACCAGGGCAAGGACAGCGTGGGCGATTGCCCGGTGTGCGGCAAGGAACTGCGCATCCTCTATTCGCGGGCGGGCAAGCGGTTCATCGGCTGCTCCGGCTACCCGGAGTGCAAACGGACCTATCCCCTTCCGCAGTTCGGCGTGCTCGAGTTCCTGGGCCAGAAATGTCCGGAGTGTGGGGCGCCTCAGCTCCGGGTCAAGGGGAGGGGAGGATGGCAGTTCTGCGCCAACATGGATTGCCCCACCAGCAAGAGGAAAAAGGCCGAGAAGGCGGAAAAAGATACCGATATCGCGGAGAAGAAGCCAGTTAAGAAGGCTGCGGTCAAGAAGGCCTCGATTAAGAAAAAGGAAGAGGCGGTCGAAGAGGATAAGCCGGCTAAGAAGACGGCAACCAAGAAGGTCTCGACCAAGGGCTCGACGGCGACAAAGACCAAGACCGCGGCCAAGAAAGCCAGCGGATCCGAGGCAAAGCCCAAGAAGAAGGCACCCGCTAAGACCAAGAAGGTCAGCTCAGGCGAATGAGTTCCTTCTCCTCGATCTCCAGGTCCTCTATGCTGAACGAGCTGTATCCGGCGAAGTTGCGCTTGGCGCATTCGGCCACGATGCGGACCAGCTCTTTTTTCGCTAGTCCGTATTGCAGGACGTTGATGATTACGTCCACCCGCTCTTGAGGGGATTCGAAGCGGCCGCGGCAGCGCACCAGGGCGTCGTGGTCGGTGACGCTACAGGCGATGAGCGACTCCCCATTCTCCACCACGCTCTTGATGTGGCCGATGAGCCTGGTACCTGATTCCAGGCAGTCCATGGCCACCCCTCCCATGAACGATTCCAGCATCTTCTGAGAGTCCTCCGGGGATACCGGAGCGGGAAAGCCTATGCGCACGCGGGCAGCGTAGGCGGCGAAGTCTTCGGTGATCATGCTCCCACTATTCTTTCCACGAATACATCCAAATTGTGGCCAGTTATGGCGGACACGGGTATGACTGGTTTATCGCCTACCAGCTGCCTGGCATAATCCTCGACCTGTTTCAGTCTGGTCGTGTCGACCTCATCGGCCTTGCTTATGAGGACGATGTCCGCCACCCGCAGCTGATTGTGCAGGGGATTCTTCATGGCCTGGATAAGCACGGGGAAGCGCACCGCGTCCAGAAGGACCACGACTTTTATGTAGCCCAGCGGAGGCCCGCGATAGTGCTCCATGGTGGCCAGAATGGCGTCCGGGTCGGCGATGCCCGATGGCTCGACAATGACGAGGTCGGGTTGGTACTTGTCGTAGATGAGACGGACGGTCTCCAGGAAGCTGGGACCGAGAGTGCAGCATATGCAGCCGCGGGGCAGCTCCTGCACCTTCAGCCCATATTTCTCCATGACCTTCCCGTCGATGCCGATGTTACCGAAATCGTTGACGATGACCGCGATCTTCTTGCCAGTACGTTCGGTGATCTGGCCAATGCTGTTCATTATAAGGGTGGTTTTCCCGCTCCCCAGGAAACCTGCTATGATGACCATGTCCATTTCAACACCTCGAGCCGGAGAAAATTAATCCAGAGGGATGTATAAGAAGGTTGTCCGTTGGTCAAGTGGAGGTGACGGATGGAGATTACTCTCCCTCGCGATCGTAAAATTCCATGTCTATGTCCTCGTGTTCGAGGGCCACCCGGCGATTGCGGCACTGATGGCACTCCACCGGCTTTCCCATCATCCGGCGGCGTCGGACCGCAGCCTGGTCGATCCTCACCAATGCCCCGCAGGAGCATAGGACTGTGGAGCCATGCCATTCCCCAAAGAACGAATGGAGGCTGGAGCGACGCTCTGTCTCGGGGTCGAACACCACTACCTCCTTCTCCCTGATGGGGACCTCAAGCCTGGATCTCATGACGGCCCCGTCCGACCTGAACATGGCTTGCGCTAATTGACCATTATGCAATAAACCCCTTCCTATTCAGAGCCTGCTGCCCTCCCAACCAGCAGCCCACAAGTTACTGGACGGTAAGACCGACGCCTTGCAATTTTCTGAACAAAAATGCCTAAGGTTGTTGACTATTTTAAAGATTTCCTTAACGTCATAAACGATTTTTTTATGTTATCCAGTACGATAATGAGCAATGCTCGTTTAATATAAAAACAGAAGCGGTCGTTACCGGAAAAAACGGCACCTACCCGAATTTAGTTAACGATTGATTTTATATACTTTGAATTTTGAGGCGGTCACTCGTCCTTCACCGTGGCGAAACAAGTGCATGTTAGCGTCCTGCCGACGCCGTCCAACTGCCTGATCTTGTCGATGACCAAATCGCCGATGCGCTCCATGGACTCCCCCCGCACCTTCAGCAGGATGTCGTGCTCGCCGGAGATCAGATGGACCTCGTGCACTCCGTCCAATCGGCTGATCTTGTCCGCCAGCTCCCTCTGGGAGATGTTGTTGTTAGGGAGGAAAGAGACCAGGATGAAGGCCGTTACCGGCTCACCCAGTTTGCTGAAGTCTGGAACTACGGTGAATCTCTTGATTATGCCCCTCTCGGTCATTCGCCGGATGCGCTCGTGCACCGTGGCCCGGGGTATGTTGAGGTCTTTGGCGATGGACTTGGTGCTGCGCCTCGAGTCCTTCTCCAGCTCATTCAGAATGGCTCGGTCCTTGTCGTCGAGCATGGATGTTGGAAATGAGCGACCATCTAAAATAGGTTATGCCCCTCGTTTGGTCTGGGGCTCGACAATCACTTCGATGTCGATCCCTTTCCGCACCGCGGCGCTGACCGTGCAGAAGTCCTGGAAGAGCGGAAGGCAGCGCTCGAGCTTGGCCGGGTCGTCCACTTCAGGGAATATGGTGACCTGCATGCCCTGCACCCTAAGCCACCCCTTTTCGTTCCTCCCCAGTACCGTTTTGACCCTGGCCTTGATGGATATCGGTTCGGACCTGGCCTTCCTCAGGCAGAACGTCAGCGAGGCGCACAGGCAGTTACCCACCGCCGCCGACAGGTATCTGGTGGCGTTGGGGTATTCTCCGCCCCCCACCGGCTTGGGCTCATCGCTGATTATGTCCGCCAGCCCCTCGTCGTCAAAGCTCACGCGGAACTGGTAGTCGTGCACCATCTCCAGGTCGGTAAGGAACTCCTCTTGCATGCCATCCCCTCACATCGAGACCTTTTCCAGCTGGCGCAACACCTTGTTCCGTATGGAGTCGGCGCTTTCCTCCGGCACTATGCGTTTGCCCTTCTTCAGCACCTGGATCTCGGCCCATTTCATCTCCTTGCCGCAGGAGCAGGTCGGCGGCGCTTCCTTGTCTAAAGAGACCTCGAACTCCAAACAATCTGGACAGCGGAAGACGTACTTGCGTCCGGCGAACTTGCCCCTTTTGGCAATCGGTCTTCCGTCCTTCTCCACAATGTCCATGGCGAAGTCCACGGTCGGCGCGTTGCTTATGGCCGTGCCGACCCCGAAACCGCTGGCACCAGCCCCGACTAGCTCCTTGACTTTGACCTCGTCCAGCCCGCCGGAGACGAACACCCCTACGTCGGAATGTCCTCTCAGGTCCAGCTCCCAACGCACCTCGCGCACGATGTCGGCCATGGATCCCCGCCGGGAACCCGGGGTGTCCAGGCGCACCGCCTGCAACCCAGGCATCTCCTCCGCCGCTATCAGTGCCTCGGCCTTCTCGTCCCAGAAGGTGTCGGTGAGCGCCACCCTTGGAACGGACGGGTCCATGATCTCGCCATAGGCCTTGAAGGCCTCGCGCTGGTCCCCCATCATTATCACCAGGGCGTGGGGCATGGTCCCGCTGGCCGGATGGCCGACCAGCTCCGCCCCCTTCAGCGAGGAGACGCCGTCGCAGCCTCCGATGAAGGAGGAACGATCGATGACCGGGGCCATGGCCGGGTGCATGCGGCGGACGCCAAACGAAAGCACCGGGAGGCCTTCGGCGGCCATCTTGCACCTGGCGGACATGGTGGCCACGCCGGTGGCGAAGCAGATGAACCCTAAGGCGGGCGTCTCCAGCGAGCAGTACTGACCGTAGGGGCCATCGATGCTGGCCACTGGCAGCTTGATCCCCTTTTTGGTGCGAGAGGTGAAAATGGTACCTTCCGGAAGGGCGAATAGGTCCACCTTCTTGCCCTCGAGGATGCGTATCATCTCCTCCGTCCCGCACAGCACGGCCCAGGGCCAGGCGTCGGGAAGGGCGGCCACGGTGAACTCGGACCTGGTGTCCAGGTCCAGCAGCCCTTTGGCCTTCAGTATGGCCTCGGTGCGCTGGAAATAGACGTCGGTGGTCAGCCCCTTGCGTATGTCCTCGTGGTCGGCAGAGAAGAACTTGCCCATGTCATCACTTCCCGGGGGGAACCGCCTTACGCACTATTCAAGTTTCGTCAGTAGAAGGCGCTCTTGCCTATGAACTTGGCCTTCTTGCCCAGTCCCTCTTCTATGCGCAGCAGGCGGTTGTATTTCGCCGTCCTCTCCGCTCGCGCCGGGGCCCCGCTCTTCATCTGCCCGCACTCCAAGGCCACGGCGATGTCCGCAATGGTGGTGTCCTCCGTCTCCCCGGAGCGGTGGCTGACCATGACGTTGAAGCCATGGTCGAAGCACATCTCCGCCGCCTGCATGGCCTCCGTGATGGTCCCGATCTGGTTGACTTTGAGCAGCATGGCGTTGCCCGCCCGCATATCGATCCCCTTCCGCAAGCGGACCGGATTGGTGACGAAGATGTCGTCCCCCACCAGCTGCAGCTTGCCACCGATCTTCCTGGTCAGTTCGGCCATGGCCTCGAAGGATTCTTCCTCCATCGGGTCCTCCAGGCTGATCAACGGATATTCCTTGCTCAACGCGACGTAGAAGTCCACGATCCCTCCAGAGGTCATCTTCTTACCGTCCAGATCGTAGATGCCGTCCTTGTAGAACTCGCTGGCCGCGGCGTCCATGGCCAAGAAGACCTCCTTGCCCGGGGTGTAGCCGGCGTTCTCGATCGCTTTCAGCAGAGTGTCCATGGCCTGGCGGCTGGTGTCGAACGGGGGGGCGAAGCCGCCCTCGTCGCCCACGTTGATGGCCATGGGGCCCCTTTCCTTCTTCAGCACCTGCTTCAAGGAATGATATACTTCGGCTCCTACGCGCAGGGCCTCGGAGTAACTGGGGACTCCGCAGGGGGCGATCATGAACTCCTGGATCTTCAGATTGCTGCCGGCGTGCTTCCCGCCGTTTATCACGTTCATGCAAGGGACCGGCAGCACCTTGCTTCCGGAGCCGAGGTGCTCGTACAGTTCCACGCCCTTGAGGATGGCCCCGGCCTTGGCCGCGGCGTAGGAGACGGCGGTCGTGGCGTTCCCGCCCAACCTGGCCATGTTCCCTGTCCCATCCAGTTCCTTCATGGCCGCGTCCACCGCCTTCTGGTCGGTGACGTCCATTCCGGTTAATTTCGGTGATATGAGCTCGCGGACGTTCTTCACGGCCTTCTGCACGCCTTTCCCGCCGTACCTCGTTTCCCCGTCCCTGAGCTCCAGGGCCTCGAACGTGCCGGTCGACGCTCCCGAGGGGGCGATGGCCGTGACCAGCACCGATTCCGTCTCTATCTGGGCCTCGACCGTGGGGTTGCCGCGGGAATCTAGAACTTCTCTGCTCCAAACCCTGGTTATCATGTATTCTGACATGGTCTGCACTTCCAGATCCTATTGGCGCGGGCGCGGTTCTTCAGTCTCGATAATCTCCATGTTGCGTTCCAGGAGGGCCAGCTCCCTGGTCTCCAGGGTGCGGGGATCGACCGAGACGATGAGCCGGGACCGGTTCTCCATTACCGCCTCGGTGATGTGGTGTATCATCCTCAGCACCTTCTCGAAATCGTTGTTCACGATGAGGAACTCCACGCCGTCTATGAGCGTCACGCTGTCCTCGCTCTTCTCCACGAACCGGATGATGGTATCGCTGAGAATGCCGATGTTGGACGGGTTCACGTAAACTTTGCCCAGCTGGTTGCTGAGCCATATGATGGGGGTCTTCTCCATGCCCCACTCCTTGCGCAGGATGGTCGGATGCTGCCGGGTCACGCACAGCCCCTGTATGTTGTGGGTGACCTGGTCCATGAATATCTCGAAGGACTTGTGGGGCTTGGCCTCCTTGACCAGGTAGCTGAACCCGCGCCGTATCTCGTATACCTTGGCGCTGCTCTTGGCCACCTCCATGCCGTCCTGCTCGTCCTTCTTTCGCAGCAAAGAACGCAGTCCCCTGTGGTCCTTCTCCGGCTTGACCTCCTTCTTCACCGGAGGCTGGTCGCCAAGGACTTCTCTCAATCTTGCGCCAAGCTCGTCGTTGTTGAACGGCTTGCGGATGTAACCGGTGACGACGTCCTGCAGCCCGAAGATGTCCGTGCCTATCTCGGTGGTGGCGGTGAGCATCATTATCTTGGTGTTCTCGGTGAGCCCCTTTTCCTTCAGGGTGCGCAGCACCGTCCATCCGTCCATGTCCGGCATGTTGATGTCCAGCAGCACCAGGTCCGGTTTATCGCTAACGATCTTTTCCAGACACTGCTTTCCACCGGAAGCGGTCACGGGCTGATAGCCCGCCACGGAGATAAGCTCGGAGACTATCTCCAGAATGGCGGCATTGTCATCCACGACCAGAACCTTCTTGATTAGAACTCCCTCCCGACGCCTATGGACGGTTGGTCATGCACGAACTAAATTAAAAAAGGTATCCTGTAAAAGGACAGGATGGATAATTAGTGTGAAGGAATGGGTTTGATTAAGCTCAGGCCTTGCGGCTTTCCTTGGCCTTCAGGCGCAACTGGGTGTACCCGCACTTGCGGCACCTGGTGGCCTTCACGGCATTACGGGCATAGCAGCTAAGGCATACCTTTTTGTTAAGCAGCCTTTCGTCAGCTTCCTTGAAACGGGCCATTTGACTCCTCCCGCCTTGAAATAAGGAGCGGGTATAAATACGTTGGCAATCTCACTCTTTCCCCGTAAGGGCCAGGTAGGCCAACAGGGCCTCCAATTGGATCCTCTCGTTGCTGCCCTCCACGATGCGGAACTCTATCTCGCCCGTCCGGTCGATCAGCTTTATCTTGTCCCGGTCCGGAATGTTCAGGTCCATGAAGGAGCGGTGTATCTGCTTTATGATGTCCTCGCCGCTGAGCCCGTAGGTGACGATCATATCGTCCAGCTTGGAACGGGCTCCGAGGAAATCACCGTTCAGGGCGGTCTCTATCATGTCCACCACATCCTCCGGGCGGGCGTTCCCGGTGGCCTCGAAGACCACCTCGATGGTGACATCCTTGCCGATGGTGGCCGCCACCTGCAGGGAGTTGATGGACTTGCGCATGTCCCCTTCCCCCACGTGCACGATGGCGTCAAGGGCGGCGTCGTCGATCTTCACGCCTTCCTTCTTGGAGATGGACTTGAGATAGGCCCGGATGTCCTCGCCCTTGAGCGGACGGAAGCGGAAGACGGCACAGCGGGACTGAATGGGCTCGATGATCTTGGACGAATAGTTGCAGGAGAGCACGAAGCGGCAGTTGCGGCTGTACTTCTCCATGGTCCTCCTCAGAGCGGCCTGCGCTTCCGAGGTCAGCGCGTCCGCCTCGTCCAGGAAGATTATCTTGAACGACGCGTCCCCGATGGGCGCGGTGCGGGCGAACTCCTTGATCTTCCCGCGGACCACGTCGATCCCCCTCTCGTCGGAGGCGTTGAGCTCGATGAAGTTATCCCGCCAGGACTCCCCGTACATCTCCTTGGCCATGGCCAGGGCGGAGGTGGTCTTCCCGGTACCGGCGGGACCGGCGAACATGAGGTGTGGCAGATTGCCCGAGCGCACGTATGAGGCCAGCCTTTCCACTATTTCCTTCTGCCCCACTACCTCCGACAGCTTGTGCGGACGGTACTTCTCGGTCCAAATCTCCTGCATGTTCTCCGGCCACTTCAAGGCCGTATCGGGGTTAAAAGGTTTCCTGGGGAACCGCCGAATGTGACCGCTAACATTTATTAATCCGTCCAACGTCAGCGGGGTCATGCACTGCTCCAAGTGCTCCGCTCCGGCCGTGACCTTCGTCAGGTACAACGGCGCCCACCTCTGTCAGGGGCATTTTCTCGAGTACGTGGAGAAGAGGGTCAAGAAGGAGGTTCGCCAGCAGCTGAGGTTGGAAGGGAACGTGCACATAGGTGTCGGGGCTTCCGGGGGCAAGGACAGTCAGACAGCCCTTCTCCTCCTGCATAAGATCTTGGGATGCCGCCAGGGGGTGCGCATAACCGCCATCACCGTGGACGAGGGCATCGAAGGTTATCGCCATAAGACCTTGCCCAAGGTGCGGGAGCTCTGCGATTCCTTGGGGATAGAGCACGCGGTCATCCCGTTCCAGGAGGTCACCGGGATGACCCTTGACGACATGGTCCGGAGGACGGACGAGAGAGAGGCCTGCACCTACTGCGGGGTGTTCCGCCGCCGCTGCCTGAACCTGAAAGCTAAAGAGCTAAAGGTGGACGTGCTGGCGTTAGGCCACAACCTGGACGACATGACCCAGTCCATCCTCATGAACTTCATGCGGGGGGACGTGGAGCGGCTGGCCAGGTTGGGTCCTCACGAACGGGTCCAGCCAGGACTGGTGCCTAGGGTCCAGCCCCTTCGCCTCATCCCGGAGAAGGAGACGTTACTGTACGCCATGCTTTCCGACATACCGTTCTCCGACGCCGAGTGCCCGTACGCCGTGCACGCCCTGCGCAACGAGTACCGGGAGATAGTGAACGGCATGGAGATGAAGCATCCAGGCACCCGTCATTCCATACTGAGCAGCTATGATCGGCTACGCCCCCTCATGCGGGACGGCTTCCCTCAGGCCGATCTTAGGGATTGCGAGTGCGGAGAACCCACTTTGAACGAGCGATGCATGGCCTGCGAGATGCTCAGAAAACTTAAAAAATGAATTTTAGGAAGAGGTTTGGCGCAGCAACACTCACACCAGCTTGTGGTAGGCGTATCCTTCTTCGCCCTCGTGCAGGCAGTACCGCACCTTGGTGAAGTTGCGCTTCAGGGCCATGACGTCCTTCTTGACCACTTCGGGAGACTCCTTCTTGGCCACCACCCGGTGTATGAGGCTGGCGACTTCCTTCATCTCGCTCTCCCTCATGCCCACCCGGGTCAGCTCCTGGGCTCCCAGGCGAATGCCGGAGGGCTTATTGGCGCTCTTGTCGCCGGGCAGCATGTTCTTGTTGGCGATCATGTTGGCTCTTTCCATTAGGTTGGCCGCCTCCGCACCCCCGCCGTAGGCGGCGACGTTCACGGCGATGGTGTGGCTCTCGGTGAACCCTTTGTGGGCGCATAGCACTTCAATGCCCAATTCGTGTAACGCCTGGCCGAGGGCCTTGGCGTTCTTGCACACCTGGGCGGCGTACTTCTCGCCGTAGATCTCCCATTCCGCGAAGGTGATGGCCAAGGCGGCCATGGCATGCAGGTGGTGGCTCGAGGTGACGCCGGGGAAACATGCTGAGGTAAGCTTCTTGCTTAGATCCTCGTTCAGATTTTGCCCTAGCACGATGCCGTGGTTGGGTCCGGGGAAGGTCTTGTGCGTAGAGGCCGTCAGAACGTTCGCTCCCTCGTGTAGGGGGTCCTGGAACTTTCCGCCAGCGATCAGGCCGAGCACGTGGGCGCCGTCATACCAGATGGGGGCGCCGACCTCGGCGGCGACATCCTTTAGCTGTTTGACCGGTGCGGGGAAGAGGAAGACAGAAAGACCGAACTGGACGACCTTAGGCTTAGTCTCGCGTATGACCTTTTCCGCACCGTCCACATTAATCTCCATCTCATGAATATCGAAGGGATAGGTCACGGTGTTCACGCCGCGGAAGCCCACGGCGCCGAACTTGGCGGTGGATATATGCGCCCCGTGGTCCAGCGAGGTGCAGGTTATGGTATCGCCCGGCTGGGTCAGGGCCATGAGCGCGGCCATGTTGGCCACGGTGCCGGATATCGGCCGGACGTCAGCGAACTGGCACTTGAAGATGCGCTGGGCCAGCTCGAGGCACTTGATCTCCACTTGGTCCACGTAGATGTTGCCATTGTAGTAGCGCTTTCCGGGAAGTCCCTCGGCGTAGCGGTCGTGGAAGTCGGATATCATCATTTCCTTGGCCAATGGGCTCATCAGGTTCTCGGAGGCTATCATGGGCAGCGATTCTTCGAACCACTTATTGTGCTTCTGCACCTGGTCCCGAATCCAGTAGGCATCCTCTTTCATAAGGTCACTTGAACCCTCATCATGAGGCGGGGTTAAAAATGTTGGCGTTCCCGGATGAAATTCGATTCCGATTGGACTATCCAACAATTAATTACCCAGCACGCCTTGCGTTAGATGGAGCTAGATGACCGAGCCGGAAAAGTTGGTAGCCAACAAGGTGGAGTTGTGGAAGAGCAAGCTCCTCGACGTGTCCAACCGGAACCCTCTCATAAGGTTCCGGAGGCAAAAAGCATCCACGCTGGCCGTGGCCTTGCCTGATTCTGCTACTCTTTACCGGGAATTGGACCAGGGTAAAGCGTTCACCGTGGTCTCCGATCCACAGGCCAAGGAAGAGGCGGGATGCTCCCGTCTGCTCGTCTCCGCCCACGACGCCGACCAGCAGGTGGACAAGGTATTATACAACCTGAGGAGCAAGTCCCGGACCTTCCAGGCCGATCACGGGGTGAACATCCTCTTCGTCTCCGTGGGGTCGCTGCTCTGGAAGGAGCTAGGGAGCGATGAGTTCAGCGAATCGCCCTTGTTCTTGATCCCCGTGAGCTTGGAGAGGAAGGATTCCTTCTCCCCGTATAAGCTCGTACCTCTGGACGAGGATACCGCATTCAATCCCAGCATCCGGAAGCGCTTGGAGATGGACTACCGTCTGAAGCTGCCGGACTTCGACCTGGACAACGGGTTCGATCTCCCTTCCGCCCTGGAGAAGATACAGACCGCCCTGCCTCCAGCCTCGGGATGGAAGGTTACGGGAGTGACTTATCTGGCCCTCTTCCACTTCTCAAAGCTATTGATGTACGCCGACCTTGATGGCGGCCTGGGGACCATGGTCGCCTCGTCGGTGATAAGGGCGCTTTCCGGGGACCCCTCGGCGCTGCCGCCGGAACCGTCGAACATGCTGTCGCCCAGGGATTACGATTCTCGCATACGTCCGGAGGATAGCTTTCAGGTCCTGGACGCTGACTCCAGCCAGCAGGAGGCCGTCCAGGCGGCCCTGTCCGGGGTCAGCTTCGTGCTGCAGGGACCGCCGGGCACCGGTAAAAGCCAGACCATCACCAATATGATGGCGGAGCTGATCGTTAGGGGCAAGCGCATATTGTTCGTCTCCCAGAAGATGGCCGCCCTGGACGTGGTCCGGGGGAACATGGAGAAGTGCGGGCTGGGGGACCGCTGCCTGGAACTGCACGACCCTAAGCGAAATCGCGCCGACATCGTGAAGGAGATAGCCGCCAACCTTGAGTCGGCGGATAAACCACCGCTGGCTGGGGCCAATGTCCGGGAATTGGCCGCAGTTCGCCAGGAACTGGCCGAGTACGTCCGGGCCTTGCATGCCTCCCGTGGACGACTGCAGGGCATGAGCGTTTTCCGTATGATCGGACTCTATGCTTCATTACCGGACGCTCCGGAGATGTCCTTCCAGCTGCCCGAGGTACTGGATGTGGATGACGAGCGGCTCGGTCGCATGGAATCGGACGTCCATCGGCTCTCGCAGATGTCTAAGGCGTTCTGTGATAACGACCACCCCTGGGCCGGAGCGATAGCCACAGAATGGAGCGACCGACTGCAGGCCAAGGTGCAGGAGGAGCTATCCTCGCTGATCGAGGCCCGTGACCGCCTGTCCAACGTCCTTCCCAACGCGGCCCAGGCTCTGGGACTATCACAACCGGACGCGCTGCCGGAAGTGCGGCGCTGGCGCCTTCTGTACCGGGACCTGAACGAAAGGCTGTCGGTGCGCAGGGAATGGCTGGATGGCGACCTCGATCTCTTGATCAAGATGGCCAAGGAGGGCCAGGCGCTACATAGGGAGGTCTCTGAGCTAGAAAAGATGCTCCTCAGCATGGGTTCCCGGGATATACTGGACCTGGACGGGAAGGCTTTCAAGCAGCGCTTCGAGGTGGAATACGCCGGGGCGCTCAGGAGCCTGAAGGGTGGCTTCCGCCAGGACATGAAGGTGCTTCAGACCATTTCCGGCCGCAACTTGACCTATCCCGAGGCCCGGCACTTGGTGGTCATCGTGGAACGATACCAGCAGGTGCTGTCGTCCTGGAAGGTGAGACGGGACGACCTCGTCACCGCCCTTAAAGGGGCGTTCTCCGGGGATGGGGACGAGCTTCAGGGGCTGGTGGAACGGCTGAACTGGACCAGGGCCTTCCGCACCAACCATGCTCTTCTGCTCAACCCTCAGGTGTTGGACGCCTTGACCTCCATCGCCCTGCCGCCGGCCGTGATCGACGCCGGCGTGGACCTGGAACTGTACCTGGGCCGTTTCGATTCCGCCCTGAACGTGTTCCTCGCACGGTTTGCTTCGGACCGACCGCTCAACGGCCGGCCGCTGCGCGACGCCCGGTTGAACGACGTCCGATCTTGGACGGACAAGGCCCAGGAGGGAAGGTATCGCTATCAGGAATGGCTGGACCTAACCTCGTTGTTGCAGGGGATGGAGGCCTTGGGCCTTACGGATGCGCTCATGGACCTGCGGGCCAGGAGGGTGCCGGCGGAGGTCATGCTGCCAGCCTTCCAGAAGAGGTTCCGCCGGCTATGGACGGAGGAGGCTTTGGCCTCCGAACCCTCCCTCAACCGCTTCCGCCGGGACCAGCAGATGGGCCTGATACAGAAGTTCGTGCAGCTGGACCAGATGTACGTCGAAGGAAGCCGGCGCCGGGTGCAGGCCCGGGTGGAGGAGAACATCCGGAAGAGGCGCACCGGGCCGGAACAGCCCATGCTGCAGAAGCAGGAGATAGAGATAGCTAGGCTGGCCAAGCTCAAGAGGCAGAGGAAGGCGGTCAAGGCCATGCTCAGCGATTGCTGGGACCTTATCGGGCTGCTTAAGCCCTGCATCCTGATGAGCCCGCTGTCCGTGAGCCAGTTCCTGGATCGGGAGCGGTCCAGGTTCGACGTGGTGATCTTTGATGAGGCCTCGCAGATCTGTCCGGAGGATGCCGTAGGCTCCATCGCCCGGGGAAAGCAGGTCATCGTGGTCGGGGACAGCAAGCAGATGCCGCCCACCTCGTTCTTCGTTCTCTCCGCGGACGAGGATGACGAGGAGCCGGACCTGGAGAGCGTTCTCGACGAATGCGAGACCTGCGGCATGTCCCGTCGCATGCTCATGTGGCACTATCGCTCCAAGGACGAATCGCTCATCGCCTTCTCCAATTACCAGTTCTACGGCGGTCGGTTGAACACCTTCCCCAGCTCGGTCTTCGGCCGGGAAGGCTTTGGCATCCGCCACGTCTTCGTTCCCAACGGGGTCTTCGACCGAGGTAAGACGCGGACGAACCGGGAGGAGGCCAAGGTGGTGGCCGCCATGGTCCAGGAGCATTACGCCCGCAAGGACGGCAGGTCCTTGGGAGTGATCGCCTTCTCCGAGGCCCAGATGGATGCGGTGGACCAGGCCTTGATGGAACTGCGGCGCAAGGATAAGGATCTGGACGCTAAGCTGAGCTCGGACGAGGGAGAACCGTTCCTCTTGTACAACCTGGAGAACGTCCAGGGGCACGAACGCGACCGCATAATCCTCAGCGTGGGCTACGGAAAGGATGAGGGAGGCAAGTTCCTGCTCAACTTCGGCCCGCTGAACAAGGACGGCGGCGAGCGTCGCCTGAACGTCGCGATAACCAGGGCCAAGCTATGCTTGGACGTCGTTTCATCGATCCATTCCGAGGACATCGACCTGGCGGGGGCCAAGAGCACCGGGGCTCGGCTCCTGAAGCAGTACCTTTCCTTCGCCGAGTCCGGAGGGGACCGCCGAGCCCTGCCCGTTCCTCCTGGACGGACCTGGGATCCCCTATCGCCGTTCGAAGAACAGCTGGCGAAGACGTTGGAGGCCCGGGGGCACAAGGTGAAGAGGGACGTGGGCACCTCTGATTACCGCGTCGATCTGGCCATCGAGGACCCCAACGAGACAGGCAAGTACCTGCTGGGAATAGAATGCGACGGGGCGCACTACGCTTCCGGACTGACAGTAAGGGACCGGGACCGCACCAGGCAGGCGCAGTTGGCCAGACTGGGATGGAAGCTGCACCGCACCTGGAGCACGGAATGGTTCCGCAACCCGCAGGGCGAGATGGAAAAGATAGAGGAGGCTTTGCGGCCAGCGGAGAAGAAGGTCAGCTGATGCGCTTCTTGAACTCTTTGATGACGGTCACCGGCGCCGGGTCGATGCCTTTGAGCAGCGCCATGTAGTAGCTGACCATGTCGCCCAGGGCGATTCCCTGCAGGACGTTGTCCATGAGCCCTTTACCAGGCAGCTCGACCTTGACCGGGTCCAACCCGCGCTCGTTGAGCATCTGCAGGGTGACCTCGGTCATCTTTCGAACGGTGGGATGGATTTCCTCGGGCATCAGCACGACCGGGCGGCAGGAGCAGTCCTGGCCCCCTTCCAGCCAGCCGACCAGCTGGTTGTGGTCCATCTCCGGTATCTCCCCGGAGAAGGACACCGCCTTGGCGTTCTCATTTATCTGGTTCTGCCAGCGCAGGGCGACCGATCTCACATTGCGGGGGGAGTAGATGACTGCCACCCCTTGCCGCAAGGCCAGGGCGATCTTCTTGGCCGGATTCTTGGACGCGGGCACGTTTACTCCTATGCTCTGGATGTACTCGTGCAACGCTGGCACTGCTCGGATGAGCTCTTGATGCACCTGACCTAGTCCAGCACCCTGAAGCACTGCCGCCGAGGTTCCTAGCAGATAACCGAGGGAGGCTCGGGGCTGGTTGCCCGGGGGAACCTTGAGGTTCGGTACCGAATCCTTTTTCGCCAGTTCCTCCAGCTCTCCGCCGGAGGTTATGACCACCATGCGGCACCTTCGTTCTGTGGCATCATGGTACAAGTTCAGGCTCTCGGCGGTGTTTCCGGAATAGCTGATGACTAGGGCCAGCGTCCCTTCGTTGGCGTAACCGGGCAAGGCCACATGCCGGGAGGTAGTAATCGGGATCCTGCAGGTAGGCGTCAGCAGGTCGGTGATGACGTCCCCGGCGATGGCCGAACCGCCCACGCCGCATATGACCACGTTGTGGATGCCTTCCATCGGCAGGATGCGTGAATCCTTTGACCACAGCAGTTGGTCTGGAAACGAGACAAGTTGGGCCATCATGTCACTGGGGTCCAGGGCTTTCGTTCCAGCAGCGTCGTCCAGTCTATCAACCATCGCTATCGGTAACGTATGGCGGATATATGTTTTTCACCATGTGCTGGACGCTGTTCTTTACCAAATGAGTTGTAGTAACGCAATAACTAATATGCTATCTCTTTCTCGGAGAGGCCATCATGAGCGACGAAGTTATCTTGGATGCCATGAAGGACATCTGCGAGGGCAAGATGGTGTTCATCTTCGATTCTGACAACCGGGAGAAGGAGACGGACATGACCATAGCCTCTCAGTTCGTGACCTCCGCCTCCATCAGGGAGATGCGGAAGAACGCCGGCGGGCTGATCTGCACTACCGTCGACAACGACATCTGTCGCAAGCTGGACATGCCGTTTCTGGTCGACGTCCTGGCCTGCAATCACCGCCAGCATCCGGTCCTGGAACTGCTGTCCCCGAACGACATTCCCTACGATACGAAGTCGGCCTTCTCCATCACCATCAATCACCGCAAGACCTTCACCGGGGTGACCGACAACGACCGCGCCCTCACCGTGTCCGAGTTCGCCAAGTTGGCACAGGAAACTGTGTCCATGAGCGACGAGGAGGCCAGGACGGAGTTCGGAAAGCGCTTCCGTTCTCCCGGACACATCCATATGCTGAATTCCACGCCCCAGCTGCTGAGCAAGCGTAAGGGGCACACCGAACTGGCCACGGCCATGATGGTCCTCGCGGGGGTCACCCCTAGCGCCACCATCTGCGAGATGATGGGCGACGACGGGTACGCCCTCAGCAAAGAAAAGGCTAAAAAGTATGCAAAACGATTTGACCTATGCTTCCTGGAAGGGAAGGACATCATCGAATTTTGGAAGAGGGGCGGTAACGGGAAATGACCAGGGTAATGGCCAGCGGCGTCTTCGACATATTGCATCCGGGGCATCTGCGCTATCTGCAAGAGGCCAAGGACCTAGGGGACGAGCTGGTCGTCGTTGTGGCCACCGACGCCACGGTGCGCCGCCGAAAGCATGAGCCGATAACCCCGGACAAGATGCGCCTGGAACTGATCTCGGCGCTGAAGATGGTGGACCAGGCCGTTCTCGGAAGCGACGGGGACATGTTCAGCGTGGTGGAGAGGATAAGGCCGGACATCATCGCCTTGGGGTATGACCAGGACTTCGACGAGAAGAGGATCGAGGAGACCTTGGCCAAGCGGGGAATGAAGGTGAAAATCGTGCGACTTTCCAAGCACGGCGGGGACCTCAACGGCACCCGCAAGATCATAGGCAAGGTCATAGACTGGTACACCCAGAACAAGAAGGCCGTGGAGGACTGATGAAGACCATCGGGATCGTCGACACCACCTTCGCCCGGGCGGACATGGGCGGGGCGGCCATAGACGAGCTGAAGAACTACGGCACAGGGTACAAGATCGTCCGGGTCACCGTGCCCGGAATCAAGGACTTGCCGGTGGCGGCAAAGAAGCTTTTAGACGATGGGTGCGACATTGTGATGGCCCTGGGGATGCCCGGCAGCAAGCCCACGGACAAGATGTGTGCGCACGAGGCCTCCACCGGTATAATCACCGCGCAGCTGATGACCAACAAGCACATCATCGAGGTGTTCGTCCACGAGGACGAGGCGGAAGATGGTAAGCTGGCCTGGCTGATGGAACATAGAGCGAGGGAGCACGCCCGGAACGCCTACGACATGATATTCAAGCCCGAGCGGCTGACCAAGAACGCCGGTCGGGGATTGAGGCAGGGCTACGAGGACGTTGGCCCAGTTAGGGAGAGATGAAAATGACGAGGTACAACATCGGAATAGTGGTCTCGGAGTTCAACTACGATATAACCAGCATGATGCTGGAGCGGGCGAAGGCGCACGCGGAGTTCCTGGAGGCGAAAGTGGCCAAGGTAGTGCACGTCCCCGGGGTCTACGACATACCCTTGGCAACCAAGATGTTGCTCAAGGACAACAGCATCGACGGCGTGGTTACGCTCGGTTGCGTAATCGAAGGCGAGACGGAGCACGACCAGATCGTCATCCAGAACGCCGCGAGGAAGATAACCGACCTGTCGCTGGAGTTCATGAAGCCGGTGGCACTAGGCATCACTGGACCGGGAATGACCAGACTGCAGGCCGAGGACCGCATCGAGAACGCCAAGAACGCCATGGAAGCCTGCGTCAAGATGCTGAAGCGGCTCTATTGAAACCTCTTTATCATCAATTTTAAAGATAAAACAAAAGCGTTTGAGAAGGGCGGCCTCAGGCCACCTTTCTCATGTAGCTCTCGATGGAGTCGAACGCCTTACCTAGTATCTCCTCGTTGGGCAGGAACACCATGCGGAAGTGGTCCTTGCCGTACACCGGGCAGAACCCGGAGCCGGGGACGAGGAGCACGTGGCATTTGTTCAGGATGTCCAGCACGAACTCCCGGTCGTCCTTCCAGTGATCGGACTCGATCTTGGGGAACATGTAGAAGGCCGCCTGGGCCTTCACGCAGCTCAGCCCGGGGATTTCGTTCACCCTCTTATAGGCGAACTCGCCGCGGGCCTTGAGCTTGTTGCGCATCCCTTCCAAGTGGTCCTTGGGGTGCTTCAAGGCCTCGATGACCGCCATCTGGCAGGGAGCGTTGGCGCTTAGCCTGAGCCTGGCTTGCTTGTGCACGGCCTCCTCAATCTCGTCCAATTGGCCGGTCGTGTCGTGGAAGGCCGCGTAGCCCAGCCTCCAGCCGGGAAGCAGGTCCACCTTGGAGAACCCGTTGACCAATATGCAGGGTACGTCCTTGGCCAGGGTGGCCGGGGAGTAGTGCTCGCCCTCAAAGGTCATCAGGTCGTAAATCTCGTCGGATATGACGAAAAGGCCGTACTCTCCGGCCAGGTCAGCGATCTCCTTCAGCTTCTTCCGGCCATATACCGCTCCAGTGGGGTTGTTAGGGTTGATGACCGCGATGAACTTGGTATGTGGAGTGATCTTCTTCCTCAGGTCGTCGATGTCCGGTTGCCAGTTCTCCTCCTCGATGGTGCGGTAGGTGACCGCCTTCCCGCCGAAGAACTTGGGGAACTCCAGATAAGAGACGTAGCTGGGTCCGGGGACCAGCGCTTCGTCGCCGTTGTCGATGGTGGCCGCGCATATCATCTGCAATGCTTCGGTCACACCGTTGGTGACGATCAGGTCCTGGAGGTCCAGGTCGATGCCGTTCTTCTTCTTCTCCTTCTCGATGATGGCCTTCCTCAGCTCGACGTTGCCTTCGGACTCCTCGTAACCGTTGTCGCACTTCTCCACGGCAGCGCAGAGGGCGTCCCTTACATGCTTCGGCGTCTTGAAGTCGAACTTGTTGGGGTCCCCGATATGCAGCTTTATGATCTCGTGACCCTGCTTCTCCAGTTCCCTCGCTGGCAGCAGCATCTCCCGGATCGCATAGCTGATACCCATCGTGCGCTTGGTGGCTTTCATGGTATCAGGGCGGGATGATGAAATTACTGCTATTTAGGCTTAGATATGCTGACACTATACCCGAAGGAAGTCATTTTGACCGACAAAACCTACCCCGAAGGGAAACGGAGATTTTATAGGGGTCCCTGCACTAGCCGCAGGCATGGCCTTGGTCCGCCTTGGGAAGATGCACCTGCGCTGGTGCGATCAGTGCAACGTCCCGGTCCTCGAGGATGATAAGTGCGGGCGCTGCGGAGGTAGGACGGAGGCGGTGGAAATGACCCCTCCGGGTGACGCCAGACCGGCCTTCCCATATGACTTGAACATGGTTCGAAGCCTGATAGACCTGCAGTTCGGTCCAGGTTCCGGAGAGGCCTTGCTTCCGATGGACCAGGCCCATGTCATGAACAAGGTCCCCGGGCTGGACCGTATGGACGAGGTCATCTCCGGAGGCATGGTCGTGGCCACTATGCGCTACGACCTGGGGGTGGGATGGAAAGTGCTCCTCAGGGTCAAGGGCGCGTCCCGCATAATTGCGAAGGCCACCAAGAATATGGTCGTGGCCGACGCCGGGGCGGTGGAACCGATCCTTGGCTCGCAGAACCTCATGGCCCCGGGTGTTGGGAAGGTCGTGGGCGAGTTCGGCAAGGGAGAGGAGGTTATCGTATTGCACCCCGACGGGAACGCCCTGGCCACTGGCGTCGCCCGCATGGACTCCGCAGAGATGTGCTCTGCCGAGAGGGGGGTGGCCGTCAAGGTCCGGTGGTCGGAGAGGACAGGCGCGGTGGAGATTGGCGCAAAGGCCGATTGGAAAGTGGCCATCGAGGCCAATTCCAAGGTCATGCACCGTCGCGTGGAGGAAAGCATGGAGTTCGTGCGCCGCCTGGCGGAGGAGCACAAGGACATTCCGCAGGTGGTTTCCTTCTCCGGAGGTAAAGACAGTCTGGCCACGTTGCTTTTGACCAGGGATGCCGGCCTAAGGCTCCCGGCATTCTTCATCGATACCGGACTGGAATTCCCGGAGACGGTGGAATACGTCTATCGCCTCAAAGAAGAGCTGAACCTCGATCTTGTCCTGGGGAAGGCGGAGGAGGACGCCTTCTTCGGCAACTTGGAGTTCTTCGGGCCTCCGGGAAAGGACTATCGCTGGTGCTGCAAGACCAATAAGCTGGGACCTACAGTGAAGGCCATCGTTGAACACTATCCGAACGGTCTTCTCTCTTTCATCGGCCAGCGCAGATACGAATCGGAGCAACGGGCCAGCAAGCCCCGGGTCTGGCGCAATCCTTGGACTCCGGGGCAGATCGGCGCCTCCCCTATACAAGACTGGACCTCCCTACACGTCTGGCTATACATCTTCCAGAGCGGCGTCAGCTACAACCCCTGGTACGAGAGGGGATTGGACCGCATCGGCTGTTTCCTGTGCCCGGCCTCGGACATGGCCGAGATCGGATTAATCAGGGGGAGCCCGGCCTACGAAAGATGGGAGGCTTTTCTGCGCAGCTATGCGGAGAAGAAGGGGCTGGGCCCGGAATGGGTGGAACATGGTCTGTGGAGGTGGAAGAAGGTCCCTCCGTCGGTGATGGAGGAGCTCAAGCGCAACATCCCCGGTTTCGAGCTGACCAGAAAGGAGGGGATGCGCACAGGAGAAGGGAACCTCCGTTTGCGCATGCAGGACGGGTTCTCTCCCTGCACCTTAGGATTCAGCATCGAAGGGGCCTTCAGCCGGGACCTGGACCTGGAGCAGGTCAGCAGTGTGCTCAATATGTTAGGGGAAGTGGAGAACGGCGCGATGGACGGATGGGCTGCCGTTGGCAACGTCACGGTGTTCCGCGAAGGGGCGTTGATCGCCAAAGGTCCGGACCAAGAGCAAATAAGAAAAAATGTGGAAAAGGTTCGCCGTGCGGTGGTTAAGGCCGAGGAATGCGTCGGTTGCGGAGTGTGTATCGCCAGATGCAATGAGGGTGCACTTTTACTGACGCAGGGCAGGATTCGCGTGGAAGCGAGCCGATGCATCCATTGCGGTAGATGCTTCGAGCCCTGCCCGGCGATCAGCTTCGGCGACGCCGCTTTTGACTTTTAGAGGCCACCGGCGACATATAGTGGACGGTGGCCGGGTCAATCGGCGCAGCCCTCGTTGACCCCCTCCGCATCAGCGCACGAAGTCGATATCGTCGTCCCGGTTCTTCGGCCTCTGCTGCTGGTATTGCTGCTGTTGCGGCTGCTGGTTCTGCTGCGGGTAACCCTGGCCACTGCGCTGTGCCTCCATTGGGGCGCCGCGGCTGCCCATGATGTACTTGGACTTGGCCCCGGTCACTATGAGCAGCACCTTGACGATCCCTTCCAGTTCAGGATCGATGGAGCATCCCCATATGATGCGAGCACGCGGAGAGACGCTGTTGGTGACGAGCTCGGCCACCCTTTGGGCCTCGCCCACGGACAGGTCTGGACCGCCGACGACACGGATCAGGGCGCCTTTAGCATCCTTCAGCTCGATCTCTCCTAGCATGGGGGAGGTTAGCGCCTCGTGCACCGCGGACTTCACGCGGTCGTCCTCGTCGCTGTTTCCCTCTCCGATACCGACGAAGGCTACTCCACCCTCGTTCATGACGGTCATGATGTCGGCGTAGTCCAGGTTGACCAGGCCGGGCTTGGTAATGATCTCGGTCAGGCCCTTGATGGTCTGCATGAGCACCTCATCGGCCACCTTGAAGGCGGCGTCGACCGGCAGTTTAGGCACCAGCTCCAGCAGCTTGTCGTTGGGTATGACGATGGTGGTGTCGCAGATCAGCCTCATCTTGTTGAGGCCGTCCAGGGCGTTCTCCATGCGTACGGTCCCTTCGGCCTTGAAGGGGATGGTGACGACACCGATGGTGAGCGCGCGGACCTGCTCTTTGGCGATCCGCGCTACATAGTGCGCAGAGCCAGTACCGGTCCCGCCACCCATACCGGCGGTTACGAAGACGATGTTGGAGCCGTTCAGGAACTCCCTGATCTCTCCATCGTTCTCTCGAGCGGCTGACTCGCCGATCTCGGGCTTGGCACCGGCGCCCATTCCGTGAGTGGCCGTGCGTCCGATCAGGATCTTATGCGGGGCCTTTATGGTCAGCAGGTGCTTGGCGTCAGTGTTGATGGCGCAGAGCTGAGCACCGTTGATGTTGGCTTCCCAGCAACGGTTGATGGTGTTGCAACCGCCGCCACCGCAGCCTATGATCTTGATGCAGACATCAAGCTGGGCGGCTATCTTTTCCAAATCCTCATCGATGGCGGACTTGGGGGCTGGTTGCGACTGGATCGGCTCCTGCTTTGCAGGGTCGACCTTGCCGTTGGCGTTCTCATACTTAGTGTTCGCTAAAGCATTCTTAACCAAAGAACTGGTCATTAGTGCATCCCTCTGCATAGGATAAGGAAAAACGCAAATATAAAGTTTGCTTTATTTTAAAACCCTGGATATTGGATGACGGGTGTCAGACATGACCCGGTGTAACAGGGTTGATGTTGCTCACTGAGGAGTGTTTTCAATGAGGATAGCTGATAAAAAATGGGAATCTGGATTCGATCATTGATGTGATCGACGCGACAAAAAAGTGTTCTGGAAGGTGCGTTGATATGATCGGATGACCTACGATTTACATTCTTTTCAGGCCACGACCCATCCATTGACCGATGCACTTTACCCCATACCCGACCGACTCCACCCTGGGCCGGTTCCGGCCCCCGGTGTTGCCAGACCCGGAAAGGATCTCTTTGATGACCTCTTCCACCGAACCGCAGTCCCTTGAGGTCTCGAAATATGTTGTCCCGATAGTCTCTGGTTCGTGGGAGTCGCTGCCTGCCGAGAAGGGGCGCTTCAGATCGGAGGCCAGCTTTCTGGCCATGGCGTTGTGCCGATGGGTGGAGCGGCCGTTGTGTACCTCGATGGCGTCGAAGTCGTTCGCTCGTACGACCTCCTCGCCCAGGCCTGACCAGACACGGTAGGGATGGGCGGCCACGGCGATGCCTCCCTGTGCCCGAATACGGTCTATGGTCTCCCCCACCTCCAGGTTCCGAGGGACCTCCTCCTGGATGTTATAAGCCAATATGTGCCCCTTGGACGAGGATATCTCCATCCCAGGGATGACCAGAACGTCCTGGCAGTGCAACGCTATGGCCTTAAGGGATCCGTTCATGGAATTATGGTCCATTATGGCCACTCCGGCCAGGCCCTTTTTGGCACAGGCGTCCAGCACTTCCTCAATCAGGTTGCTGGAATCGCGGGACTGACAGGAGTGCACATGAAGGTCGAACCTCATCTCACTTTCGCCCCGTTGTCCAATTCCCCGTCCACGCCGATGCTCACCTTCTTCTCGGTGTACAGCGGCAGGGCGACGTCCGCCCCCTCCTTGGGTAAGAAGAAGGCCGCCTGCTTGCCCTTCACCAAGGATGATGTGTCCGCTTTGACCCTGTATCCTAGGTCCGCTTCTTTGTCGTCGACGACGGTTCCGGTGCGCAGCACGAACGCTTGGAACTCCGAGAAAGAGAGTACTTTACTACCGGGGTTCAATCCGCTGGTCACCTTATCGCCAGGATCGGCAGGTCCCGAGGGCGTGAGCACTTTGACCTTCTCTCCGGCCTCGGCCGCTAGGACCATACCCTGTGACTCCACGCCGCGCAGCTTGGCCGGCTGCAGGTTGGTGATGACCACTACCTTCTTCCCGGTGAGCTCCTCCTTGCTGTAGAATGCCTTCAGCCCGGCCACCAACTGTATCGGCCGGCCGATGTTGACCTTGAGCACCATCAGCTTGTCGGCGTTAGGATGGTCGCTGACCTCCTCGATCAGTCCGACGCGGAGGTCCAGGGACTCGAACGCGGAGAAAGGAGACTCCTCTTTGGGCATCTCCACCTTCTTGTATAGCGGCTTCGGCTCTGGTAATGTCCGTCCTACGTTCAATTCCTTGGTGGCCCATTCCCAGGAGCCGTCGGCAATCTTACCGTCGTTGGCCAGGAACCCCCAGAGTTTTTGCGTGGAGAAGGGCAGGTAGGGGTTGGCGAGGACCGCCAGCGCCTGCACGATCCTGAGGTTCAGGTGCAACACTCCGCCGCACTTTTCTTTGTCCGTCTTCAGCAGGCTCCATGGTGCCACAGAATCGAAGAAGCGATTGCCGAACTGGGCCAGGTCCATGACCGCTTTCAGACCCTTCTTGAATTGGCAGATGGAGACGTTGGTGTCCATTTCCAGCAGTGCCTGGGCGATGGCCTCGTCGACCAGCTTCGTTTCCGCCTCTAGCCCTTCCGGCAGGGGCGGGACCTCCTTGAAGTTCTTCTGGGTGAAACTGAGGACCCGGTGGAAATAGTTGCCAAGCGTGGCTACCAGTTCGTTGTTGATCTTGGTCTCGAAGTCCTCCCAAGAGAAGTCGGCATCCTTGCCCTCTGGCATGTTGATCGACATGTAATAACGCAACAGGTCGGCGTCGAACAGCTTGAGTATGCTTGGTATGTCGATGCTCGGCCCCTTGCTCTTGGATAGCTTCATCTCTTTGAAAGTAAGGAACTCGTTGGCCGGAACATCGTACGGTAGGTTCAGTCCGCCATATCCCATTAATATGGACGGCCAGATGATGGTGTGGAAGGGTATGTTGTCCTTGCCCAGGAAATAGTAGCTCTTGATCTCGGGGTCCATCCAGTAGTCCTTCCAGGCGTCAGGCCGGCCGATCCTCTGGGCCCACTCCTTACTCGCCGAGAGGTAACCGATGACCGCCTCGAACCAGACGTAGATGACCTTGCCTTCCGTTCCCGGAAGCGGTACCGGCACGCCCCATGTCATGTCACGGGTGATGGGGCGGTCCTTGAGACCCGATTCCAGCCAATTCTGGGTGAAGAGCTGCACGTTGGAGCGCCAGTGCTTGCTTCCTTGAACATAGGAGAGCAACGGCTGCTCGAAATCGGTCAGCTTGAAGAAGTAGTGCTGCGCCTCACGCATCTCCGGGCGGGACCCGCAGTTGATGCACACTGGATCGACGACGTCTCCCACTTCGAAGGTGGTGCCGCAATTATCGCACTGGTCGCTGCGGCTGTTCTCGTTACCGCACTTTACGCACTTTCCTTCTACGTACCTGTCGGGTAGGAACTTGGCGCACTTGTGGCAGTAGTACTGCATCGTCTGGCGTTGTTCCAGATATCCTTTCTTCAAGAGCGTGAGGAAGATATCGTGCACCACGTTGATATGGTTCTGAGTATGCGTCTTGGTGAAGAGGGAGAACTCTATGCCCAGGTCCTCGATGGCCTTCTTGTTGATCTCGTGGTAGCGTTCGGCCACCTGCTCCGGCGTTGAGCCTTCCTTATCAGCGCGGACCGTCACCGGTGTCCCGTGCTGGTCCGAGCCGGATACCATGAGGACCTCGTGACCCTTCAGACGATGATAGCGACAGAAGATGTCGGGGGGCAGCAGCGATCCTGCCAGGTGCCCCATGTGAATTGCGCCGTTGGCGTAAGGCCAGGCCACGCCGATGAATACTTTTGGTCGCTCCATCGGCGGAGGAATAGTTTTTCGGCATTTAACTTTGCTGTCGAAAGAAAATAGCGCAACTTCATATACTTACAAATTCAAATTTTAATATCATTATCGTGCAGAAGATATTGAAGATGATGCAGGTGGTCGTATGGCAGATGATCAGGAAATCGAAATCATTACGGTGGAATGTATAAGAACACCTCCAGGACGCGTCACCCCGGATAAGGTGCCGGAGAATGTGGAAAAGAGGGCAATGGACCCTTCGGTCAAGGAGGTACTGGCCAAAACCATGCTGGAGGGCGTGGAGACCGTTTGGGACCGTTTCGAGAAGCAACAGCCTTCTTGTAAGTTCTGCGACAGCGGGGTATCCTGTCAACGCTGCGCCATGGGCCCCTGCCGTATCATGGGTGAAGGGAGGGACCGCGGGGTCTGTGGCGCCACAGCTGATCTAATATGTTCCCGCAACTTGTTGGACCAGATCGCCACTGGGGCTGCCGCGCACTCCGACCACGGGCGAGAGGTGGCTGAGACCCTGCTTAAAGCGGCCAGAGGCGAAGCCCCCAAGTATGGGATCACGGACGAGGTCAAGTTGATGACCTTGGCCAAGGAATACGACCTGGACATCAAGGCCCCGGTGAACAAGGTGGCGGAGAGTTTGGCCCTGGCCATGCTGGAGGAGTTCGGCACTTTGAAGGGGGAACTGACCATGATAAAGCGCCTACCCCCGGGAACATACGAGATGCTCAAGAAAGGTGGGTTGCTTCCCCGTTCCGTCGACCGCGAGATCGTGGAGGCCATGCACCGGGTGCATATGGGCGTGGGTGCGGATTACCGCAACATCCTGGCGCACGGAGTGAGGGCCTCGCTGGGTGACGGCTGGGGAGGCTCCATGATCGGGACCGAGGTCAGTGACGTGATGTTCGGTACGCCAAGCATCAAGAAGACTAAGGTGAACCTGGGCGTTCTGAAGAAGGACCAGGTGAACATCTCCCTGCACGGCCACAACCCGGTGCTGTCGGAGATGATAGTGAAAGCTGCCGCATTGCCGGAAATGAAAAAGGCGGCCGAGGAGGTTGGAGCCAAAGGCATCAATCTGGTGGGACTATGTTGTACTGGCAACGAATTGCTAATGCGAAAGGGTGTGCCGCAGGCCGGTAATCACCTAAGCCAAGAACTGGTTATAACCACCGGTGCCCTGGAGGTCATGATAGTAGATTACCAGTGCATCTTCCCGTCGTTGCCGCACACTGCCGCCTGCTACCACACCAAGGTGATCACCACCTCCCCCAAGGCCAAGATCCCGGGCGGAATATATATGGAGGTCAATCCGGAGAACGCCTACGAGCAGGCCAAGCGCATGATTTCCATGGCCATAGCCAACTTCAAGAACCGGGATGAGGGACGCGTGCTCATACCGAACAAGCCCATGGACGCCATGGTCGGGTTTTCGGTCGAATCGCTGCGGGCCGCTCTGGGAGGAACGCTCAAGCCGTTGCTGGACCTTATCCTTGAGGGCAAGATCAGAGGGGCCGTGGGTATCGTCGGTTGCAACAATCCAAAGATAAAGCAGGACTACGGACACATCACCCTGGCCAAGGAGCTGATTCGCCGGAACATCATCGTGGTGGAGACCGGATGCGCCGCCATCGCCTGCGCCGAAGCGGGATTGATGAGGCCAGAGGCCGCAGACCTGGCGGGCAAATCTCTGGGAGATGTTTGTCGATCCCTCGGTATACCCCCGGTGCTGCACATGGGTTCCTGCGTGGACAACACCAGGATCCTGACCCTAGCCGCGGAACTGGCCAATTTGGCCGGAGTGCGAGTGGACCAGCTGCCTGTGGCCGGCGCCGCTCCCGAGTGGTACTCGCCGAAAGCGGTGACCATAGGCTGTTACTTCGTAGGTTCGGGCATCAGCGTCGCACTGGGGGTCATGCCCAAGATCTCCGGCAGTCCCAACGTCATCAAGCTGTTGACCGAGGACCTCGAAGGAGCGGTGAAGGCCAAGTTCTGGGTCGAACCAGATCCCAAGAAGACCGCAGCCATACTCTTCGACCACATCGAGACGAAGAGGGCGGAACTGGGACTATGAGCCGGAAGGGCGCTTCAGAACTGGTCAAGGAACTGCGCCGGAGATCGGGGAACCAGGGCGGACAGAGGATATTGGTGGCCGGAAAGGGGGGCGCGGGCAAGACCACCCTCTCGGCCGCGCTCTGTCTCCTGGCGGCTGCTGAAGGACGGCGAGTACTGGCGGTGGACCAGGACGCCCAGCAGAATCTGGCCTATTCGCTAGGATATCCGCCGGAGAAGGCGGCCGCCCTCCGTCCCATCACCCAGGATCTGGATTACGTGGAACAGCGCGTGGGCACCCGCCCCGGCCAGGGTTGGGGCGGCCTCATCAACCTGAACCCGGACGTTTCCGACGTGACCGAGCGATTCGGCATCCGTATCTCTCCGAACCTGCATCTGCTGGTCATGGGCGGGGTAGTGCAGGCTTCTACCGGCTGCCTGTGTCCGGAGAACTCTCTGCTCGGAGCGTTGGTTCGCTTCCTCAACTCCCGGGAGGACGACCTAATCGTCATGGATGCCCAGGCCGGACTGGAACCGTTCGGGCGGACCGTGGCCGATGGTTTCCACACCACGCTGGTCGTCTCCGAGCCCACCTTCAACTCATTGCAGGTGGCGGGGCGTGTCGCTCATCTCTCCCGGGAGATCGGGGTGCGCCGGGTGGACCTGGTGCTGAACAAATGCCATGGAACGGAGGACGAGCAGAAGGCACGGTGGCTGTTGCCTGATGCGGACTTCGACCGGGTGCACTTGCTGCCCTTGGACCCTGAGGTAGGCGAGCGTGAGCCGGACGTCTCTCCACTGGTCGGCGGTAATGGACCGTACATGCAGGCGGTCAGACGCTTGGCCGAATCGCTGGGATCTTAAATATTGTACTACGAACGGGCGTGACGTCCGTCCATTAATTTTTTATGCCCCCTTTCAATAGGTGGGGGCATGCGCATAGCGGTGCTTCTGAGGGACCGGTGTCAGTACAAGAAGTGCAACCAGGAATGCCTGAAGTACTGTCCCAAGGTCCGCACTGGAGTGGAGGCGGTCGTCATCGGCGAGGATCACCGCCCCATCATATCCGAGGAGCTTTGCGTGGGCTGCGGCATCTGCGTGCACAAATGCCCCTTCGAGGCCATCAAGATCATCGGTCTCCCGGACGAGCTGAACCAGGACATCGTACACCAGTACGGGGAGAACGGCTTCCGCCTTTATCGCCTTCCCATTCCCAAGGAGGGCCTGGTCACAGGAATACTTGGTCCGAACGGGATCGGCAAGAGCACGTCCTTCCGTTTGTTGTCCGGGGAGGAGATACCTAACCTCGGGCATTACGATAACCCTCCTAGCAAGGACGAGGTGCTAGAGCACTTCGCCGGCACCGAGCTGCACGACCACCTGAAACGGGTGTTCGACAAGAAGGTGCGCACCTCCATCAAGCCGCAGTACGTGGACAAGCTGCCGTCGGTGTTCAAGGGCAGCGTGCGGGAGCTGCTGAAGAAGGTGGAGGGACGCATGACCTTGGACGAGGTGGTGCCGCTGCTGGAGCTGCAGGAGGCGGTCAACCGCAATATGACCGAACTGTCCGGCGGTGAGCTGCAGAGGGTGGCCATAGCCGCCTCCATAATGAAGGACGCCGAGATCTATTTCTTCGATGAGCCCTCGTCCTACCTGGATATTTACCAGAGGATGAGGGTAGCCCGCATCATCGAGAAGCTGGCCAAGGAGAAGCAGGTCATCGTCATCGAGCACGACCTGGCCATCCTGGACTTCCTGGCCGAGAACGTTTACTTGGTGTTCGGTTCCGAGGGAGCCTTCGGCATATTCTCCCTCCCCCGGCCGGTGCGCTCGGCTATCAACATCTATCTGGATGGGTACGCCAAGGAGGAGAACATGCGTTTCCGGGATACCCGTATCGTGTTCGAGTCCCGGCCGCCGCGCTCCAACTGGGAGCAGTTCAACCTCATGGAGTATGGGACGATAGAGTGCCAGTACCCTTCCTTCCACCTGAAGGTGGAGCCAGGCTCCATCAAGATCGGGGAGACTGTGGGCGTGGTCGGTCCCAACGCCATCGGCAAGACCACCTTCGTCAAGGTGCTGGCCGGGGTGCAGCAGCCCACGGTGGGCAAGATAGACAGCAAGTTCAAGGTCAGCTTCAAGCCACAATACATCAGCCCGGACTTCGAGGGCACGGTGCGGGAGATGTTCACCGCCACGGTGAAGGACTTCTTCGAATCCAGCTTCTTCCAGAGCGAGATCGCCAAGCCGCTGTCCCTCAAGAACCTCCTGGACAAGAACATAATGACCCTTTCCGGGGGCGAGCTGCAGCGCGTCTCCATCGCCTCCTGCCTTTCCCGCGAGGCGGACATCTATCTGCTGGACGAACCGTCCGCTTACCTGGACTCCAACCAGAGGATGGAGGCGGCCAAGACCGTCCGCCGGGTGATGGAGAAGAGGGGGCGCAGCGCCCTGGTCGTGGACCACGACATCTATTTCCTGGACATGGTCTCTGACTCCATAATGGTGTTTAGCGGCGTGGCCGGGAAAGAGGGGCTGGGCAAAGGACCGCTCGAAATGCGCCAGGGCATGAACCTTTTCCTCAAGGACGTGGACGTCACTTTCCGCAGGGACAACGACACCAACCGCCCGCGCATAAACAAGGCCGGGTCCCGCTTGGATCGGGAACAGAAGGAGAAGGGCGAGTACTATTATTCGGACTGAGGCGCCTTCTCCGAACCCATCCACCATACCCAGCAGGCCTTCTCACGGTCCACCTCGCCGCAAATAAGTCCTATCAGGCGCAGCTTGTTGAGCGAACGTGAAAGGTCGTCGGGACAGCGGTACCCGAAGAAGGAGAAGAGCATGTCCTCCATCTCTCTGGTGGTGTAACGGCCCTCGCCCATGACGTCGCGCAAGGCCACGACCACCATCTGCAGGGTCTCATTCATCGACGGGTGATTGCGGGGGAGCTCAAAAAACCTTCCTGCCAAGAATGTATAAATCCAAGGCGCTATCAATGACCGATACCATGGACGCGGTCGAGATCGCAGAAGGCATCTATTGGGTCGGAGCGCTGGATTGGAACGCCCGCAGTTTCCACGGGTTCAGCACGCCACGGGGGACGTCCTACAACGCCTATCTCATCCTGGACGAGAGGAACGTTCTGATCGATTGCGTCAAGACCCCGTTCCTGGGGGAGATGATATCCCGCATAAAATCGGTTATAGATCCCAAGGAGATCGATCTAATCGTCTCCAATCATGCCGAGGGGGACCACGCCAGCGGACTGCCCATGACCCAGCACCTCACCGGGGCGGAGATCGTCACCAGCAAGAAGGGCCTGGAGGCGCTGCGACTGAACTATGGCGAGATGAAGATGAGGGGGGTGGCGGATGGCGAGGAGCTCTCCATAGGTAAGCGCACTCTGCGCTTCCTCGAGACGCCCATGCTGCACTGGCCAGAGTCCATGTTCACCTACGCCGTGGAAGATAAGGTCCTGTTCTCCATGGACGCCTTCGGCCAGCACTACTGCTGCTCGGAGCGCTTCGATGACCAGGTGGAGCTTGGCACCCTCATGGAGGAGGCGGCCACCTATTACGCCAACATCGTGCTGCCGTTCGGCAGCCAGGTCAAGAAGGCCTACGAGAAGGTGAAGGACCTTCCTATCGCCACCATCGCTACCTCCCATGGTATCCTCTGGCGCTCGCACATCAAGGACATCGTTGACGCGTACCTGGGATGGGCCGAGGGGCGCACCGAGGAAAGGGTGCTGGTGGTCTACGACACCATGTGGGGATCGACGGAGACCATGGCCGAGACCATCACGGAGGGGGTCCGCTCCCAGGGCGTCCCGGTCACCATGATGCGCCTCACCGGCACGGAACGCTCTGCGGTCATGCGCGAAGTGCTCCGCTCTCGTGTGGTGGTCGTGGGCTCGTGCACTATCAACAATGGCATGTTCCCCACCGTGGCGGACATCACCACGTACATGAGAGGGCTGAGGCCCAAGGGGCGGAAGGCCGCGGTGTTCGGCTCCTACGGATGGGGCGGAGGGGCTACCAAGGCCATCCGGGAGAACCTGGAAGCGGGCGGGTTCGAGCTGCCGTATCAGGACTTGGACATCAAGTTCGCCCCGATGAAGGAGGGCGTGAAAAAATGCCACGCATTCGGCATGGAGATAGCGAAAAGCATTAAGTCGTAAATGCTGCGTTCACTTGGCAGGTGCTTTGAAATGACCAAGGTCGGAGAGGTCTACGAATGCGAGATTTGCGGGAACAAGGTCAAGGTCGTGGATTCCGGGGACGGGACCCTGGTATGCTGTGGTCAGGACATGACCAAGGTCAGCGGTTGACGTTCATCGCAACCCTTTTTTACATAATATTTTCTTACCCAGTGCCCGGACCGTATTAAATAAGTGAACATCCGTTCACTAATTTGTGCTCAGCAAGGCCGACGTTCACGTGCACACAAAATATTCTGGCTTTGGCCAATACAAGGCACTGAAGTTCCCGGAGTCCATAAGCCGTCCAGAGGACGTAGTGGACATCGCCCGCAAGATCGGGCTGAGGGTGCTGTGCATAACCGACCACAACTCAGTTAAGGGCGGCCTTAAGGCCCGCGAATACGCCAAGAAGTACGATGACATCGAAGTGGTGGTGGGTTCCGAGATAAAGACGGCCGAGGGCGAGGTGATAGGGCTGTTCATCGAGGAGGACGTGCCCATGAACCTTCCGGCGGCCGAGACCATAGAGAACATACGCCGGCAGGGCGGACTGGTCGTGGCCCCTCATCCCTTTTCTAGGCACGTACCGGCTTTAGGCTCCTTGGTGGACGAGCTGGACATCGACGCCTTGGAGACCTTGAACGGCGGGCATCTGGACGGATATGCTAACGCTACAGCCAAAGAGCATGCTAAGTGCGGAAGGTGGGCGGAGGTGGGTGGAAGCGATGCTCACTCCATCGGCCAGCTAGGATGCTCGCATACCACCTTCCCAGGCCAGACGGCCGAGGACTTTCGCCAGGCGCTCTTGAACAAGACCACCATGGCCCAGGGCATGATCTCTACCCTCGAGATGGGGGTCAAGTGGAGCATTCAGGTGGTCCTGCAGGCGGACAAGCTTCTGCTGGAGTCCTTCTTCGGAATACTGAAGAGCGACGATCCGGACGATCCCTTGATCAAGAAGATAAACTCCATGAAGGGCGAATGGAAGCTGGGCGCCCTCATATCATCCATGTTCTTCCTCACCCCGCCGGTGCCCTTCCTGACCAGCGTCACCGGGGTCAAGATAATGAAATTCATGAACAACCCCAAGCGGGCCGCGGTCTACCACACCGTTGATGGACATCAATGATGATAGTGCTCGTGCTCCGGGTCCTGCAGGGCGCCGAAGGCCTTGGTGACCGCCTCGCTTAGAGCGGGATGGATGCATTGGCTGCGGGCCAAGGGCATATAGGTCTGGTCCCCGGCGTTCATCAGGTACACGATCTGTTGCACCAGGATGGCGGCGTGCGAACCGACGATGTGGGCCCCGAGGATCCGCCGGCTGCCCTGGTCCACTATGACCTTGACGAGCCCCTCTTCCTCGCCCATGGCGTACCCCTTCGCGCAGTCCATGTAGTTACTGGTCCCTACCAGGACCTTGTACCCCAACTTCTTGCACTGCTCCTGGGTCAAGCCGACGCTGCCCACCTCAGGGTATCCGAAGACGGCATGGGGCACGGCGTGCTCGTCCAGCTCCACCTTCTTCTTCCCGAACATGTTGTACCAGACCAGCTCGGAATGGTAATTGGCGGTGTGGCGGAACATAGTGCGGCCGATGACATCACCGATGGCGAACACCCCAGGGACGCTGGTCTCCAGGTGCTCGTCGATCACGATGTAGTTGTCCTTATCCACGTTTATGCCCCCGGCCGCCGGTCGCAACCAATCGGCGTTGCTTTGGATCCCGGTGGTCACCAGGATCTGAGAAGCCCTTGCCTCCTTGACCTCGCCGGTATTCCGGTCCTTGTGCACAACGACCTTGATGCCCCCTTCCACGCGCGCGGAGGTGACTTCCTGGTTCACTCGCACGTCCATGTATTCCCTGGACTTCTTGAGGACGATATCGCTGATCTCCGGCTCCTCGTTCTTGAGCAGACGGGCGTTATGTCCGATTATGGTGGTGCGGCAGCCGAAGGAAGAAAGGAACAGACCGAGCTCGGAGGCTTTGTACCCTCCACCCAGGATGATCATGCTTTCCGGAAGCTCGGTGATCTCGAAGAATTCCTCCGTGGTTAAAAATCCGGCGTCTAGCAGGCCGGGGACGTCGGGCACCTTGGTGCGGGTCCCCACGGCGATGATGATCCTCTGAGAGGTTATCTGCTCCTCCCCCACCTGCAAGGTGTTCTTTCCTACGAAATGGGCGGTGGTCGAGTAGAAGTCCAACCCGTCGTCGGCCTTCACGCTCTTTAGCATCCCTTCTCGGTCGGGAAGTACCAGGTCCCACATGCGCTTCCGTACCAGCTGGAAGTCCGTCATCTCCACTTTAACATGTATGCCTATCCTCTTGGCGTCGGCAATGACCCGGACCAGTTCGGCCGGGGTGACCAGGACCTTGCTGGGAATGCAGCCCCGGTTAAGGCAGGTCCCTCCCATGGGTCCGTTCTCCACCAAGGCCACCTTCATACCTCGTTGTCTGGCCTTTGAGACCACGTTCAGTCCTGCCCCGGAACCGATCACGATCAGGTCGTACTCCTTCATGCGGAACCCCGTCCCATCTTAGGTGCGCCCATCTTAGATTAAGCTTTCCTGGCGCAAGGATTATGTGATGGCGGGTGTCATTTCTGCTTGAGCAATATGACCGGGAACGACGAATGCCAATGCAGCGGCTATGAACTGATGATCTTTTCCTGCTCGGGAGGATGCAACATAGGGCAGTTAGCCAATGATGCCGTGGAACGTTTGGTCTTGAGCGGCACTGGTAAGATGGCTTGCTTGGCGGCAGTGTCGGTGGGAATGCCCGGGCCGATAACCGGGGCCAACCAGGCCAAGTACGTCCTGGCGGTGGACGGTTGTCCGATCAAATGCGCCCGGAAGACCCTCGAAAAGGCTGGTATCAAGGTGACGCATCATGTGCTCATCACCGACCTGGGCTTGAAGAAGGTCGATGACCTGAGGCATGAACTGGGCGACGTCGACCGCGCCGTACGGTTATGTCAGGACGTCCTGCCCAAGAACTGATTTTCATATTCATTCATTAATCTCGGGAACCTATCGTTTTAATTCTTATTGGAATCGTTTGATTCCATCTATACATTTACACAATATTCAACTGAAATAACATTCATATGTTGCGTATAGAAACATTTTATTAGTTAATTATCTATTGAAGGCGCCGTAAGACCGCAAATATAACGGTCTAAGACTGCAAAGAGGTCGTAAATAATGAAACATGGAATCGGAATGAAGCTCGCGCTGCTACTGGGATTCGCCCTGTTGCTGCTACCCCTGGCCTCTTCCCCGGTGGCAGCGGCGGGCGGCGACGTGGACAGCGGCGATACTGCTTGGCTGATGATCTCGACCGGGCTGGTGTTCATCATGACCCCGGCCGTGGCCTTTTTTTACGGCGGAATGCTGCGAAAGAACAGCTTCCTGTCCATGCTTGGGCAGAGCATCATAATCATAGGCGTAGTGACCCTGATCTGGGTGATCTTCGGATATTCCCTGAGCTTCGGTTCGGATAACTGGGGTTTGATCGGGGATGCCGGTTACATCATGCTAAATGGTGTAGGCCTGTCGCCTAATGGCATCGCCCCCACCGTACCTCACATCCTGTTCATGATGTATCAGGGCATGTTCGCCATCATCACCGTAGCCCTCATCATCGGCGGTGTGGCCGAGCGCATGAAGCTAAGCTCGCTCATCGTCTTCCTATCCATCTGGACCGTGGCGGTCTACATACCTGTGGCCCACTGGGTCTGGGGCGGAGGTTGGATCTACGACATTGGGGCCTTGGACTTCGCCGGGGGAACAGTGGTGCACATCACCGCCGGCGTTTCCGTACTGGCCGCAACTTTGGTGCTGGGAAAAAGGTTGGGTCATGGCAATGGTAACCCTGAGGTGCCTCACAACATACCCATGGTTGTGCTAGGTGGCGCTCTGCTCTGGATAGGTTGGTTCGGCTTCAACGGCGGCAGCGCTCTGGCGGCCAACGGACTGGCGGCCAACGCCCTTGTGGTCACACAAATCTCTGCGGCGATGGCCGTGTTGATATGGGGCCTCATAAGCTGGCTACACACCGGCAGGGTGAGCGTGCTCGGTCTGATCTCCGGAGGCGTGGCCGGACTGGTGGCCATAACCCCGGCTGCGGGCTATGTGAATGCCACTGGTGCGCTGTTCATCGGCCTAGGCGCGGCCGTGGTCTGCTACGGCGGCATCTTGCTGCGCAAGAAAGCCGGGTTCGATGACGCCTTGGACGTCTGGGGTGTGCACGGGCTCGGCGGTACCTTTGGGGCGTTGGCTACTGGGCTGTTCGCCACCACCGCGGTCAACGCGGCGGGCAAGGACGGGCTCCTATACGGCGGTGGAGCGGACCTGCTGGTGGCTCAGACCATAGCCGTGCTCGTTGTGTGGGCCTTCGCCTTCGGGGTGACCTTCGCAATATTGAAGATAATATCCAAGGTAATGCCCCTGCGCATGAGCAAGAACGAGGAGAGGATAGGCGCGGACATAATTCAGCACGGTGAGAGCGCATACTACTTTAGGTGATGAGAATGAAAAAGATCGAAGCGATAATACGCACCGAGAAACTGGACGCGGTCAAGTGCGGGCTGGAGAAGATTGGAATGAACGCCATGACCGTGACCGACGTGATGGGCCGCGGCGAGCAGAAAGGGCTGGAATTCACTCACCGGACTGGTAAGTACCGCATCGACCTGCTTCCCAAGATCAAGATAGAACTGGTGGTGAAGGACGATGATGCTAAGAAGGTCATCGACACAATAATCGAGTGCGCCAGGACCGGAGAGATCGGGGACGGCAAGATCTTCGTCTCACCAGTGGAGGAGGTCATAAGGATAAGGACCGGCGAGAACAGCAACGGGAAGGCCTGAGACGGCCTCTACCTTCCCCTTTTTTATCCTTTTTTATCCATTACTTTATCGTATGGAAGCGGACACCGTTATGCAACGATTGAAGGACATGGCCGACCGCTCGCGCCTGGAGGGGATGGCTCGCTACGGGATCCCCATCGATAGGGCTCTGGGCGTAAGCCTACCTCAGATGAGGACCTTGGCGAAACTGGCCGGGAGGGACCATCAGCTGGCTCTGGCCTTATGGGATTCCGGGGTGCATGAGGCTATGATCATGGCCAGCCTGGTGGATGAACCGGGAAAGGTCACGGAAGGGCAGATGGAGGCCATGGTCCAAGACTTTTCTTCGTGGGACGTTTGCGACCAATGCTGCTCCAACTTGTTCAGCTATACCCCTATGGCCTGGACGAAGACTGTACAATGGAGCGAAAGAGAGGGGGTGTTCCAGAAGAGGGCTGGTTTCGCCCTGATGGCCGCCCTGGCCGTCCATGACAAAAAGGCGAGAGACGAGGAGTTCCTACCTTTTCTGAAGGCCGTGGAACGGGAAAGCGCGGACGGACGCAATTACGTCAGGAAGGCGGTGAACTGGGCTCTGAGGCAGATAGGGAAACGGAATCTCCATCTGAATCGGATTTCCGTGGAGACAGCGGAAAGGATCATGGTCAAGGGCGACAAATTCTCGAGGTGGGTAGCTGCGGACGCCCTTAAGGAGTTGAATAGCGAGGCCGTTCAGCAAAGGTTGAAGAGCCGTGAAATGAAATTAGGCAACGATGGTTGACATCGAATATCTGGGGCATTCGGCCTTTGCTTTGCGGCATGGACAGAACATCATCCTCATTGATCCGTTCATAATTGGAAATCCTAAAGCACCAGCCTCGGCCAGCGCTATCAAGCCGACGCTCATCCTGGTCAGCCACGCCCATAGCGACCATTCCGGGGATGCCGTGGAGATCTCCAAACGTTGCGGATGCCCGGTCCTGGCCACCTTCGAGGTCGGCAATAGGATGGCCGAGATGGGCGCTTCGGTGATATCCGCTCACATAGGCGGCGAGTTCACTTTTCCCTTCGGCCGAGTAAAGCTGTTCCAGGCGGTGCACTCCTCATCCTTTGACGACGTGAATAGCGTGGGCGTCCCCTGCTCCTTCCTCATCGAAATCGGCGGGAAGGTGGTCTATCACGCCGGCGACACCGCGCTGTTCGGGGACATGAGACTGATAGGGGAGGAGGCGCCTATTGACGTGGCCCTCTTACCTGTGGGCGGGGTTTTCACCATGGGTTTGAAGGACGCGGTCCGGGCGATGCGACTCCTGGGGGCCAAAATAATGGTGCCCATGCATTACGGGACATTCGAGGACATCGTCGTTCCTGAGGACCGTATGCGCCAATGCTGCGCGAACGCCCTGTTCCGATTGACCTTACTCCATCCGGGTGAACGGTTGACCGTTCCCTGAAGCAAAAGTTTTATGCTGCGGGGTCATGGGGGAGGACAGCCATGCTGCGGAAATGGAGGTACATCTGGTCCCTGATGGTGATCGCGCTCTTGCTGGTCAGCTTCAGCTCTGCCCTGCAGGCATCCCCGGAAGATGCCACCATCTATCAGGTGGACGAGCAAAAGGCAATGGACACTGGTTCCACCGCCTCGTTCCAATGGGTGGTCTACAACAACGGCTCCGACCCGCTACTGCTCACCGTGGAGCTGGAGACGGGGCTTCCATCGCGCATGTCATACGTACTGGAACCGGCCTTCCTGGTCCTTGAGCCAGGGCGGGGGCAGGATGTGTTCCTGAACGTGACCGCGGATGCGGATATGTACAGCGATGACCTGTACTTGCAGGTCCTTTTCAACGTGACCGACATGGTCACCGATGTCTCCGAAGAGAGCGACTACTCGGTGGCGCTGGAAGTAAACTCCATCTACGGACACCTGGACCGTCAGAACAAGATAATGGGCACCTGGGACAATTTTCTGCCCGCCCCCTTCGACGGCAGCTGGGGCGCCTTCCTGGTCAGCTTGCTCATTTGGCTGGCCATCGCCTTTCTGATAATGGAGGTCTTCGGACCGGCCCTGCACGCCCTGACCAAGAGGACCGCCTTGGAATGGGACGATATCATCATCGACGTGCTCAAACAACCTATTTTCCTGTTGATCCTGGCCTACGGGACCATATCCTCGCTGGAGATCCTCTCCCTGAGCTCCGAGCTGATGGCGGACATGGAGCTGCTCTACCTGGTGGTCCTGGTGCTGGTCGGGGCCCTTCTGGCGTATCGACTGCTGGTGAAGGTCGTGGTCCGCTACGCCCGCGAACGGAGCAAGACCACCGAAACGGAGGCGGACGACATACTGGTAGGAGCGATGGAGATGCTGGGAAAGGTCCTGGTCCCGGTGGTGACCATCTTCGTCATCGCCGCCATCTTCGGGCTGGACCTCGGCAGCGCCATTATCGGGCTGGGGTTTCTGGGCCTGATCGTCGGTTACGCCACGCAGGCCTGGCTCAGCAACGTCTTCGCCGGGATACAGCTCTTGTTCGACCGCCCCATCAAGATAGGGGACCAGGTACCTTTGGAGGGCGGACATATCGCCCATGTGCAGCACATCGGACTGCAGACCTGCCATTTCCTGGACCTGGATACCAACGAGGCTGTGGTAATCCCTAACTCTTTACTAATGAGCAAGGTCATCGTCAACATGTCCGCTCCGGACGTCCGGTACATCGTGGACGTCAAGGTCAAGGTACCAGTGGGGGAGGACCCCAAGCGCATCGAGGCACTGATGCTCGAAGCCGCCCGGCTCGTCCCGCAGATATTGCAGGAAGGGAAGAGCGCCCCGGTGGTGCGCGTTTCGGACCTCAAGGATGGACGGATTCTTTTTACCATCTTCCTATGGGTGGACCGGGTCCAGAACCGTTATCTGGCCCGCACCGAGTACCGCACCAACCTCTATCGCCTGTTCAACGAGAGCAAGGTGGAGTTCGCCCTGCCCCGGAAGACGGTGTGGTTCGGACGGAACTGAGTTCGGTGAAACATGTTATTTTTTAACTCTTAGAAATGAAAGCGGGCGGGGGGGGATTCGAACCCCCGGCCTGCAGCTTAGGAGGCTGCTGCCATATCCAGACTAGGCCACCCGCCCTTGCGTTCCGTTGATTATAAGATGATTATTTAAAATGTTTTGAGGGAAGGGTTTCAGAGCTCTTCTGGAGCCTTCTCTTCCTTGGTCTCTTCGGCGGCGGGCTTGTCCTCCTTCTTGAGGTATTCCTCCACCAGCTCGACGTCCACAGCGCCGAAGGCCTCGCGCAGGTCGGCCACCACCTTGTACTTGGTCAGCAGCCACTTCTGGTCGTACTTGCACACGTCAGGCAGGTACAGGACCACCTTCTCGGCGGTGACGGTGGCACGGAATCCCTCGCTGGTGGCGTAGTCCATCTCGCAGATGGCCAGGACCTTGTTATCGTCGCCCTCGACCTTGTCCAGGACGGTGAACTCGTATTTCAGGGAGGCTCCGGCGAAGCGGCGGTTGAAGTCCACCCGGACCATCCTGTTGGTGACGGTGATGATCGTTCCGACGCGGTTGTGGATGTTGACCTCCATGCCTGGCTCGGGGCGTATCTCCTGCCTGAAGAACTCGCGCAGGGGGATGTTCTCCATCAGCTTGGCGTCCCTGGCTCCGGCGGCCTTCTCCGGGGGAATCTCCACGGTGGTTTTGACGCCGACCTCGGCCTCGGCCAATGCCTCGTCCAAACCGGGGAACACCCTTCCGCCGCCGATCAACAGTGGTAGGGGCTTGTAGGTGAGGTTCTCATTGAAGATACCGGCCTCCTTGGCCTTGTCCGCGTTGGTAGTGTCGAAAAGCACGCCGCTCTCAGCGAGGAAGGCGTCGTAATCAATGTGGACAATGTCACCCTTGGAGACCTTAGCGGTCGCAGATTTAGTGGTCATGATATTCACCAGTGATACTAATTAAGGCGAATTGGTTGAGTGATTCTTTCTAATTATATCTTTTGGTGGACCAGGCTTAAATCCGGGTGAGCGAATCCACGGTCTTGCGGTCGAGCGCCTTGACCAGCTCCAGAGCGAGCCTCTGGCAGTCCTCCAGGTCTTTCATGTCGAAGGCCCCGACGTGCGAGTGTATGTGCCGCGTGGGAACGCCGATGGCCACGGTGGGAATCCCGGCCAGTGAGGTGTGTATGAACGCCCCGTCCGTCCCCCCACGGACCACGTAGGCCAGCTGATAAGGGATCTTCTTCTTCTCGCATGTGGAAATGACCAGTTCCTTCAGCGGAAGGTTGGGTATCATCATGCCGTCGAAGACGGTCACAGCGACCCCTTCGCCCATCTTCGCCGGGGCTTGCAGTGGATCGATCCCCGGAACGTCCCCGGCTATGTCCACGTCCAGTATGATGGCTACGTCCGGTTTGACGGAGGCGGAGACGGTCTTGGCGCCTCTGGACCCGACCTCCTCCTGCACCGTGGCGGCAGACACCAGGTGGTTGGGATGCTGCACCTTCTTCTTCTTGATCTCCTTCACCAGCTCCACAGCGGTGAACACGCCGAGGCGGTCGTCGAAGGCCTTCCCGAAGGCGATGGTCCTCTTGCCGGCGGGTTTGCCGTCCTTGTAGGCCTCTTTCACCATGGTGTGGAACCTGGAATCGGGGGTCGCGGCGTCGCCCAGCCTAACTCCCATGGCCTGAGCCTCCTCCTTGTTCGAAGCGCCGATGTCGATGAACATCATGTCCTTTACCACGACCTTCTTGGCCTCCTCAGGGTCCATGAGATGCACGGGCTTGCAGGCGATGACGCCTCTCAGCTCTCCCTTGTTGGTATGCACCAGTAACCTTTGACCCAGCAGGACCTGGTCGAACCAACCGCCGAGCTGACTGAAAGATAGATATCCCTGGGGGTTCACCCCGGTGATGATGAAACCGCACTCGTCGATGTGGCCGGCGACCAAGACGATGGGTCCGTCCTTGGCCCCCACCTTCTCGAACATCATGTTGCCCATGTTGTCGTTGTAGACCTTGTCGCAATACCCTTCGACGTACCTCTTGACCAGCTTGGAAGCATCGGCCTCGTAGCCAGGCGCTCCGGGTATGTCGCACAGTTCCTGCAAGAATTTCAAAGATTCCTTGTCCATGAATGACACCTATTTTTCAATGAATAGAGACGCGTATGTCTGCTGAGGATATAAAAGGAAAATGGCGTTATCTCACAGGCCCTGAGAAAACGTACTGTTAATAGAGATCTCGTTCGGTAAAAACGGTTAAATCCAGAACGCCGTTCCAGATGCAAGGCCACCATAGCTCAGCTGGTAGAGCGGCTGACTTGTAATCAGCAGGCCGGGAGTTCAAATCTCCCTGGTGGCTCCATTCTATAGTTTCAGATCATTCCAGCCAGACCGTGTCGTCTTCCTTGTACCCCACCTTGAGCACCAGTATGCGGAAATCGCGCTCGATCACCGGGTTGCCGTGTACGTCCCCGGGCTCGCATACTATGCAGTCCCCTTCCTCCATAACCGTCGGTAGCCCGTTGATGACGAAGGGCGCCGGACCTTTCAGGCAATAGAATATCTCCCGGGTCGCCTTGTGAAAATGGAAGGCCACCTTGTCCCCGGCGTTGAACTGCACTTCCTGCAGCAACGCCCCCTTGACGCCGAGGTCCGCCCCGTCCAGCACTATGCGCTTTAAGTAACCGTCCCCGGACACTTCCTTGTAGCCTGACCTAGGGAATGACTTCATCGTCTACGCATACGGCGTCACCGCATAAATGGCTTTGGTGGATCAGTGGCGGGCCTCGATGGCCTTCTCCGCGCTCTCGAGAAGGTTTGAGAGCAGGGAATACGCCTGAATCATGTCCTTCTCGTGCACGATGAAGATGGTGTCAGTGTAGCAGGACACGGTCTCCACCACGTTCACTCCCTGTTCGGAGAGGTTCGACGCAATGTACGAGAAAACGCCGCTGGTCTCGCCGATCTTCTGCGGGCTCTTCACCGTTATCTCCACCAGGTCCTCCCTGACCTTCAGGACGTTGGTCTCGCCCACCTCGTTCACCACCTCGCTGCGCAGCTTTTCGTCGGCGATGATGGTTATGGCCTGAGCTCCTTGTATGACCTGCATCAGGGCCTTCTGGTTGATCAGTTTGGCGAAGGTGCGCTCAAGGCGCTGCATCACCGTCCAATCGTTGCTGGCGGTGACGATGCAGATCTTCGTCTTGACCTCCAGGCGGCTGTCGGCCAGGATCGCTAGTATGTCCCCTTCGTGGTCCTTCTTGGAGAGCTTCTGGGCATAGCGACGGCAGGCGATCATGACCGCCTCCTCGTTCTTGATCCCCAGGTCCTTCATGATCAGCCTGGCCAGCGAAGAATAGTTGATCAGGTCCTTGGCCATGCAGTCCTTGACCGAGGGGTGGGCGTCGATATAGCTTCGGGTCCGCTCGGCCACGCTCTCCTTCTGGGGCGATTCTTTCATCGCTTCCCGTTAGCTCTGCGGCAATATTTTAATGTTTTATTTCAGACACTTTTCAGGTCATGAATTCCCGCAGCGTCCCGTTCAGCTCGTCGATGGAGCTCTGGGAGATTATCAGCGGAGGTATCAAACGGACCACCTTGCCGGCGCAGACGTTCACCAGCAACCCTTTCTGCAGGGCGTACTTCTGGAACTCCTTGGCCATGTCCCCCATCTCCACCCCGGTCATCAGGCCTAGCCCCCGGACCTCCGCTATCTCCTGGTGTGCGGAGGCGATGACCTTCAGCTCCGACCTCCACTTATCGCCCAGGGTGGCCGCGCGCTCCACCAGCCTTTCCTTCTTCATGGTGCGTATGACGGCGTTGGCCGCGGCGCAGGCCAGAGGGTTCCCTCCGAAGGTGGTCCCGTGCGATCCCGGGGTGAATGTTTTAGCGATATCGGGAGGGGCCACGATGGCCCCGATCGGCACCCCTCCCCCTAAGGCCTTGGCCAGGGAGATTATGTCAGGAACGACCCCGAAGTGCTGGAACCCGAACCATTTGCCGGTGCGCCCCATTCCGGTCTGCACCTCGTCCACGATCATGAGGGCGCCGCTGTCCGTGCAAAGGTCGCGAACGGTGCGGAAGTATTCCCGGGTGGCAGGAAGCACGCCGCCCTCGCCCTGGACCGGTTCCACGATGACCGCGGCGGTGTTCTTTCCCACCGCTGACTTGACCTCCTCTATCGAGTTGTATCCCACGAAGTCCACGTTCCGGGTCAGCAGGGCCTCGAACCCCTTCTGGTACTTTTGCTGGCCGGTGATCGAGAGCGAGGCGGCCGTACGGCCGTGAAAGGAGTTGCGGCAAGTCACCATCTTATCCCGGCCGGTGTGCTTCACGGCCAGCTTGAGCGCGGCCTCGTTGGCCTCGGCGCCGCTGTTGCAGAACAGCGACCGACCCAGCGGGGCGGGGACGATGGAGGCGATGGCCTCCCCCAGTTCGGCCTGCTCCTTCACCTGGTAGAGATTGGAGACATGTATGAGCCTGGAGGCCTGCTCCGAGATGGCCTTGACCAGCTCGGGGTGGGCGTGCCCCAGGCAATTGACGGCGATGCCGGCCACGAAATCGATGTACCGTTTGCCTTCCAGGTCCCACAGGAACTCCCGTTCTCCGTGGGAGAAACAGATCGTCTCGCGTCCGTAGTTCTGGAATAGGTAATAACCGCTAAGTTCTGCCACCTGTTTGCTGTCCATATCAAAACCTCATAAGGTCAACCTGGTGCCCAGGTTCCTGCTGCTGAAGAGCTGGTCCACAATGGCGTTCGGCGTGGTGCCGCAGATTATGTGGGCCGTCCCCACTCCCCCGTGCAAGGCCAGGAAGCAGGCGTCCACCTTGGGAATCATCCCGTTCTTCAGAACGCCCGAGGAGGTCAACGGTCCCAGGTCCTCCTCCCGGATCTCCGGTATGGTGGACGAGAGGTCCTCGAACACGCGGAGAACTCCAGGCACTTCTGTCACCAGCACCATGTCCGTGGCGCCAACGCCGGCGGCCAGGGCGGCCGCGGCGGTATCGGCGTTCACGTTCATGAGCTGCCCGTTCTTATCGGCGCAGATGGAGTAGACCACCGGGACGTAGCCGTTCCGACAGAGCAGATCGACCGCCTTGGGGTCGACCTTGACCACCTCGCCAACGTAACCGAGGTCCACGGACTCCACCCCATTCGGACCGTTGACGCTGATGTTCTCCATCTTCTTGGCCGTGAGGGTGTTCATCTCGCTGCCGGCAATTCCGATGCTCTTCAACCCGGCCTTGCGCAGTGAGACCACCACCCGGTCGTTGATGCGGGAGAGCACGGACTTGGCGATCTGCAGCGTGGCGTCGTCGGTTATGCGCAGCCCGGCCACCTTCTTCACAGGCAGCCCGCAGCGCTTCATCTCTTCGGTTATCTCCGGGCCCCCGCCATGCAGAATGACCGGGGTGAGCCCACGCTTCATAAGTTCGGCGATCTGGGCCGAGAAAAGGTCGATCTGTTCCATGCCGCCGATGGAGGACCCACCGAACTTCACCACCACCTTCCGCGGGGAGGAAGATGCCGCACGACTGCTCTGCTTCATCTCATCACGTGGTGTACATGGCGTTGATCTTCACGTATTCATAGCTCAGGTCACAGCCCCAGGCCTCACCCGAGGAATAGCCAGCGTTCAGGTCCAGGTCCACGATGATGGTCCTGTGCGAGAGGACCTTCTTCGCCGCTGTCTCCACCTCGCTGCCGCCGATGAGCGTGGGCGCCCCATCCTCGAACAGGGTGACGGAATCACCATTGCTGCGCAGGACCAGCTTCACCTTTTCCAGGTTGAACTCCGCATCGGAGTTGCCCAAGGCCGCCAGTATGCGCCCGAAGTTGGGGTCGGTCCCGAATATGGCCGTCTTGACCAGTGAGGAGGCGATGATGGCCCTGGCCGCGGAACGGGCCTGCACCGGGTTCTTGGCCCCGTGGACCAGGACCTCGATTAGCTTGGTGGCCCCTTCGCCGTCGAAGACGATCTTCTTGGCCAGCTGCTGGGCGACGAACTTGACGCCCTCCCAGAAGGCCGGGTCGTCGTCGGCCGGCTTTCCACCGGCGGCCCCGTTGGCCATGAAAACCGATATGTCGTTGGTGCTCTGGTCCCCGTCCACGCTGATGACGTTGAAGCTGACGTCCATCATGTCCTGCCAGTGGCGATTGAAGTTCTTGGCCAGCTGGGCGTCCGTCACCATGAAGGTGAGGGTGGTGGCGTGCAGCACCTTCATGGCCGGGGAGATCATGCCGCTCCCTTTGGTTATGCCAGCGATGGTTATCATGGTGCCGTCCTTCAGCGTCACTTTACAGGCGGCCTCCTTCTTGACCGTGTCCGTGGTCATGATGGCCCGGGCGGCCATGTCGTCCGCCTCCGGCCCTTTGCCGAGCGACAGCACCGCTTTGGGAATGCCTTCGGAGATCTTCTCCATAGGCAGGTAGCGGGAGATGACCCCGGTGGACGCCACGCCCACCAGATTGTCCTTTATGCCCAGGGTCTGGGCGGTGAGGAATATCATCTGCTTGGCGTCGTACACGCCCTGCATGCCGGTGATAGCGTTGGCGTTGCCGCTGTTTATGACCAGGGCCTGCAGGGTCTTGGGGTCCTTCTTCATCATGACCTCGATGGGCGCGGCCCTCACCTTGTTCTGGGTGTAGGCCATGGCACAGCGGGCCGGGACCTCCGAGAATATTACGGCCAGGTCCAGTTTCTCCTTCTTTATCCCACAGTGTACCCCAGCCGCCTTATAACCCTTCGGCGAGGTGATGCCCCCTTCAAAAACATCCATCTTCAAACCCCCAATCCCGGGAAATCCAGTCCCGTCTCTTCAGGCCATCCGAACATGGCGTTGCAGTTCTGTATCGCCTGTCCGGCCCCTCCCTTCACCAAATTGTCGATCACGCTCATGACCACCACGTTCCTGCCTCCTACTACTTCCAATCCTATCTCGCAATGGTTGGAGCCGATCACGGCCTGCATCCAAGGAACGTCGGTCATGCGCACGAAGCGCTTCCTACGGAAGAACTCCGTGTACATACCCAGCAATTCCTGTTTGGTAAGGTCATCGTTGAGCTTGAGGTACATGGTGCACAGCATGCCGCGCACCACTGGTATCAGGTGAGGGGTGAAGACGACCTCCGCCAGGTGCCCCTGCAGTCGAGTTAGCGTTTGAGCTATCTCGGGGGTGTGGCGGTGAGTGCCTATCTTGTAAGGGTTGACGCTCGCCCCGCAGTTGGGGTGATGAGTGGCCTTGGTCGGCTCGGCTCCGGCGCCGGAGGTGCCGCTCTTAGCGTCAATGATGACCCCGCCTTCCACTAAGTGGTTGGCGAACAGCGGGGCCAGGCCCAACGCGGAACATGTCGGATAGCAGCCAGGGTTGGCCACGAAGTCCGCCTTGGCGATATCGTCCCAATAGAGTTCGCTGAGCCCGTACACCGCCTTGCTCAGGTTCTCCAGGTCGGTGTGCTCGTGACCGTACCATTGCTTATAGACCAGAGGGTCCTTGAGGCGGTAGTCACCGCTGAGGTCGATGATCTTGGCCCCGCTACGGGCGATGTCCGGCGCCAGCTTCATGGAGGCGCCGTGCGGGGTGGCTAGGAACACCATGTCCAAGCCCTCACCGGTTATTGATTCGGAGAAATTGAGGTCCACGTAGCCGCGCAGGAACGGGTGGGTGTCTGCGACCTTCTGACCGGCCAGCTGGCGGGAGGTGATCGCCTCCAAGGAAATATGGGGATGGCGGCTCAGCAAGCGGGCTAGTTCCCCGCCGATATAACCGGACCCCCCGACCACCGCTGCTTTTTTCATGTTTTACCTCATTAATATGAGAATTTGCCGAATTAAGAGTTTGTTTATTAAGCATTGCGACGCAAACGAGACATTTTTACGAAATGAAGAGGAAATTGAACCTCCGGTCCGGTCACGGTGATAGATTCCAAGCATTTACCCCTTTGGAAACTCGAAAATACTCCGACGCCGTTTACCGAACGGGCATTGTTATAACTTTCCAGCCCGACCAACCAGGAAAGCGACGGAGCGCGGCATGGTCGGAAGGGGAAGCAACTTTAGGGGATGGAAAGGACACCACACGGTTTGGCTCCTGCTATTCACAGCCTGGGCAGTTTGCTATCTTGACCGGACATTGACCGGCCCGGTGGTCTCCTGGATGATAGCTAACGATTCCTTCATGTTCGCGGGGTTGAATTCACCGCATGCAGTGGGTGGAGTGATCGGCTCCATGTTCTTCGCCGGGTACATGCTGACGCAATTTCCAGCAGGCTACCTCGGCGACCGTTATGGCAGACGCACAATGCTAGTTGTGAGCACGGTTTGGGCCGGGGTGTCCACCGTTCTCAGCGGATTGTCTCGGAGCTTGAGCACATTCGTTGCCACCAGGGTCTTTACCGGCCTGGGAGAGGGCGCCTACTACTCCAACGACCGAGCCTTGGTGGTCCGGGTGACCCCACCGGAGAAGGTCGGAACTGGCATGGGCGTGGTCTTCGTGGGCCTGGCCATAGGAATGACCTCGGCCACGGTAACTGCTCCGTGGCTCATGGATTGGGCCCAAGGGTTCATGGGAACAGAGGCCTGGGCCTTCCCCTTCCTGTTGTTCGGACCACCCACTGTTTTAGTGGGCATCATCCTGCACCGGCGCCTACCGGCGGGGGAGACCGAATCTTACAAGGGCGCGTTCCCGCGTTTGCTCCTTTTTTCGGCATTATTCTTGGCGGTCATCCTGGGCTTCTACCAATTGTCACTTGCCCTGCACTTAGGAGCGCTGTGGCAGACCCTCTTCGTCCTGGTGGCCGCGCTCTTGCTTGTAGTTCTCATCTACGCCCGGCTGGGAACGGTGAGCGCCCCGGTCCTGCGCGACCGTTCGTTACAGCTTATGTACCTCTCGGCCATCCCCATACTCTTCACCCTCTGGTTCTTTGGCTTCTGGGCCCTTCTGGTGGTGTCGGAATCCTCCGACCTGGGGCTGAGCGGGGCAGCGATCTATGCCGGTCTTTTCGGTGCGGCCAACGTTCTCGGTTACCCTTTGGGAGGGATCATCTGCGACCGCTATCCGGGGATAGTTCGCCGGAAACGACTGTACGCCCTCTTCTGCTTGATGGTCTCGGCCCTGGTCCTCATGCTCGTCCCCGCCATCGAGAACATGGACCTCCTGGGGCTGGCGGTGCTGCTGTTCCTCATCGGGGTCACCTTCTCGGCCATGCAGACCGCGCACATGACCCTGACCGCCGACCTGTCCCCGCCGGATATGATGGGGCAGTCCTTCGGCATGTGGAACCTGGTGGCCGAGGTGGGTGCGTTGCTCTCTCCGGTCATCTGCGGTTATCTCAGGGACCTGACCGGGGGATGGGTGGCGGCGATCCTCCTGACCACCGGGCTGCTGGTTTTGAGTGCAGTGCTGGTCTTAATGGTCCCGCGCACTGTCCGATACTGAACTCTTGTTCCGGACAATGTCTCTTGGTCGGCGCTTTTAATTAATATAGTAGGTCGCTTCCTCGGCCCAGATTCACATGGTAGCTCGCGCGAAGAAGGTTCGTGACAAGGTAGTGCTGGCATACTCTGGCGGTCTGGACACCTCCGTGGCCATACGCTGGCTGCAAGCGAATTATGATCTGGACGTCATAGCTGTCAGCATCAATGTGGGACAGCCCGGGGACCTGCAGGAAGCGGTGGACCGGGCGCTGAAGATCGGGGCGGTGCAGGCCTATGCCATAGACGCCACCGAGGAGTTCGTCAACGATTACATCGGGCCGTCGCTGAAGGCCAACGCCCTTTATATGGGCACCTACCCCCTGGCCACCTCCATCGCCCGGCCGCTCATCGCCCGGATCATGGTGGACATCGCCAAGAAGGAGGGCGCCAAGTATATCGCCCACGGCTGCACCGCCAAGGGAAACGACCAGGTGCGCTTCGACGTGAGCATCGGTGCCCTGGCCCCCGAGATAAAGATCATCGCTCCAATGAGGGAGTGGGTCATGACCCGGGAACAGGAAATCGAGTACGCTCGCCAGAACGACGTGCCCATCAAGGTCAAGAAGGAATGTCCCTACAGCACCGACGAGAACATCTGGGGCCGGAGCTGCGAATGCGGGGTCCTGGAGAACGCCATGACCGAGCCGCCGCGGGACTCCTTCGAGTGGACCGTGGACCCGTCCGAAGCCCCGGACAAGCCGGAGTACGTCGAGATACACTTCAAGAAGGGTTTGCCTGTAGGATTGAACAAGACCAAGAAGATGCCCATGACCGAGATCATCAAGCAGTTGAACAAGCTCGGTGGTAAGCATGGCTACGGCCGGATCGATCATATCGAGGACCGGCTGGTTGGGATAAAGTCTCGTGAGACCTACGAGTCCCCGGCGGCCATGATGCTCATCGCCGCGCACAAGGACCTGGAGAAGATGGTTCTGACCAAGGACGTCTTCAACTTCAAGCGTTCCGTGGAGCAGCGCTACTCCGAGCTGTGCTACGACGGCCTGTGGTTCTCCCCTCTGAAGGAGGCCCTTGACGCCTTCGTTGACAAGACCCAGGAGTTCATCGACGGCACCGTAAGGGTGAAGCTGTACAAGGGCAATGCCACCATAGTGGGCCGTTCCTCGCCATACTCCCTGTACGATACGGGGCTGGCGACCTACGCCGAGGGCGACGAGTTCGACCATCGCTCGGCCGAGGGCTTCATCTACGTGTGGGGCCTGCCGTTGCGCAGCGTGGCCAAGGCCCAGAAGAAGAAAAAGTGATCATTATGGTCGAGAAACAGTTGTGGTCCGGTCGTTTCGCCGAAGGGCCTAGCCAGATGACCCTTTCGTTCACTTCGTCCCTATCCGTGGACATGAAGCTGGCCTGGTACGACATTGCCGGCTCCGTGGCCCACGCCCGGATGCTGGGGGCCCAAGGGATCGTCGCTCCGGAGGAGTCCGAAAAGATCGTGGACGGCCTGAAGAGGCTGCTGGACGACCTGGAGGCAGACCAGCTGGACCTCTCGGACGAACTGGAGGATGTGCACACCAACGTCGAAGCGCTATTGACCGAACTGGTGGGCGAGGCCGGTAAGCGCCTGCACACCGCCCGCAGCCGCAACGACCAGGTCTCTACGGACCTTCGAATGTTCGTCCGCGACGCCATACTGGAGATCGTGGCCTTGCTCATGGACGTCCAGGGCATCCTGTTGGACCGCGCCGAGGAGGAGAAGGGCACCATGATGCCCGGTTTCACTCACCTGCAGCACGCCCAGCCGGTCAGCTTAGGTTTCCATCTCATGGCCCATGTGTTCCGCCTGCAGCGGGACGCCGAGAGGTTCCTGGACGCTTACAAGAGGGTGAACCAGTGCCCGCTGGGCGCCGGAGCCCTGGCCGGGACCGGCCACGCCATAGACCGGAACATGACGGCCGAGGCGCTGGGGTTCGATAGGCCAACGGACAACGGCATGGACACCGTCAGCGACCGCGACTTCGCCCTGGAGTTCGCCTACGTCTGCGCCCAGACCATGGTGCACCTGAGCTCCATGGGCGAGGAGCTGGCGCTCTGGACCTCCCCGGAGTTCGGATTTGCGGAGATGTCGGACGCCTTCGCCACCGGCAGTTCCATCATGCCGCAGAAGAAGAACCCGGACGTGGCCGAGCTCATACGAGGGAGGAGCTCGTTGGCCGTGGGGAACCTGACGCAGCTGCTGGTCTTGATGAAAGGGTTGCCGCTCAGCTACAACCGCGACATGCAGGAGGACAAGGGCGCGGTCTTCTCCAGCTATGAGACGCTAACCTCCTGTCTCTTCGTCATCGGCCCCATGTATCACGCACTGATATTCAACAAGGAGAGGATGTCCGAGGCCTGCGCCAGGGGGTTCCTGAACGCCACCGACCTTGCCGACCACCTGGTGCAGCGGGGCATGTCCTTCCGACAAGCCCACGAGACGGTGGGGGCGGCGGTGCGCTACTGCGTGAGCAAGGGCAGGACGCTGGAATCGCTCAGCGTCAAGGAGCTGAAGAAGTTCTCCGAACTGCTGGACGGTTCATCGACAGAGTACATCGCCATGGAAGCCTGCCTGGAACGTCGCAATTCCCTTGGAGGGACGTCCCCGGAACAGGTCAGGGTTCAGATCGCGGCGGCTAGGCAGAAGGTCGAAGGCCACCGGGCCGAATGTTACGGTGAGATCGACCGGTTGGAGAAGGTCTGGGAGAGTTTGCGGGCATGAGCACGTAACCTTTTCCCGTGCCCGTGGTAAAAAATGTATCGGAACGCGGAACCCTATTGTTCGGTGCAGGACAGCGTGTTCCATTCGAGTTCGTGGTCCACGCCGTTGCGGGTCAGGAGCTTGCTGATCTTCTCCGTCACCCGGACCACTTCGCCGCTCTTGGACGACCCCTTGATATAGAACTCCATACGGGTGGTGGGGAAGATGAGCCGCATGCGCCCCTTGCGGTTGTATCCCTCGGGCTTGCGGTTGTTCTCCAATTCCACCTGGTTCAGGTGGACGAACATCTGCATGATCTCGGGGTCCTCGGGCATCTGGGCGGTCTCTTCCAAGAATAGTTTGAGCACATCGGGAAAGACCTCCGCTATATCACGATACTCGGTTTGGTCCTTTAACACGAAATGCCCGCTGCTCGCTTTCATCGATTTTTTCGATGAGACGTGGATTATTTATAATTTCCCAGTCCACACGCGTCATTCCCGTTGTTATCGTATGGTCACCTGCCAACATTATTAGGTGTGCATTCATTTGTCCCCTTCATGGTCGTCGTCCTGACCGTAGCCGGGTCCGATTCCGTGGGCGGGGCGGGCATCGAGGCCGACCTTAAGGCCATCGCCTCCATGGGCGGGCATGGGTCCGTGGCCCTGACCGCTGTCACCGCCCAGAACACCTCCAGGGTGCGGGAGATATTTCCGCTTCCGCCCGAGCAGGTCATCGCCCAGATCAACGCGGTGGTCGAGGACGCCAAGCCGTCGGCCATCAAGACTGGCATGCTGTATTCGTCCCGTACGGTGAAGGCCGTGGCCCCGTTGCTGGGCGAGCTGAAGGTGCCTTTGGTGGTCGACCCCGTGCTCTTCGCTGGCGTTGGGGCGGCCCTGCACCGGGAAGGACTGGTCAAGGCCCTGATCAAGGATTTGTTCCTTTTTGCGACTGTGATCACCCCCAATAAAGGAGAGGCCGAGGCCTTGTCGGGCATGACCATCTCGGATGACGATACCCTCGACCAGGTCGGTCACCGTCTGCTAGAGCTTGGTCCGCAGGCGGTACTAATCAAGGGAGGTCACCTGGGAGGCACTATGGCCGTGGACACGTTGTTCACGGCGGACGGGGCCATCGAAATGGCCTCGCCCCGTCTGGACCGCAAGGTGCACGGGGCTGGCTGCACGCTCTCGTCCTACATCGCCTGCGGCCTGGCCCTCGGCATGGGCCCGGACGAGGCGGTCAAGGAGGCCAAGCGTCGCATATACGACGCCATCGCCATGTCCCTGCCCGTCGGACAGGGCCTGGACTGCATCAACCCCATGGCCTCGCTGTACAAGGAGGCCATGAAGGTCATGGTGCTGGAGTCCGTGCGCTCGGCGGTCCGCAGCATCGAGGAAAGACTGCCCCCGGAGCTGGTCCCGGAGGTGGGTATGAACTTGGCCTGCGCCCTTCCCTACCCACAGGGCTATCTCGAGGTCTGCGGGGTGGAGGGTCGTATCGTCAGGATCGGGGATAGGGTGAGCCGAGCCGGAGAGGTTCGTTTTGGAGGCAGTCGGCATATCGCCCGGGTGGTGATGTCCGCTTTGGCGGTAGATCCAGAGATGCGCTGCGCCATGAACGTCCGTTTCAGCGAGGAAAGGGTCGCCGAGCTGCGAGAGGCGGGATTGAGCGTGGGGTCCTTCGACCGGGCCGAGGAACCGGACATGGTGTCCTCCATGGAATGGGGGACCGCAGAGGCCATAAAGGTGACTGGGCATGTGCCGGACGTGATCTTCGATCGCGGGGGCCGTGGGAAAGAGCCGATGATCAGGCTCTTGGGACGGAACCCGGAGGAAGTTCTATTCAAACTCGAACATCTGATCAAGTGAGGCTGGTAACCTGAAGATAGCTATGTTCACCGATTCCTACCTTCCCACCCGGGATGGCGTGGTCACCTCGCTGCTGCTCACCAAGAGGGAGCTGGAGAGGATGGGACATGAGGTGTTCGTCTTCGCCCCCCAGCCGGCCAAGGGAGATCCAGAAGAGCCTGGTGTGCAATACTTCAGGTCCATCGGTTTCCCGCAGTATTCCGGTTATCGCATTCCGATTTTCCCTACAAACAAGTGCGAGCTCCTGCAGCATCTGGACGTGGACGTGATACACATTCACGGGGTAATGTTCCAGGCCGTCCGCGGCCTCCTAGCCGGCCGGGCCTTGAAGAAGCCGGCGGTCCTGACCTTCCACACCATGGTCACCGAGGCGGCCAAGTTCTACAACGCCACCCCCTTCCCGGAGTGGGTCGTCCAGTTGGGGATGTGGAGCTACCTGCGTATCATCCTCCAGAGACCGGAGGTGGTCGTGGTCCCCACGCAGACCATCAAGACCGAGATCAAGCGTTACGCACCGCACATAAGGAGGTTCGAGGTCATCCCTACCGGGGTGGACCTGGACCGTTTCCACCCAGGGATTGACGGGAGCGAGGTGCGGAAGCGCCACCACTTGGAGGGTAAGAAGGTCATCATGCACCTGGGTCGCATCGCCTGGGAGAAGAACATCGACCTGGTGCTGAGAGGATTCGCCCGCCTGAGCTATCAGGAGAAGGACACCGTACTTGTGATAGTGGGTGACGGGCCGGCCAAGGAGCACCTGCAGAAGCTGGCCAAGGAGCTGGGTGTGGAGGATAAGGTCATCTTCACCGGTTTCGTCCCGGACGAGGAGCTTCCCCAGCATTACGCTGCCTGCGATGTACTGACATTGGCCAGTAAGTTCGAGACCCAGGGGTTGGTCATCTTGGAGGCCATGGCCGAGGGCAAGCCGGTCTCCGGCATCCGTTATCGGGCGGTGGCCGAGCTGATACGCGAAGGCGTGAATGGCTCCCTCTTCGAGGAGACCCCGGAGAGCTGGTCCCAGGCCACCATGCGCCTGCTGCAGGACCCGGAAAGGTACCGCAAGGGCGCCCTGGCCAAGGCCAAGGAGTTCTCGGCCGGACAATGGGCCACCCGGCTACTGGACATCTACAACTATGCCATAGAGAGCAAGTCCGCCCGGGTCAAAGGAAAAGCTTTTTAGAACCATTGGCCTACCAGATAGGATGTTCTCTGTAGGCGAGATATTCTACAACACGCTCTCGCCCCTGGGTCTGCTAGGTGTGCTCATATGCGTCTTTCTGCTCTTCTACATAGACGCCATAGTCTTCCCCACCCTACCTGAGCTGTTCGTGGTCCTATTTTTCGTGGCCGGATATGGCTCGCTCCCTGATGAAACGCTTTGGGCCCTTTTCGTCGCCGTGATCGCCTTGGCCGAGGTGGCCGGGTTGACCACTTTATACCTCGTGGTACGCCGACTACGTGTCCCTCCCAAGATAGCCAACGCCGTGGACCGCTATCGTCGCTTCCTGATATGGCCGGACGAGCGCATGATCTTGCTCAACCGGGTAGCGCCCCTGCTGCCGTTCACCGGGGCTTTCGTGGCCATCTGCAACTGGGACTACAAGCGTTCGGTCCTCTACCTGGTCATGGGAGGCGTCCTGAAGTACGGGTTCATCCTGACCATGAGCAGCTATTTCCTGGCCTACTTCGAACGGGGGATGGCCACCGACGTGACCGTGGTCATGGTCCTGATAATAATAGCCATCAGCTTCGTCGTCTCGGTCTACCGCAAGCGCAAGGCCGGGAATAACGGTCCCGGCGTGGCCGGCGCTCCTTGATCTTTCCTATGTCCGAGATTTGAAAAGCATCGTAACCTGATTTGCTCGAGAGGGCGGTCGCCATAGAGCAACCCACTTGGATGACAGTAAGAATAGATGGGAAGGGGCGGGGTGTTCCGCCATTAAGTTAACTCGTCGATGGAGACGATGGTGATTGTGAACACCAGGGTCTTGCCCAGCAGCTCGGAGTTGTAGTTCTTCACCGCGGTGCCATCGACGGTGTCGATCTGGGTGACGATGAAGTCGCCCACGTCGTCGGTGCCCATGACATAGTCGTTATCGGAATCGGTCAGCTGGTGCTTGATAGTGATGGCGTTGGATGAACTGTCGATGTTGGTGACCATAACGTTCCAGCCGGAGGGGCTGTCCCCGTAGATACGGTACACGGCGTTCATCGTGGGCACGTTCTTAACCGTCACCCGGTCGGCGCCGGTGTTGAACTCCAATACTGTGGCCGCCCAACCGTAGTAGGGGTCGGTCACGGTCATTCCCTCGACGGGGCTGCTGCCGTACTCGTCCTCGAACTCGGAAGAGGTTAAGGTTACCAGCAGGGACACTTCTTCTGTCAGATTGAAGGTCACTAGCTTGGACTCGTCCATACTTCCGTAGGCCTGGTCGGGGGTAAGGGTGACCGTCTTGGTCTCGCCTATCCTCATCCCCACTACGGCGCTATCAAAGCCCTTGATGAGCGTTCCGCCCCCGACCGTGAAGGATAGAGGATCGTACTTGCTCTCGCTTTTTAGGGTGAATGAAAGGCTCTTCGGGTACAGAGCGTCATTGCTAGCAATGGTATAGTTAGAGGTATCGAAGATCCGTCCGTCGGTCAGCTTGCCAGTGTAGTCGACGTTGATGGTCATCCCGACCTCGACGATGGTGCTTTTGTCCTCTTCGGCCTGACCGCTCTGATAGACCAGGATGACCACTGAGCTGGCGCTGACCATCAGGATAACGATCAGAACTATGAGCAGGACGTTCACCGCGGTGACGTCCCTGGACATTCTTTTGAACCTCATAACCATGCGGTTCAGGCAAATCCTTTCTTTGAATTTAAACCTTGCTTACATTGATGACGTGGTCCAGATGTTGCAACTGACGATATTGGGTCGGAATCGCTTATTTATATGCGTTGGCCATTACTGCAAACACCCTATCAGGCGATAAGATGAGGACGCTTTACATACACGCCGATTTCATGGAGTTCGAGGTCAAGAAGCCCACCCCTATGGCCGAGCCCATAACCGACCAGGAAAAGACTGGCCGAATGGACGAGGTCCTGGTGGCCTTCATCACCGTGGAGAAGGACGACCGTGACCGATTGGAGGCGGTGGCCTCTCAGGCATCCAAAGACATCATGGAGACGGCCAAGAAGGTAGGGGCCGAGCGCATCATGCTCTATCCCTACGCCCACCTCAGCCCGGAGCTTTCCGATGCGGAAACTGGCAAGAAGATGCTGCGGGAGATGGAGAGGTTGGTCTCCGGGTCCGGCTGGCAGGTGCACCGCACACCTTTCGGTTGGTACAAGGCTTTCAAGATAAGCTGCAAAGGGCATCCATTGTCCGAGCTCTCCAGGGAGATCGTCGGCGAGGAGACGGCCGAGGCTCCCAAGGGCGAGGAGAAGTTCATCGTGCTGCTTCCTGACGGCACAGAGGTCGACCCCCTGAAGTTCAAAGGCGGAACGGAATGCTTCCAGATCATGATGAACAAGGAAGCCCTTAAGAAGGACTGGCCCTCCACAGGCGAGGTAAAGTACACCCGTTTGTGCAAGAAGTTCGGTATAAATTGGGAGAGCATGAGCGACGCCGGGCACATGTGTTTCCAGCCCAAGGGCGCTTTGATGTTCGACCTGGTGGCCGACTACTCGTCCCGCATCGTCAACTCCATGGGCCTGCCCGTATACACCGTGCGTGGCACGAACATGTTCAGCATGGACGAGGGGCCGGTGGCCGAGCATGCCAAGCTCTTCGGTGACCGCCTCTATACCATAAAGGGGGAGAAGCACGATTTCGTCCTGCGCTACGCCGCCTGTCACCAGCAGTTCGCCATGATGCGCCTGTGGAACATCAGCTACAAGACCCTGCCCTTCGGTGCGTTCGAAGTGGCCGATTCGTACCGTCTGGAGCAGTCGGGGGAGACCATGCTGTGCTTCCGAACAAGGCGCATGAACATGCCGGACCTGCACGTGGTGTGCACCGACATACCGCAATCGGAGGACTGGTTCAGCCGCCTGGACGAGCGGATTTACAAGGAAGCGAACAACCTGGACCGGGACTACGAGATGCTGGTCAACTTCTCATCATGGAACGCCTACCAGCAACACAAGGAAATGCTCATGGAGATCGTGCGCAAGCACGACAAGCCGGCCCTGCTGCACTTCTACCCAGAGGGCATCAACTATTACTGGACGGTCAACATAGAGTACCACATCCTGGACGATATGAAGCGCGCTCGGGAGATCGGTACGGTACAGATCGACATAGGGAACGCCCAGCGCTTCGGCATAGCGTATACGGACGAGACCGGAAAGAAGGTCAGCCCGGTGATACTGCACTCCGCGGTCATCGGGACCGTCGAACGCTATCTCTACATGCTCTTCGACACCGCGGTGCAGATGGAGACCCAGGGGAAGCTGGGCACGTTGCCCACCTGGGTACTGCCGGAGCAGGTACGGTTCATGAACGTCTCCGAGGCGCATTTGGAAAAGGCCACGGAACTGGCCGATAAGGTGCGCAAGGCCCAGGTCCGCGTGGGCCTGGACGACCGTTCGGAGACGGTCGGTAAGAAAGTAAGGGAAGCCAAGCAGGACTGGGTAGCCTACGCCGTAGTGATCGGCGACAAGGAGCTGCAAACGGACGTTCTGACCGTCTACGACAGGGCGCAGAACAAGAACGTGAAGATGACCATGGACCAGCTGATCGCTCGCGTGCGTGGGGAGATTGGCGACATGCCCTTCCGGCCCATGTACATGCCCAGCGAGCTCAGCTGCCGTGTGGACATGTGAGGTCGTATCGTGCGCATAGTCGAGGTGAACGCCTTCCACTACCCCTTTATGGGGGGAATTGAGAACCGTTTGCACCACGTATGCAGCCGCCTAGACAAAAAGCATGAGGTCTTTGTCCTCACCAGTCGTCTGCCAGGCACCTTGGAGCGGGAGGAAATGGACGGATACACCGTCATCCGCCTCCCATCCCGTTTCTTCGACATCTATAACCCCCCGTTCGTGCGCATCTCCGGCGTGAGGGAAGCTTTGCGAGAATTGGGACCGGACTTGGTCGACCTGCATTACCGTTGGGCAGGATCGCTGACCAAGGCGGTGCTCGAATGCCCCGCATCAAAGGTCTACACCTGCCACAACACCATCGGGGAGGGGCTGGGCTTCGTCCATTACCTGAGCGAGGTCAACGACCGCATATTCCTGCGGAAACTGGACAAGTTCGACCGGGTGGTGTGCGTCTCGGACTTCATGCGCAAGGACGTGGCCGCGCGGGGGTTCACCGATGACAAGCTGGTCACGATATACAACGGCGTCGACCTTCCGGAGACGGCGTCGAACGACGGCGACTTCATACTTTCCCTTGGAAGGTTGGTGGACCTGAAGGGGCTGGAATATCTCATCAAGGCCATGGCCGAGGTGGACGGACAATTGAAGATCTGCGGCGAGGGGCCGGAACGAAGGAACCTGGAGCGCCTGTGTCATCGCCTGAAGCTCAGCGACCGCATCGATTTCATGGGCAGGGTGAGCGAGGAGGAGAAAGTGCAGATGCTGTCCTCCTGCCGCATGTTCGTCATCCCCTCGGTGAAGGAGGCCTACGGGATGGTGGCGGCGGAGGCCATGTCCTATGGGAAACCGGTTATAGCCTCGAACACCGGAGGGCTGCCGGAGGTCGTGGGGGACGCGGGGGTGCTGGTGCCAGTGCAGGACGAGAAGGCCTTGGCCCAGGCCATGAACGCCTTGAACGCGGACCCGGACCGCCGGCGGCAGCTCGGCGAGGCCGCCCGTGAGCGGATGAGGTCCTTCACCTGGGATGAGATCGCCAAGCGGACCTTGGAGACCTACGAGGATATTGTAAGGTCCAAGTGATCACCGCATCGGGAAACCTTGACTACATAGGCCATAATGGAATTTGGATGCGCGCTCGCTCCATCCAGACCCATGATATGCTTATGTCATTCTTTAAAGTAAGATCTGGAAATGGTTTGTTTTGATTTAGGTCTACTTCGACCCTTGGATGGCCGCTACGACCGCGTCGCCCATCTCGTGCGTCTTGGCTTTACCGCCCAGGTCCTGGGTGCACACGCCCTTGTTGAAGGCGGCGCGCACTCCGTCGAAGACCACCTGACCTAGATCGCGCCGTCCCAGATTGTCCAGCATCATCTTGGCCGCCAGTATGGTGGCCACGGGGTTGATGCGGTCCATGCCCTTGTACTTGGGCGCGGAGCCGTGCACCGGCTCGAACATGGATATCCCGCGGGGGTTAATGTTGCCGCCCGGAGCCAGTCCGAGCCCGCCGGTAACCTCGGCCAGCAGGTCGGTGATTATGTCCCCGAACATATTGGGCGTGGCGATCACCCGGAACTTGTCCGGGTTCTTGACCAGGGCCATGGTCATGGCGTCCACGTACATGAAGCCTAATTCGATCCCGGCGCGACGGCACTTATCAACCCAGATCTCCCGCCACAGGCTGTAGATGTTGCTGCACACGTTGGCCTTGTCGATGACGGTGATGTACTTCTCGCCGATGACGTTGGTATTCTCGATGACAAAGTCGGCGAAGCGCTCGATGTTCTTGCGGGACATCATGCCGATCTCGAAGGCGTAGTCGTCAGCAGCGTCCGCGTTGACCTCCAAACGGATCTTCATATCGTACAGTTCGCGCTTCACGCGCAGGTCCAGCACGCCCTTGCCGTTGGAGACGCGACCTCCCGCACCCACATAATAGTCCTCGGTGTTCTCGCGGAACACGTCGATGTTGAAGTCCATGTCCCTCTTCAGGCGGCCGAACGGTTTCCATAACGGCGCCGGACGGTGGTTGATGTACTGGTCGAAGCCGAAGCGCAGCGCCAGCAGTATGCCCTTCTCCAATACGCCGGGCTTCACGCGGTCGTCGCCGATGGCACCCAGGAATATAGTGTCGAACTTCCTCAGTTGGTCCATGTCGTTTTCGGTCACCAGCTCGCCGGTGCGCAGGTACCTCTCGGCGTTTATGCCGAACTTCTGGAAGTCGAACTTGACCGAGTAGTTCTCGGACAGGGCGTTCAGAACCTTTACCCCTTCGGCCACCACTTCCGGGCCAATGCCGTCGCCAGGCAGTACCGCTACCTTGAGCATCTCTTTTCCTCCTTGATCTTGGCCATGAGGCCACCCTTGTCTATCAGGTCCTGTACGAAACGGGGGAAGGGGGCGAACTTCCACTCCTTTCCCTTCGTTTCGTTGACAATTGCGCCCTTGGCGAAGTCCACGGAGAGAACGTCTCCATCGTCAGCCTCCACCTGGCACTCCACTGGCAGCAGTCCGGTGTTAATGCAGTTGCGGTAGAATATCCTTGCGTAGCTCTCTGCCACCACGCACGATATTCCCACCTGGAGCAGCGCCCGCGGGGCGTGCTCTCGGCTGGACCCGCAGCCGAAGTTGCGGCCGGCCACGATCAGGTCGCCCTTCTTCACCTGCTTGGCCATCTCCGGCCGTACCTTTTCGAAGGCGAAGGTGCCCAGCTTGTCGTTGTTGTCGCTGGTAAGGCGCTCGGCGGGGATGATCTGGTCCGTGTCCACGTGGTCCCCGAACCGCCATACCTGGCCTTTCACGTTCTTCATGGTGCTCCCTCCAGGTCGCGCGGGTCGGTTATGCGGCCGGTGACGGCCGAAGCGGCCACCACCGCCGGTCCAGCCAGGTACACCTCGGAATCACGATGGCCCATGCGACCGATGAAGTTCCGATTGGTGCTGCTTATGCATCTCTCTCCAGGAGCGAGTACGCCCATGTGCCCTCCCAGGCATGCTCCACAGGTCGGACCGGAGATGAAGGCTCCGGTGCGGGAGAGCTCGGCCAGTAGCCCTTCGGCCATGGCTTGCTCGAACACCTTGACGGAAGCGGGCACGACCACCATGCGCACGTTCGGGTGGACCTTCCGTCCGCGCATGACCTCGGCGGCCATGCGCAGGTCCTCGATGCGCCCGTTGGTGCATGAGCCGAGGTACGCCTGGTCGATCTCCACGTCCACCTCGCTGGCCTTCCTTCCGTTCGACGGAAGGTGCGGCATGGCCACCATGCTCTCAAGTTCTGACAGGTCGTATTCCAGGGTACGTTCGTACGTCACCCCGTGGTCCGGGCTGGTGGCCTTGAACGCGCCCTTGCGCACCGTCTTCATGTAGGCGACCGTGGCGGCGTCGCAGGGGAACACCCCGGCCTTGGCCCCGGCCTCGATGACCATGTTGGATACGGACAGACGGTCGGAGACGGTGAGCGCGGC